>CAZWEZ010000018.1:0-47601 GCA_964632795.1 uncultured Thalassospiraceae bacterium | reverse complement strand
TTGGACGCCGATAACCCCCGCTAAGGGGTCAATATTCCACGCCGGTTCACACCGCACACCGACGAGCACATCAGCAATTTGCCGAATTTCGGCGTTGCCGAGCTCTCGTCTACGTCTCGCCTCGTCGGCAGTCATACTGTCCCTTCTCCGAGATCGTCAGGGAGCGCAATTAGAGGGAGTCGGCATCGGAGTAGCGGCCCTGGGCCTCGTACAACACGGCGGCACGAACTCACCGCGCCACATCCCGATACGAGCATCCCTCGCAACGGCTTCCTCGTCAACGTAGTCTATGCTGTACAGCCGGTACGCCAGCGCCCACAGCAAGCCGACGTTCAGCCCGAATGTCTGCTGGCGTTTATCCCTTGACAGCAAGTAAGCACCCTGCTAGGCTATCCCTTGTAAGCAAGGAAAGGATCAAACCATGCAGTACACCTTTCAAGAGTTCCTCAAGGAATACCCAACCGATGAGGCTTGCCTTGACAAGATCATGGAACTGAAATTCGGCAAGGCCTCGTTCTGTCCAGGTTGCGGCTCCGAAACTAAGTTCCATCGCATTACCAAGCGCCGCGCCTACGCATGTCAGGCTTGTGGACACCACGTCTATCCCTGCGCCAACACGCCGTTTGAGAAGTCGCGCACGTCCCTACAAAAGTGGTTTTTTGCGATGTATCTGCTCACGGCGAGCAAGAACGGCGTATCCGCAAAGGAATTGCAGCGCCAGTTAGGTGTGACCTACAAGACGGCGTGGCGGATTGCCCACGAACTCCGCAAACTCATGGCGAACGCCGACGACGATAGCCCCCTCTCCGGCCATGTTGAAATTGACGAAACCTATGTTGGCGGACGAAAGCCGAAAATCAAAGGCTTCACCGGACGTGGGGCTAAGGGCAAGACAACCGTATTCGGTATGCTTGAACGCGGTGGCTCTGTCCGGGCCGGACCAGTTCCCAACGCTAGGCGGAAAACCCTCGCACCTATCGTGATGAAGAATGTACAACGCGGCTCGATTGTTTCATCCGATGAATGGGTTGCCTATCACGATCTTGCCAAGTGGGGTTACAAACACGGCAAGGTCCAGCACAGCGCCAAGGAATACGTTTCCGGCATCCACCACGTTAACAGCCTTGAAGGTTATTGGAGCCAGCTAAAGCGAAGCATCCGTGGAACGCATGTCCACGCGAGCCCCAAGCACCTTTGGAAGTACATTTCCGAGTTTTCATACCGCTACAACATGCGGAAAGAAGGCCACGCTACGATGTTTCAGGGCCTGATTTATTCCCTGCGGTTGCCGCATCTAACAGAGAATTGAAATCCTCTCGATGCTGTGGGTTTTCGTCCGTGGTGGGAAGTGCCGTATCAGAAACGGCAACCGAATCAGCAATATAGCCGCTAGTTTTTCGCTTGTTTTCCAAGGCATCTATCCTGATCTGATTTAATTTTGGTTGTTCGACGGCCTCGATAACCGCCGAAATCGGCAACACCAATCCGATCCCCGTATTTAGAGGAACAATGGCGTCCTTTGTTTCTTTTGGTTTTTCTGCGGTTTGAGCAATCTCGATTATCTCTGACGGATTGATTACCTGCGTATGCCCGAGAAGCATTCCAATCAGATAGACCGCAACCCCGGATGCTATGCCGACTTTTCCGTCCTGAACGAATGACAACGAAGTTGCGGCAAACACCGGAGACCCACTTAGGCCATCAATTGACCGTGCTTCTATCAGATACGCTTCGTGAAGCCCGTATGTAGTTTTGATTTTTTCTTCGGGCATCGCAGCGATAGTACCCGTCCTAATGATCGGTAAATTCCTCACCTCTCCAAGGCGCCCTATGAACATCCCCGCGATGAACACTTCGTCGCCCAAGCCAATCGGACTTGTATCCAACGAATAATCCACAAGCACCATTGAATCTTGCGAAGATTCCAGACTCAAATGAAGAATATCAAATTGATCGTGCGGGATACCTGTGCCGCATATTGTCAAGTCAACAGCTGGGTCCGGATGTTCGAGCCAACTATCACGCGCAAGGGGTAAAACTTCGGCTCTTCCATCAAGCCGATTTACACGAAGGTATATTTCGTCGTCGTCAATGCCATCAAAAATGTGCTTGGCTGTCACTATTTGTTGAAACCCATAATCATCGATAAAGTTGATCGCAACAAACCCGGTGCCTAACGGCACAAAGTTCCCGCCCTTTTTTATGCCAACATAGACAACGGCTTTTCGAAACTTATCCTCGATGCGCACAGCCCCCTCCAACGCCTGCCAAGCAAATATACTTAGCAGAGGACAGTAGGTACTGTAACTAGAATCTGATTCTGGACCCCCTCTGACAGGGCCAATCAATGACAACATATTGACGCACTCGCAGTCCTACTTGCTGTTATGGGATATAGACGGGTCTGCTTTCCACTGAGTTTCGTCAGCTTGACCTCTGACAGCGGACTCGCCCTGCCTGGAAGGGGTGCCGACCGCCGGTTTTTTTCCCAGAACAGACATGGGTGCGCCAAGGAATCAGACGCCCTTTTCTTACCTCAATATTCGGAAAAACGTTTCTCGACCGCCATGGCCGTGCAGAACCGGTTCCGGGCATATACTTCGGTGAGGCGGTTGAGTAGCTAGGACAGCCCCTAAAGGTTTTCCGACAGGCAGGGATCGATTTTCCGTTCAATAACCATCCGGTTGACGGCCGCCGCCTGACCGCCTAGGAAAGGACGGCGAATGCGTACCCTCGGAGACACATCTGGAAAGGCCAACACAGAAAGGAAAGGAGCCAAATCATGAGTTCGAACATCAAAGCCATCGCCGAGCGGTTTTATGAGGTCGTCAACGCGGGCGACGATCTGGGCCTCGTCTTCGCCGACGATATCCAGTTCTCGATCATGCGCGGTTTCCCGTATGGCGGCGACTACGACGGGCTCGCCGCCACCAAGGCCTTCTTCGAAAATCTCGGCAAGCACTTCGAATTCTGGGAAGTGCATCCGGACCGCTTCATCGAAGTGGACGACAACAACATCGTGGTCACCGGAAGGTACGTTACCCGGTCGAGCGAAACCGGCAAGGACGTGGAGATGGAAACCGTACACATTTGGTCCGAGGCCGGCGGCAAGATGATCAGTTACAAGCACTACTGCGATACCGCGTTGTTGTCGGCGGCGATGAATCATAATGTTCCCATGAGACCCTGATCTCCGGACCGCTTTCGACGCCTGCAGCTTCCTGGTAAGCGCACTGCTTGGCGGCTTGGATGCCGGCGCATGGCGGGCGAGGAGATCTTGACACATCGAGTCTGGGAAAGGACCCGGCTGGAAGCGAAGATGGATCAGGACGCGATGATGGCGCTGGGGAAACTGGTCAACAGCGGGCGCGTGTCAATCGAAAACGACTTGAACGAAATTGTCGATGCCTTCGGCAAATATTCGGAATCGTTGGAACCACGCCTCGCGGAGAAGGTCATCGCCTCCGTCAGGCGCATCGAGGATGCCGAAGCGAGGCTCATGGGCGCGCTTGGCGCGCTCGCTTCGACGAACAACGCGAAAAGCAAAGAACGCTGGCGGTTTCGGCGATCACCGCAATGAAGGTGATCGAATCCGAAATCGCCCTGCTGGGGACCGGCCCTGTAGGAGCGGACTCTTCGGAATCCGAGGGGATGAGTTCATGTGATGTAAGCTCGCCGCTTCAATCCGCGCTCCATAAGCTTTGGAATGTCCTTGCCAACTTCATCACCCTCAAGGAGTGGCGGGAGAAGGGGACGCTCTGGATAGGGTTTGACGGCCTGCCGATGTAAGGGGCGAACCGGCTTAAAATCCACCGATCTGTTCCATTCCCATAGCCGCCCTCAGGCCGTGAGGCGGAAGTAAAGCATCGGCAATTTTTCCGGAAGCCGATCCACCCGATCGATCAACAGATAGTTCCGGCGGCCGAAGACCTTTTGCAGGTAGTTGTCGCCACCCGTTTCCAGCCCGACGCAAAAGACATCGATGCCAGCCTGCCTCAGACCCATGACCGCCTTGCGGGCATCTTCAACCAGATACCGCTGATCGTTCACGTCGATGTCGAAGGGCTCGCCATCGGTGATTACCAGGAGAAGCCGGCGATGGGTCAGCCGCAACGACAGCTTCGAACCGGCATGTCGCAGGGCGGCGCCGATCCGCGTCGACAACCCGGCGCTCAACCCCGCGAGGCGCGACTTGGCCCCGTCATCGTAGGGGGCATCGAAGTCCTTGATGCTGAAATAGTTCACCTTCTCGCGACCGTTGGAACAGAAGGCGTGGATGGCGAACGGGTCCCGCAACCCGACCATGGCGTGGGCGATGAATGCCGTCGCCTGGCGTTCCAGAGCCAGCACGCTGGAGCCGTTTCCGGGGACCAGGTCGTTGGTCGATTCCGAGATGTCGAGCAGCAGGAGAACCGACAGGTCCCGGTGTTGGCGGATCGAGGATACGTAGATCCGCGAGTCCGGCGTCTCCCCCATCCGCCAGTTGACCTTTACCTGGATGCAGGCGTCCAGGTCCAGGTGGTCTCCTTCCGGCTGCCGGCGGACCCGGAGCGGCCGGCCGACCTTGGCCGAGTGGATCAGCGAAGTGACCCGGTGAAGGATCACCGGATGGTCCTCCAGGATTCGGTCGATGATGCCGGGATTGGCCGCTCGGATGGGACATTCGTGGACGGTGGTCCATTCGGGACGATCGAAACCGATGGCATAGTCCCATTCCGGATAGCGGGCGACGGGGATGCCGTTCTCATCCAGCTCCGCCATCTCCAGTCGGGCGCGTCCCACCTGCGGATCTTCGGGGGGTGCCGGATCATCCGGATCGCGCTTATTGTCGGGCGGAGGCGTATCTGTTTCCCTTCGCTCGAGGCGGACCGACTCCACGGCTACGGCTTCCTCGAACTGCGCCTGCTCCTGGTCGCCGAAGTCCCAAAGGCCTTGATTGTCATCGCGATAGGGCGGTTCCACCTGATAGGCGCGGGAATTGAACTGGACGCGCATCTGGCCGATGTCGTTGCCCAGCAGGTCGCCGATGGTCCGGCTGATCGCGGGATTGTCCCATTCACCCTTGCTGTCGAAGAACATGCCGCGGCCTTTCCTCACCCAGGGATCGTCGTCTCGGTAGTCGGGGTCGATCAACGCCCTGCTCAGCCGCGCCATCAGCACCGGCGCCACCAACCCCCCCGAGGCACTGGCCTCATGGAACGGCAGCCACAGGCGCCGCATGCCGGGAAAGTCGCGGATGACCAGCTGCTCCACCCGGGCGTCCTCGATCAAGGAGACCAACGCCACCTGCACGGGCTTGAGGGTTCCGACCGGAAACTTTCCCCGGGTGAAGACGATGTGCGCCGCGACATGGGCCAGGGAAGCGCGAAACAAGTCGGCGGCCCTCTGCCCCTCGAACCCCCGAAAGGCCTCAGGCACGAAAATCAGGGTGCCGTCGAAACTGGTCCGCCGGGGAACGGCCTCGTTGCCGCTGTCGGGGGGGGGGCGGAGCGACGCCTGCAAATTCCAAAGCGCGATCAGATAGGCGCGAAGCCGCCGTCTGACGTGGGGAAAGGTGACGTCCTTCCCTTCCCGCTGCATCCAGCGTTTGGCGTTGGGATCGTCCAAGGTGAAGAAGTTCAGGCGCCGTTGGGGATCCCTGCCCGCGGATCGCACGCCGGCCAGCGCCCAGGCTTCGAATCCGGCGACATCCATTTCCCCCAGCAGGCCCTCGACGCGGTCGAGGAGCACAGGAAGGGATTCCGGGGCCACCGCCGCCAAGCGTTCCACCACCTTCAGCCAGCTGAGGAAGGAAAATGCTTCCTTGAGTTGCCGGGCCGCGGCCAGGGCGACCGAAAACAAGGCCAGCGCGGCGCGGTTGCCGGAAATTTTCCCCAGGACCGTGCCGGTGTTGGCCATCTCGATGACGGCTTCCGGCCCGACGATTCTGGCGCACGCCGGCCCGTTGCGCAGATAGATGAGCGCGCAACTGGCGCTCAGGTCCGAGGCGGAAAGGTCTCTGCAAGCGTCGAGCCATTTCGACAGCGTCTTGCCCGGGAAGGTTCCGCGAGCCTCGCGCCAATGCCGCTCCAGGTAACCTTGATCCTGTAGGCCCGCCGGAAAAACGCTTGAAAATAGCGCCTTGAGGTCTTCCATGTCGACATTCACACGTTCAGGTGCACGCCGAGATCGCCTCGGTCAGCGCATCGCGAAGGTCCGGGTCGTCGGTGATCGGCAACACCACCGCCACTTGACATGCCTCGGCGAGCGCCACACCCCGGACCACGAGCTTCGCGGCATAGATAAGCATGCGGGTCGAGGCGCCCTCGTCCAGACCATGGCCCTTGAGGTTGCGGGAGATCTCCGCGATCTTGACCAGGGTCATCGCGACCTCCTGGTCGATGTTGGCCTCGCAACAGATGATTTCGGCCTCGATCTCGGGCGGTGGGAACCCGAAATCGATCGCCCCGAACCGCTGCTTGGTCGATTCCTTCAGGTCCTTCAAGACGCTCTGGTATCCCGGATTGTACGAAACCACCAACTGGAAATCGAGGTGAGCCTTGACCAGTTCGTTCTTCTTCTCGAGGGGCAATATCCGGCGGTCGTCGGTCAGCGGATGAATGATGACCGTCGTGTCCTGTCGGGCCTCGACGATCTCGTCGAGATAGCAAATGGCGCCATAACGAACCGCCAGGGTCAGCGAGCCGTCGTGCCATACGGTGCCGTGGGCGTCGAGCAGGAACCGGCCGACCAGGTCGGACGCGGTCATGTCTTCATGGCAGGCAACGGTGATGATCGGCTTTCCCAGCCGCCAGGCCATGTATTCGACGAAACGGGTCTTTCCGCAACCGGTTGGCCCCTTGAGGATGATCGGCATGCGGTCGGCGTAGGCCGCCTCGAACAACGCGACCTCGTTTCCGAGAGGCCGGTAATACGGTTCCCGATCGATTCTGTAACCATCCAGATTCATCTGTCAGTTCGCCATGGATGAGGCACGGAAGGCCGCGCGGTTGATATGTCGTACATCGTCTTCCCCGGAGAAATAATGGACAGCCGAGGAAATTACCACATCCGCGGCGAATGGGGGCGCGGGGGCAGGCCAGGCCTGCCCCCGCTCTCGGTGGTTACCGGTGGGCCGTCTTTTCGTTCGGAATGCCTTCGATCGGGCACTCGGAGGTGCCGACCGTGTCGCGGGTCAGGGCCTCCACCATTTCCCGGGTGCCTTCAGGATCGGTGACCCACTTCGAGTAGAACTCGAATGGGCAAACCGCCTCGCCCCGATCCCCTTCGCCGGAGTTGATCTTGCCCGTGTAGCCCCGGTGAAGAAGCTTGAACAGGAAGTTGTTCGATTGCTGGTTCTTCCGGGCGTCGCGAATCAGCGACTTGGAAAGCTGGGCATATTGGATGCCGTTTTCCTCCTCGGCGCACGATCCAAGGGTGCGTCCGTCGAAGCCGATAATCGCCGAGTAACCGAAGTAGGTGTAGACACCGTCGAACCCCGCGGCGTTGGCCACCGCGACGTAGCAGTTGTTGGTCCAGGCCATGGCCTTGGCCATGAGGATCTGCTGCTCCTTGGCCGGGTACATGTAGCCCTGGCAGCGAACGATCAACTCGGCGCCCCTCATCGCGCAATCGCGCCAGATCTCGGGGAAGTTCCCGTCATCGCAGATGATCAGGCTTATCTTGAGGCCCTTCGGTCCATCGGAAACGTAGGTGCAGTTCCCCGGATACCAACCCTCGATGGGCACCCACGGCATGATCTTACGGTACTTCTGAACGATCTCGCCCTGATCGTTCATCAGGATCAGGGTATTGTAGGGGGCCTTGTTCGGATGCTCCTCGTGCTGTTCTCCGGTCAAGGAGAACACGCCCCACACCTTTGCGTTCCGACAGGCCTGGGCGAAAATCTCCGTTTCCTCGCCGGGGATGGTCGAGGCGGTCGCGTACATCTCCTTCTGGTCGTACATGATCCCGTGGGTGCTGTACTCCGGGAAAATGACCAGATCCATTCCCGGCAATCCGGTCTTCATGCCTTCGAGCATCGTCGCAATGTTCCGCGCACTGGCAAGGACTTCCTCCTTGGTGTGGATGCGGGGCATCTTGTAGTTGACAACGGCAACGCCAATAGTATCGTTGCTGCTCGCTATATCGCCATGATACATTGTTCTGTCTCCTTTTAGTTGTGTCGCTGGTTCGACCCGTTCGCTGCTTTTTTCCAGTCTCCCTCGGTTCACTGACCGACACACTTCTCGATTGACGAGTCTCCCCCGAGCGGTGCGTTCAATAGGCACACCGATGTCGTTCCGTGGTAAAAACAATAAAAGCCTGCCACCTCCTGCAGGCCATTGCGAGGACAACTCTGTCCCGCTACGATGGCGACGCCGCTGCCGCCTGATGATTCCGCCCTTCGATCCGGTCCGAAGTGCGGAAGAAAACTCGAAACCGTTGAAACAAAGAGCTAACTAAAAAAGCCCTTCGGCATCGATGACCGCCGATGCAATGCTTCCAATGGGAAGCCCTTTGTTCATCGCATTATTGCGCAAGTATTCGTATGCCTCTTGCTCTTCTATGTTTTTTACCTTCATCAATATCGACTTCGCTTGCTCCACCTTGCGTATCGACCGTAGCGTTTCCTCCAGTTTCCGGACTTTCGTATGAAGGCGACCCTCATATTTGAATACGCTATGGGCCATGGAGAGGCTTGTCAATATTTGGAACGAATCGATCGGTTTGGTGATGACCCCGTGGACGCCCGACGTGGTCAGCAACCACTCGGCGTCGGGGGTATCCTGTTGGACCACGGCGACGACGGCCGCTGACGGCCTGCCGCCGAGCCACGGCAAAGAACTTCTCGTTCGCTTGTCGATCAGGAAGTAGACCACGTCGGCATCGGCGGGCAGCTCGGCCGGCGGCGGCCACATCTTCTCCACATCGCAGCAGATCTTCCGAAGGCAGTTCGTAAGCCGTTCGACGTTCGGGTCGGCGGGATGGACCACCAGGACCCTGAGTTTGGCCAAGGTTTCCAGAGACGACATCGGCGTTCTTCTTCCTTCCCCGGTCGGGAACAGATGCTCCTAGAGGCTCATCATGTAGGGATCGGGTTCCAGGGGAACCCGCGATTCCCTCACGATATCGAAACCGCCACTCCGGTTTGCCCTGGCGATTCGGGTCCAAAGGGCTGTGTGGTTGTTCTTTTCGTTGATCGCGATATGTCCCTGAGGCGCTTCGAAGTCGCAGCCCAGGACCATCGGCCGCAACACGTCGGGGTCCATCGAATTGGCCTGGGCGAGCGCCTTGGCAAAGACGTGAACCTGGAAATACGCCGCTTCGACGCACATGTTGGTCTGCTCGTCGTCGCCGAAACGGGCCTTGTAGTTCGAGACGAACGACCGGTTGGCCTCGGTGTCGACGCTTTCGAAGTACGGCGCAACGGTCAGGTGCCCTTCGCCCACGTCGGCGCCCATCAGCTTGATTTCGGCTTCGCACGTCGACAGGCTGGCGATGGGCATCGTCCGCGGGTCGAAACCGGCTTCGGAGTAGGACTGATAGAAGAATGCCGTGGACTCGCCGACGACCGTCGAAAAGATGACGTCGGGCTGCAATTGCACCACCTCGCGAATCACCGGCTTGAAGTCCAGCCGGCCGGCACGCAGGTCGATGTAGCGTTCGCCGATCACGGTGCCGCCGTGAACGGCCAGAAGCTCCCGCATGATCCGGTTCGATTCACGCGGATAGATGTAGTCGGACCCGACCAGGTAGAACCGGGTCCCATATTTCTCGATAAGGTATTGGACGAGCTTGGCGCTGTTCTGGTTGGGGGCCGCGCCCGTGTAGATGATGTTGGGCGAGTACTCGAACCCCTCGTACAGGGTCGGGTACCAGAGCAGGCCGTTGTGGCGTTCGACCACGGGCAACACCGCCTTGCGGCTGCTCGACGTGTAGCAGCCGAAGATCATGGTGATGTTGTCCTCGGTCAGCAGCCGATAGGCGTAGCAAGCAAAATTACTCGGCACGGATTTCGGATCGTAGATAATCGGGACCACTTCGTGGCCATTGACGCCGCCATTGGCGTTGATTTCCTCAAGCGCGATGAGTGTGCCCTGAAGCTGGCCCCGTTCGATAACCGACGTGACCCCAGTTTGCGAACAAAGCACGCCGACGGACCATGGCTCGCCACCGTCACGGATTCTTGCCACCGTTTCCAGGCCTCCCTGTCAGCCAGTGACGCGTAGTTTTTTTTTAGCCGAACGAGGAGTATATCATAATCGTTCAAGATTAACAGCCGCAGATACATTCGGCCCGGGAAACCGCGTGAAACAGCGGAAAACAGCCGCTCGGGGCTGGTGTCGTCATCGGTTCGGTCTCTTTTTCGCTCCGGGCGCGCGACCGATTCCGGCCATCAGATCCGCGCCTCTTCGAGGGCGTGGGTGTAACGATAGACGGCCGCGCCGATCAGCATGCCGATCACGGGGCCGACCACGTAAATCCAATAATGAGTGAAATCCCCGAGGGCAAGATACGGACCGAAGGCGCGGGCCGGGTTCATTGCCGCGCCGGCGAAGGGTCCCATCATCATCACCTCGATCCCTACGGTGGCTCCGATCGCCAGGCCGGCGAAGGGCTTTTCCGCTCCGCTGAAATACGCGGTACCGCAGATCACCCACATTAGGAGAAACGACAGGAACAACTCTATAGCGAAGGCAACACCCGGGGTTACGCCCAATTGGGTGTTGGGCAGGTTCGCCCCCATGCTGCCGTAATCGCCGACCGCCCACAGCAGTGACAGGCCGCCCAGCGCCGAACCCGCCATCTGGGCGATGACGTAGCCGGGGAGCAACCGCCGCTCGAGCTTGCCGAGATAGACGGCCGAGATCGAAATCGCCGGGTTCACATGGGCGCCCGATACCCCCCCGAAGGTGTAAATGACGATCGTGATCACCAGACCCGAGATCAGGCCGGCGCCGATCGCGCCGAGTCCGCCATCGGTAACCTCGCTGATCATGACCGCGCCGGCGGCGAAGAAAACAAGCGAATACGTTCCAATTACTTCACAGGCATATTTCCTGAAATCGTCCGCTTTCATTCCCGAATCTCCGTTTATCGAATGGATAATACGTGTTGCGCGAGTCGAAATTCCTGCTTTTGGTCATGACCGAAAAAACCGAGGATCCTTCGACGACGGCTTTTCGACGGGAATCTCGGCGCACCGCCTTCGCCCTTCGGCGAGCGGCGGCACGGTTCGGGCTTTTACCGCAATCGGCATCCGGATCACAACCCGGTTGCCTCGTCGGGGCGGCGAACACGTTCCCTCTGCGATGAGCGGATCGCGGCGGTTCCGCTCGGCAGGGGGGCGGCCGGGGCGGCCCGTTGAATGCGGTTTCGGGGGTGTCCGGACCGGTCCCGGTCAGCGGACCATCAGGCAGTTGATGTCGGCAAGGTTGGCCACCTTGCGCGACACGCTGCCCGGTAGCGGGTCTTGAACAACTCGAGCACACGCAATCGCCTCGTCCGCCGGCGCCCGAACTTGCTCACCGAGACGCCAAGCAAATCCGCCGTCTCCTCGCAACTCAATTGGTCCCTTTGAAAACGACCGTAAATCTCCTCGAACCGCATGATCCGGGACCTCCTGTAACACTGTTGTCCGACTCATCACCGCTCTCCTCGTTGGAACGGTTCCAGAATCGGTCAATTCGTGTGCTACCTAAACCGGTAAGATCATGTGCTATCGACATCCTGTTCCAATCCGATTGACAAAGCGCGACGCATCGACATTTACTTGAAGCGGTACGTCCGTCGCGCCGCGACGTGCTCGGACCGTTCGGCGGGAGCGCGGTGTTTGCGTCGACGCTGTCGGTGGAGAGCGACGGACTGGGGGGCACGCCATGACACTCAGACGACCGTCGAGGGCGGATCTCGTCGACATCAGCGATCGCTACCATCTCAATCTCACCGAGGCCGAGGTCGAGGTCTATATGAACCTCGTGCCGGCGGTCCTCGAGGGCTACGACGAGCTCGACCAGTATCCCGATCCGGTGCGCGAGGTGATTCCGGCGGTTCGCGTCCCGGGCGCGCGGCCCGACCCTGCGGACGATCCACTCAACGGCGTCGTGCGCAACTGTTCGGTCAAGGCCGCGGGCGGCGGCCGGGGGGCGCTATCGGGCAAGAAGATCGGCACCAAGGACACGATCTGCATCGCCGGTATCCCGATCAGCTGCGCGTCGCGGCTGCTCTATGACTATGTGCCCGATATCGACGCCACCATCGTTCGCCGCATCCTCAAGGCCGGCGGGCACATCACCGCGATCCTCAACACCGACGACTTCGCATTCTCGGGCGCTGGCCACACCTCGGTTTACGGCGTCGGCATCAACCCGGTGAACGCCAAGCATGCAGCGGGCGGCTCGTCCTGCGGCTCGGCGATCGCGCCTGCGACCGGCATCGTCGACATCGCCTTAGGCGGCGACCAGGGCGGATCGATTCGCATTCCCGCGGCCTGGTCGGGCATCGTCGGCCTGAAGCCGACCCACGGCCTGGTCCCCTATACCGGGATCGTCGGCTTCGACCACACCATCGACCACATCGGGCCGATGGCGCTTACGGTCGAGGACGTGGTGCTGATGCTGCAGGTGATCGCCGGCAAGGACGACACCTGTCACGATCCGCGCCAGCCCGACAAGATTCGGGTGCCGAACTACGGCAACGCCCTCACCGGTAAGGTCAAGGGCATGCGCATCGCCGTCGTCAAGGATGGCTTCGGCACGCCCGAATCGATGCCGGTCGTGGACAAGGCGGTGAAGGAGGCGGCCAAGTTCCTCGCCGGGCTCGGAGCCAAGATCACCCAGATCTCGGTGCCCGAGCACCGCAAGGTGGTGCCGATCTGGAACTGCGTCGCCATCGAGGGCGGAATCGACAGCTTCTACCACGGCCATGCCGCGTACCAGAACAAGGGCTGGTACAACACGCGCCTCATGTCGGCGATGTCGCGGGCAATCAAAACCAACGGCGGCGACTTTTCGCCCACCGCGAAGCTCGGCAGCCTCCTCGCTCACTACATGCGTGAGCAGTACCATGGCGTCTTCTACGGCCGCGCTCAGAACCTGTCGCGGGTGCTCACCGAGGCCTACGACAAGGTATTCGAAGACTTCGATCTGGTCCTCATGCCGACGACGCCGCAAACCGCGCACAAGATACCGCCCATGCCCGAAGTGGACCGCACCGCCCATATCGCGCAGGCCCTCAACATGGTGCGCAACACGGCGGCCTTCGACCTCACCGGCCACCCGTCGATCACCGTGCCGTGTCGCGACGTCAAGGGCCTGCCCGTGGGCCTGATGCTCAGCGGCGGGCATTTCGACGAGCCGAGCGTATTGCGCGCGGCCCACGCCTATCTGACCGCCGGGTAGCGGCGCCTCGGGGCCGGCCGCCGCCGCGTACCCGGCCGCCGGCGGCCCCCTGTCCTTGAACCGCAGGCCGCTATAATTATGGGAATTGAGCGGAAATATCACATGATACTGACACAGTTGACAAGCCTGGCGGTAGCCCGTAATCTTTTTTCTTACGAAGGGTGCCTCCATTAAAAAATCAAAAAACCGGATAAGACGCTACGTTCGGTGCGCAAGGTGGAGCAGGCCAAGACCATACGGAGTGCTCAGCTAGGGAGGCTGCAGATTTAATCCTTACAGATCGCGCGCCGGCCGAATGAGATAGGCGGCCGGCGGCGAAGACAACGGCGGCAGCGGCGTCGCCATCGAGCCGGGGCAGAGCGGCCCTAGAAAGTCTGTGACGAATGCGCACAGGCTTTTTTTGTTTTTTTCGCTAGGTCGCAACAGAGAACGGGCAATTCTACTCTTATAGGGAGGTTATGAGATGACTAACTTCATTGATCGTCGAGCTTTTCTGAAGAGAACTCTGGTTGGAGGTGCGGCCGTCGCAACCGGCTTCCCTCACATCTGGATCAAGAATGCAGATGTGGCCTATGCCGCGTCGGGGGACATCAAGGTCGGGGTCCTTTATTCCCTGACCGGAACGACCGCGATCGTCGAGAAGATGCTCAGCCGGGTCACCGAGATGGCGATCAAGCAGCTCAACGACAAAGGCGGCGTGCTTGGCCGGAAGGTCGTCCCGATCATCGAGGATCCCGCTTCCGATCCCAAGACCTTCAACGAAAAGGCCAACAAGCTGGTGGTCGGCGACAAGGTGCCCTCGGTCTTCGGCTCCTACACCTCGGCAAGCCGCAAGGCCGTCCTGCCGGTCTTCGAGAAACGCAAGAACCTGTATTGGTATCCAACCTTCTACGAAGGCTTCGAGTGTTCCAAGAACGTGATCTATACAGGCGCGGTGCCGAACCAGCAGCAGGAAAACTTCGTCCCCTGGATCGTCAAACAGGGTTACAACAAGTTCTTTATCGTCGGATCGAACTACGTGTACCCGCGCGAGATGGCCAAGGTGTGCAAGATCCTGGTCGAGAAGGAAGGGGGCGAGTGGGCCGCCGACGAATACCTCGAGCTGGGTCACAGCGAATGGGGAGCCATGGTCAACAAGATCAAGTCCATGTGGAAGGAAGGCCGCGTCGACTGCGTGTATTCGAACGTCGTCGGCGATTCGATCATTGCCTTCCGCCGCGAGTTCATCAACCAGGGCCTCTCCTACGACAAGCTGCCGATCTTCGCCACCGTCAATTCCGAGACCGAGGTGCAGGCGATGGGACCTGAATATTCGGCCGGCAGTTTTACCTCCTTCCCCTACTTCCAGTCGGTGAACAATCCGGTCAACAATAAGTTCGTCGAGGACTTCAAGTCGTTCGTCGGGGACAAGGAACAGGTGACCTATCACGCCATGGAATGTGCCTATTTCCAGGTATTCCTGTGGGCCCAGGCGGTCGAGAAGGCCGGCGAGACCCATCCCCTTGTGGTCCGCGAGGCGGCCAAGGGCCAGGAGGTCGACGCTCCCGAAGGCCGCGTGCGAATCGAGCCGGAGAACCTCCACACCTGGTTGACGCCGCGAATCGGGTTGTGGAAATCCGACGGCCAGGCGGAGATCATCGACGAGTACCCGAAACCGCTCCGCCCGCTTCCCTACTCGGCCTATGGCGAGACGACCGACAACCTGTATTGCACCGAGAAGGGACTCGACACCAGCAAACTCAAGGGAGGATAATTTTTGGCAAGGGCTTTGGTGGCACCGCGATCCGCGGTGCCACCGCTCGCCCGCGGGGAGTTCTCTGGAAAGGGGCTGAAGGAAAATGGCGGAAGTCCTGTTCCTTGGACTCAGCTTGGCGTCGATCCTGCTGCTGGTAGCTCTGGGCCTTGCCATCACCTATGGCGCCATGGGCGTGATCAACATGGCCCATGGCGAGTTGGTGATGATCGGTGCCTACACGACGGTCTGGAGCCAGCTCTACCTGGGACTCAACTTCTTCATGTCCATTCCGGTGGCGTTTGTCTTAACGGCGGCGCTGGGGTATGCCATCGAACGGCTGGTGGTCCGTAGGCTCTACGGCAGGTTGATCGACACCCTGCTCGCGACGTGGGGTGTGGCCATCGTCATTCAGCAGGCGGTGCGGGTCGAGTTCGGCTTGGCGTTTTTCGGTATCCACGTGAAGGGGCTCGGCCCCGGCCTGCAGAACGTTCCGGTTCCACGGATCTTGCGCGAGGTGGTCATGATCGGCGATTTCGTCATTCAGCCGTATCGCACGTTCATCATTCTGTTCACCCTCGTTCTTCTTGTCGCGACGTGGTTCGTGATCTACCGCACGTCCTTCGGCACCCAGTTGCGGGCCGTCTCCCGCAATCGAAGCATGGCCGCCTGCTGTGGCATCGACGACAAGAGGATCAATTCCTTGACATTCGCCCTCGGGTCGGGTCTGGCGGGGATGGCCGGGGTGATGCTGGCCGGGTTGAAGACCACCTTTCCCAGCATGGGCACGCCGCTGGTCATCGACGGCTTCCTGGTGGTCGTCGTCGGCGGGGTCGGCAGCCTTCTCGGCACCGTGGCGGGGGCCGGCATTCTCGGAGAACTTCAAGCTCTGGTCGCCACCTACTGGAACGACATCATCGCCCGGGCGGTGGTCTTCGGGACGGTCATTCTGATCATCATCGCAAGGCCGCAAGGTCTGTTTTCTCACCGGGGACGATGATCATGAAGTTGTCGAGAGTATTCTTTCAAAACGGGGCCTACGTGTTGTTCATCGCGGTGATTCTGATTTTGCCGCTATTCCTCGATGATTTCTGGTTGAACCGGATTTCCAAGTACCTGGTGTTCGGGATGCTCGGCATCGCCATCTGCTTGGCCTGGGGCTATGCCGGCATTCTCAATCTGGGCCAGGGCCTGTTCTTTGCCTTCGGCGCCTACATGCTGGCGATGTCCTTGAAGCTGGCCAGTGCGACAAGCCTCATGCAGGGTTCCGACGAACCGATTCCCGATTTCATGTTGTGGACGGCTGAGCCGGATTCCCCGGTGGCCTTGTGTTGCATCAACAAGGGGTCGTTCCTTTGGATTCCGTTCCTGAACCAGTGGTTCGGCGTCACCATGGGAATCGTCATGCCGACGTTGATCGCGTTCGGGCTGGGCTACGCCATGTTCCGCTCCCGCGTCACCGGCGTCTACGTGGCGATCATCACCCTGGCCCTGTGCCTGCTGTTCCGGCTTCTGGTCATCGACGCCCAGCCGTTCATCAACGGCTTCAACGGCCTCACGGATCTCGGCTGGTTCGTCGCCATGGGGATCGAGTTCGACCCGTACATGAAAAAGACCTACTTCCTGGTCGCGATTCTCCTGAGCCTGGTTCTGATCGGCGCCAAATGGCTGGTGGGCAGCAAGGTGGGGCTTATCCTCCAGGCCATCCGGGACGACGAGGAAAGGGTGCGCCACCTGGGCTACGACGTGGCCAAGTACAAGCTGTTTTTCTATTGCATCTCGGCGGCCGTCGCCGGTTTGGCCGGGATGCTCTACGTCATCGCCGCGGAGTTCGCATCACCGACGTTCATGAACATCGAGTTCAGTATCTTGATGGTGGTGTGGGCCGCGGTCGGTGGCCGGCACTCGCTTCTCGGGGCGTGCCTCGGGGCGATCCTGCTGAACGTCATCGGAGCCACCGTCAGCGAAACGGATGTGCTTGTCGAGGCGTGGCAGCTGATCATCGGCGGGATTTTCATTTTCGTCGTCCTCGTCATGCCGAGAGGATTGGCGGGGTTGACGCAGGACGGGTGTGACTGGCTGCTGCGGAGGTTCAACAATCGGGGCAAGGCGCTGGCGCCGGTCTCGGCGGACACGGCCCGGAAGCGCTCGACCAATGTCTGACACTTCGCGTTTGAACGAGGGCTTCGGTGATGACTGAACCGGTGTTGAAAATCGAAAACCTCGAGGTCGACTTCGGCGGCTTCAAGGCGGTAGATGGTTTCAACATGAGTATCAAGAAGGGCGAGATTCGAGTTCTCATCGGGGCCAACGGCGCCGGCAAGACCACCCTGATGGACCTCATCACCAGCAAGACGCGGGTTACCGGGGGTCGGGTTCTGTTCAAGGGCAGAGACATCACCAATTGGCAGGAACACGACATCGCACGCGCCGGAATCGGACGGAAATTCCAGGTTCCCAGCCTCTTCAAGGAACTTACGCTTCGGGATAACCTCGAGGTTGCGTCGAGCGAGCAGGTCTCGGTGTGGCGTAACGTCTTCGTGCGCCCGGGGAAGCAGGAGAACGGCCATCGCATCAACGAGGTTCTCGATCTGGTCGGACTTCGCGAGGAGGCCGAAAACACGGCGGGCAACCTCTCTCACGGTCAAGCACAGTGGCTCGAGCTCGGCATGATCCTGATGCAGGAGCCCGAGCTTGTCCTGCTCGACGAACCGACCGCCGGGATGACTGGGCACGAGACCCAGAAGACCTCGCAGATCATCAACAACCTCAAGGGCTCCCATACGATCATCGTCGTCGAGCACGACATGATTTTCGTGCGCTCCATTTGCGAGAAGATCACGGTCATGCACCTCGGCAAGAACCTCGCCGAGGGCAACGTCGCCGAAATAGAAAACAACCCGCTCGTGGTGGAAGCCTACCTCGGAAGCAGCGGAATCGGACATGCTTGAGCTTTCCAATATCAATACGTACTACGGGCGAAGCCACATCCTGCATGACGTGTCGATCTCGGTGCCCGACGGCGGAGTGATTACGATTCTCGGCCACAATGGCGTCGGCAAGACGACGCTGCTCAAATGCATCATGGGCCTTACCGACCGGACGGAAGGAACGATTTCGTTCAACGGCCAGGATATCAAGAATTTGCCGACCCATGAACGGGCGAGGATGGGGGTCGCCTACGTTCCACAGGGCCGTGAGATCATCCCCGACTTTTCGATCCGGGAAAATATCCTCATGGGCTGTTACGCCCGAGCCTACGGCAAGCGGGAAATTCCTTCGATCGTGATGGAGCTATTTCCATAT
This sequence comes from uncultured Thalassospiraceae bacterium, assembly GCA_964632795.1. Classification (GTDB taxonomy): domain Bacteria; phylum Pseudomonadota; class Alphaproteobacteria; order Rhodospirillales; family 2-02-FULL-58-16; genus CAZWEZ01. Next base: position 29,181 of record CAZWEZ010000018.1, on the reverse strand, counting down.
CTGAGGGACAACCTCAATCGACCCGGAGGGTTGCTCTCGGGCGGTCAGCAACAGCAACTGGCGATCGCCCGGGGGCTTGCCGCGCAACCGAAGCTCCTGTTGCTCGACGAGCCCACGGAGGGCATTCAGCCCAACATCGTCGAACAGATCGAGGAAACGATCCGAATGCTGAACCGCGAGATCGGACTGGCCATTATCCTGATCGAGCAGAAGGTCATATTCGCCCGCGCCGCGGCAAACCAGTTTGGGATTATGAAAAAGGGCCAGATCGTTGCCGGCGGCCCGATCGACCAGCTTACGGACGAGATCGTCCACCAACACATGACCGTCTGAGCACGCTCATGGCCGGGCAGCGTTCCCGAAGGGAGGCAACACGATCCAGGGCACCTGATTTGAGCGCCCCGCGGGAACGAGAAGTGCCATGCACAGATTGACCGAAATCATTGGATACACGAGCGATCCCGGCATTGCGGATCGGCTGCACCGGCTGGCCCATGCCGGGGTGGTCGAGTATCTGACGGTCGACGGCAACGACGTCCTCAGGCACCGGTTTCGGGCGACGACCGACAAGGGGACGGACTGCGCGATCTCCTTGCCGCGGGATCAGCGGCTTCGGGACGGGGCCGTCCTGACCCTCGAGGAAGGTCGGGCGATCGTCATTCGGACGGTCGAGGAGCATTGGCTGTGCCTGCGCCCCTGCGATGCCGCCGCCGCGCTTGAGATCGGCTATTTCGCGGGGAACTTGCACTGGCGGGTGAAATTCCAGGGGGAAAGCCTGCTGATCGCCCTCGAAGGTCCGGTGGAAGATTACCTGGCGCGGCTGGAGCCGTTTTTCCTGGACGGCCGCGCGGAGCGTGTGGACGATGAGTGATCATCGGGACATCCTCGCCGTCCTTCAGCACGGCGACAGCTTCTTCCCCAGCGGCGCGGCTTCGTTTTCCTGGGGGATAGAGACCCTGTCCGGCGAAGGGGCGGTCGCCGACGCCGACCAGCTTAGCGAATTTATCGAGGGCCAGATTCTCTGTCGGTGGGCAACCTTCGACTGGCCGGCGACCGTTGCCGCGTACCGGGCCGCCGACGATCCCGACGCGGTCGCCGGGATCGACCAACGGGTCGACTGCCAAACCCTTTCCCTCGAGATGCGGGAGGGGTCCCGCAAGAGCGGCCTGTCGCTGCTGATGGTTCACCAACGGCTGGGGACACGGGGCGCGGACGGATACAAACGCCGAGTCATGGCCGGGGAGACTCCCGGGCATTCGCCGGTCGTCCAGGGAATGCTCTGGAGTCACGTCGGCGTCCCGGCGGCCATGATCGGCCCGCTGTCGGCGCATGGCCTGTGCACCGCCCTGCTCGGCGCCGCGCTGCGGCTCGGGATCATCGGTCACGTGGACGCCCAGCGGATCCTGAGCCGGAGCGGGCCGGTGATCGCCGGGGTCCTCGAACAGGAACCACCTTCGATCGATCGGATCGGAGCGTTTGCGCCCCAAGCGGAGATCGCGATGATGCGTCACGAGATATCGGATTCACGGCTTTTTGCGAACTAACCGGGAGAGGAAATAAGGGAGGCCTTCACATGCTGTTGACACCTACGGAACTTGAACGGCTGACCATATTCACGGCGGCCGAACTGGCGCGAAAACGCAAGGCCAAGGGGCTGACGCTCAACCACCCGGAGGCGGTCGCCTACATCGCGGATGAGATCCTCGAGGGGGCGCGCGAGGGTCGCACGGTTGTCGATCTGATTGCTTTCGGGTCGACCCTTCTCGACACCGACGACGTGATGCCGGGCGTTGCCGACCTGATGCCGATGATCCAGGTCGAGGGGATGTTTCCCGACGGCACCAAGCTGGTGACCGTCCACGATCCCATTCGCCCGGGCAAGAAGAAGGCGGCCAAGGACGCGGTCGTTCCGGGCGAGATCGTTACCGTCCAGGGCAACATCGAGATCAACGCCGGGCGGCGCACCACCTCCCTCAAGGCGATCAACACCGGGGACCGGCCGGTCCAGGTGGGCAGCCACTATCATTTCTTCGAGACCAACAAGGCGCTCGATTTCGACCGCGCGGCGGCCTTTGGCATGCACCTCGACATTCCCGCCGGCACCGCCGTCCGTTTCGAGCCGGGCGAATCGAAGCAGGTGACGCTGACCGAATTCGGCGGCTCCGGCGAACTATACGGACTGAACAGTTTGACCAACGGTTCGGTGCGCAGCGCGAGTCGAAAGGCCGATGCCCTGCGCCGCGCCAAGGAACAGGGTTTCAAGGGGGCGTGAACCATGGCTAAGATGACACGGAAAGACTACGCGCACATGTATGGCCCGACGACAGGGGACGCCATCCGTCTCGGGGACACCGAGTTGTTTGCCGAAGTGGAGCACGACCACGGCGTTCCGGGCGAGGAATGCCTGCACGGCGGCGGCAAGACCCTGCGCGACGGCCTCGGCCTGACCCCGGGGTACGACAGCGCCATGGGGTCGCTGGACCTGCTGCTTTGCAACGCGCTGGTGATCGATCCGGTTCTTGGGGTCGTGAAAGGCGACATCGGGTTCAAGGACGGCAGGATCGCCGGCGTCGGAAAGGCGGGCAACCCGGCGACCATGGATGGCGTCGACAACAACCTGATCTGCGGCGCGGCGACGGCGGTGCGGGATTCCGAGGGGATGATCGCGACACCGGGCGGCATCGACGTCCACGTCCATTTCGACAGCGCCCAGCTGTGCGAGCACGCCATCAGTTCCGGCATCACGACGATGATCGGTGGATCCCTAGGACCGATCACCGTCGGCATCGACTGCGGCGGCGCGTTCAACGTCGGGAAGATGCTGCAGTCGGCGGAGCACTGGCCCATCAACTTCGGCTTCCTGGGCCGCGGCAACACCTCGAAACCCCGCTCGATCCACGACCAGATCGAAGGCGGGTGCTTCGGGATGAAGATTCACGAGGACTGGGGGGCGATGCCGGCGGTAATAGATACCTGCCTCTCGGTCGCCGACGAGCTCGACTTCCAGGTCCAGCTTCACACCGATACGCTGAACGAAAGCGGTTTCCTGGAAGACACCCTGTCCGCCATCAACGGCCGAACGATCCACATGTACCACACCGAGGGCGCGGGCGGCGGCCACGCCCCGGACATCATCCGGGTCGCCGGCGAGCCGAATTGCCTTACCTCCTCGACCAACCCGACCAACCCGTACACGGTGAATACCTTCGACGAGCATCTGGACATGACCATGGTGTGCCACCACCTGAACCCGTCGATTCCCGAGGATGTCGCTTTCGCCGAGAGCCGGATCCGAGCCCAGACCATTGCCGCCGAGGATGTCTTTCACGATATCGGCGCGATCTCGATGCTGGGCTCGGACAGCCAGGGCATGGGCCGGATCAACGAGGTAATCTGCCGCACCTGGCAGCTCGCCTCGAAGATGAAGGGGCAACGGGGCCGGCTGCCGGAGGAGAGCACCCGCCTGGGCGACAACGAGCGGATCAAGCGTTTCATCGCCAAGTACACCATCAACGCGGCGCGAACCTTCGGCATCGATGAGTACGTCGGTTCACTGGAAACCGGCAAGTTGGGTGATGTCGTGCTCTGGCGCCCGGGTTTCTTCGGCATCAAGCCCGAAATCGTGATCAAGAACGGGTTCATCGTGTGGGGCGCCATGGGCGACAGCGCGGCGTCCCTGATGACGTGCGAGCCGCTCCAGATGCGCCCCCAGTGGGGAGCCTTCGGCCGCGCCAAGCAGGCCCTGAGCGCCTCGTTCGTCAACCCGCTGGCGATCGAGCGCGGCATCGTCGACAAGTTGGGCTTGCGCAAGATGGTGCTGCCGACGCGGGGCACGCGGAAGCTCAGCAAGCAGCACATGCTCCACAACTCGATATGTCCCGAGATCCGTGTCGATCCCGAAACCTTCGACGTCTTCGTCGACGGCGAACTCGCAACCTGCAAGCCCGCCAAGGAGCTGCCGCTTGCCCAACGATATGTCCTGAGATGAGCGGTGCGCCCGGAGATCAATCGCCATCGCCGGCACGGGTGGGAATCGGCGGACCAGTCGGCTCGGGAAAGACGGCGCTGATCGAACGCCTGATCCCGGCCCTCCAGGCCCGCGGCCTGGAGGTTGCCGTGGTGACCAACGACCTCGTCACCCAGGAGGATGGCGAGCGGCTTCGGCGCGGTGGCTTGATCGCTCCCGACCGGGTCGTCGCGGTGGAGACCGGAGCCTGTCCCCACACCGCGATACGAGAGGACCCGACGTTGAACATCCAGGCCGCGGAGCAGCTTGCGAATTCCCACCCGCAACTCTCGGTGATCCTGATCGAGAGCGGCGGGGACAATCTTGCCTCGACGTTTTCACTCGACCTTGTCGACTACTGGATGTTCGTGATCGACACCGCCGGCGGCGACGACATCCCGCGCAAGAAGGGGCCGGGGATCACCCGCTCGGACCTGTTGGTCATCAACAAGACCGATCTGGCGCCTTACGTCGGCGCGGACCTGAAGCGCATGGTCGAGGAGGGCCTGGAAGTCCGCGGCGGAAGGCCCGTGCTGCTGACCAATTGCGCCGCCGGAGAAGGAATCGACGCCATCGTCGATAAGCTGTCCCATGACGTTTTCTTCGACCGCTAGCGGCAACGTCGAGACCCTCCCCGCGGCCGCCCTTGCGTCCATCGACCAGGCCCCGAATGGAAAGGGTCGGCTGGCGCTTCGCTTCTCCCGGGGGGCGGCCAGCGAAACCTACATCGGCGGTCAGTACGCCAGCTATCCGTTCCATATCTGCCGGCCGCAATACCTGGATGGCGATCCGCCGGGGATGGCCACGCTTTACATCCAGTCGAGCGCCGGCGGGATCTTCGAGGACGACAGGCTGTCGATCGCGATCGAGGTGGCCCGCGATGCCCGGGCACACCTGACCACCCAGGGGGCCACGGTGGTCCATGGAATGCGGACCGGCACCGCCGAGCAGCGGGTCACCCTGGTCGTCGGCGAGGGGTCATTCCTCGAATACATGCCCGGTCCGACGATCCTGTTCCCGGACGCCAGACTGCGCTCGCGGCTGCGGATCGTTCGACACCCTTCGGCCATCGTGGTCTGCACGGATGCCTTCATGTGCCACGACCCGTCCGCCCGGGGCGTGCCGTTCGGCTTCCTCGACAACCTGATGGAAGTCGAGGACGAGGACGGCCGGTTACGCGTCCGGGACAGCTTCACGGTGACGGGGGAGATGTTCCTTCGCCATCTCAGAGGGGTGAACGGTCCCTTCGCGATGCACGGGACCATGGTCGTCCTGTGTCCCCCGGATCATCGGGATGCCCTGTTGTCCGGCCTGCGCGGTATCGTTCGGGATCTTCCGGACGCCGTTGTCGGAGTCTCCGACCTGCCCAACGGGTGCGGTGTCATGGTCCGGATACTTGCCGTCGACGGCGCATCGTTGCTCACCGCAACGTTGGCTGCCTGGTCGGCGGCCCGCGAAGCGCTGTTCGGCCGTCCACCGTCGCCGCGCCGTAAGTGATCGGGGAAGGCTCGACCGGGATGTTGATGAAATCCGCCGACAGCTTCCTGCTGGTGATCGATGTCCAGGAAAAGCTGGTCGCGGCGATCGATGGCGTGAAGGAGGTCGTCGCCAATATCTCCCGGCTGATGACGGCGGCCAACCGGCTCGAGGTGCCTGTCCTGCTGACCGAACACTATCCCAAGGGGATCGGAAGCACGGTTTCCGAACTCTCCGGCCTGGCCGACCCCGATGCGGTGATGGAGAAGATACATTTCTCGGCGCTCGAGGAGACGCGTTGCGGGCGGTACTTTGATAATTCGAAGCGTCGAAAAGTGGTGGTGTGCGGGACCGAGACCCACGTGTGCGTGTTGCAGACGACTCTGAGCCTCAAGATGGCCGGTTTCGACCCCTATCTGGTCGTCAACGCGACGTCGTCGCGCTACCCCGTCGACCGCGAGATCGCGATCGGCCGGATGAAGGAGGCGGGGGTCACCCTGGTCACCACCGAGATGGTCCTCTTCGAATGGCTCGAGCGAGGCGACACGCCTGAATTCCGCGCCATCCTGCCGTTGATCAAGGAAAGGCCGCCACGGGAATAATGGATAAATGGAAATAATCTCGATCCTTGCCCTCGGTTTGCTATTCGGCATCCGCCATGCGTTCGATGCCGACCACCTGGCGGCCGTGGCGACGCTGGCGGTGCGCTGCCGGTCGCCCCACGAGACGGTTCGAGTCGGGGTGGCCTGGGGGCTCGCCCACGCGCTGACCCTGTTCACCGCCGGCACCGTGGTGGTCCTCGCCGATGTCGGGTTTTCCGCCGACCTAGAGCGCTTTTTGGAGGCCGCGGTCGGGTTGATGCTGATCGGCCTCGGCACCAACGTGGTGCGCTCGGCGCTCCGCAACCGGGTGCACATTCACCGCCACCGCCACGGCGACCACACCGAGCATGCCCACATCCATGCCCATCCCGGCGGCGGGGCGCACGATCCGTCCGATCATCGTCATCCCCCCCACGCCGGCCTGCCGCGCCGCGCCGCGGCGGTTGGCCTGGTCCACGGGCTGGCCGGCTCAGCGGCACTGGTCCTGCTGGTGGCGGGTACCGCCGATACCCTTGCCCTCGGGTTGGCCTACTTGGCGGTGTTCGGCCTCGGATCGACCCTCGGCATGGCTGCGTTGTCGTTGACCTTCGCCCTGTCGCTGAGGTCGTGCGCCGGGGTCGGGCCGCGCACCCTGGGCGGCCTGCGGATTGCCACCGGGCTGGTCTCGGTGGTTGTGGGGGCGGTGATCGTTGCCGATATCCTGCTCGCAGCCGGATGGACTGTCTCTCTCTAGCGATGCCTGAAACCTCGCCAGCGATTTAGCTGGTGGATAGGCGGCTCATGTCCATGACCTTGACGGATCAAAACATCTCGCGCGCTGTTCCGTTTGTCTTCGTCATCCTTTGGAGTTCGGCGTTCGTCGCCACCCGCGCCGGCCTTCCGGATATCTCGCCCCTGTTGTTCCTGACCCTCCGGTTCGCCATCGCCGCAGTCGTCCTGATATCGGTGGCGGCGCTTTTCCCGATCGAAGGCATAGGGAAGGATGGCGGGTTGTCGCACCTGGTCGTCGCCGGGGTGCTGATGAACGCGCTCTACCTTTCGGGGGTATATCTGGCCCTGAAGCACATCCCGGCCTCGACGATGGCCCTGATCGGCTCGCTCCACCCGCTTTTAACGGCGATCGCCGCCGGGCCGATGCTTGGCGAGAGGCTCCGCGCGGTGCAGTGGATCGGGCTTGCTCTTGGGATCGTTGGCGTGGTCATCGTCCTCGGTCTCGAGTTCCGCCGCCCGTCAGACCTCGTCGGGCCGGCCCTGGGCTTTTCCGGCGTGATCTCCCTGGTCCTTGGAACCCTGTATTACCGGAAGTATTGCCGTGAGATTCCCTTGCGCGGCGCGAACACGGTCCAACTCGCCTCGGCGGCGGTCGTTTGCGCGGTCCTGACGCTGCTCGGCGAGGACGCAAGCGTGACCTGGACGCCATCCACGGTGGGCACGCTCTTCTACCTCGCCCTCGTGGTCTCCCTCGGTGCCCCGGTGATGCTGATGTTCATGCTCCGCCACGGCAAGGCCGGAAAGGTGGCGAGCAATTTCTATCTTACGCCGGGGATTACCGCGCTCTTGGGATGGTTGTTTCTGGGCGAGGTCCTCGAGCCGAGGGCGCTCCTCGGCCTGGCCGTTACCAGCGTCGGGGTTTGGTTGGCCTATCGCGAGGAGGCGATGTAATGCCTTGCCTCCCCACGGCTTTCGAGACCGGCTCTACGGGTTGGCGTACCCCACCGTCGCCAGGGCATCCTGGATCTCGGACAGGATGGCGGGATCGTTGATGGGTGCCGAACTCCTGTTCGAGGTGTTCAGCCAGCGCTATGAACGTGGCTCCACCCTGGTGACCAGCAATCTGCCCTTCGACGAGTGGACGGAGGTGTTCGGCTCCGAACGCCTGACCGGGGCGTTGCTGGACCGTCTCACCCACCATGTCCATATTCTGGAAATGAACGGCGAGAGCTATCGTCTTAATCAAAGCCGAAAACGGCGGAAATCCCCAAAAAACACATGACAGGCTTCAACCACCGAGACCACGGTTGCCCCGGTAGTCCATAGGAGGGACCCGCGCTGCTTCGCTTCGCGTACCGCAAAGCGCTACACGAAGCAGCGCGGGTCCCTCCTATGGACTACCGGGACGACCCGCAACACCTCGAATGGCCTCACACCAACTGACCTAGTTTTGCTCCGCCATTTGGACCATTTTTTCTCCGCCGTTGACAGCCGGAAAGCGTATTACCAATAATCTGGCATCAAAAGTAACCTATTCCCCCCAAAGCTCATATGGACAAGACGGCCTTGTTTGCACCATACATATTGTGCCAAGAAGTTGCAGGGTCACCTAGATATTGTATCCTGCGCATCTCCAATCGAGTGAGGAGGGATAAATGTCCGAAATGTGGGAGAAGATCAAGCACTGGCTTCGCCAGATCATCGAGATCGGGCTACTGCTGGTGGCTCTAGGTATCGTTCTCCAACTCTTGTTTGGACAATCGGTTTCGTTCGTCACGGGCGACATCGTCAACAACCTTATCACAATGATCAAGGCGTTGGGCGACAACGGTGTTGTCGGTTTGATCGCACTGGCGATCATCATATGGTTGTTCTCGAACCGAAGAGTCGGGTAGAAAACAACGCCACAGAGAATTGGACTTGGCCGCTTCGACTTTTCCGGGGCGGCCATTTTCTTGCCAACACTGTTGGCAATACGGGAAGTGCGGGAAACGTCAAACCTTGTCGATTCTCATATGGTTGAGACGGAGATCCAGGCTCCGGTCTCATCGTCATTGTTTACCAATTCCTTGGATGACGAGATTCGATAGATAGAAGAATCGTCGTCAATAACCCCTATGCCAAGCCCCTCGTGTCGCGTCATCACGTCAATTGTGTGCTTCACGAGGGTATCAAGATCAGGCCCATGGATGGTTAGCTGCCCGTGGTATTTCGGGCTACTAGACCATATTCGGAATTCGAGAGTGACTTCGTATCTGGCAAAACGGTCCGCCTCATGAGGGGAAAACTGGTTTAACGCTGCCTTCATACACTCCAGCCATTGATCCCCGTATCGTTTGTTGCCCCAGGTGCGTGGTGTACCAGCGACCCAGGTTCGAGGCACAACTTCCATTTTATTACCTCCAATTAACGGGCATTCTCCAAATGACCTCGATTCTAGGAACATTATACGTCCAAATTTCCCAGGTAACCCCTGAAATCGGCCTTAATAATAGCCGTGGATGCCTTTCCTTGGAGCAGCGAACAAGATTTCTAGATGTCTGGATCGGAGGTGGATGACAAGGGCTCCCAGTTTGATCCGATTTCGGCTCTTTTCTTCACATTCTGACACACCTCTCCTCTGATATTCCCCACTGTGACCGATCAAGCACTCAAGCTGGAGCGGGTCTTGACCGCAGCCCGTCGATCAACCGAAGAATGCGCCAGAACAAGTCTCTTGGAACGGCCACCTCGGCCAATTGGAACGTGACATAGCGACCAGGCGGTAGACAGCTTCCTCCGCCAGCATTGCAAACTTCCGGAACTGTTAAGGGTTGTCGGACGCCTGCCGAGGCGGGGAGCCTGCCACTGGATCGGACGGCAGGTGTCGGACAAGCCTCAAGGGAGGAAACCGCGGGACGGTTACGCTGTGCGTTGCCGCCTGTTCGGTCTATGGGGATTTGAGGGCCGGGCGAAGGGTTTGTGGCGATGAGGCAGCGGCTCGATAGTGACGGCGTGAGCGGTTGGAGCTGATGAAGATCGGCGCGAAGGTGGTCAGCCATAGCAGGTACGTCACGTTCCAATTGGCCGAGGTGGCGGTGCCGAGAGACTTGTTCCGGAAAATTCTGCGGCTGATCGATGATTTGCGACCAAGACCCGCTCCGGCGTAGGCCGAAGAAATCTACGGCGAGGTGAAAATGACGGGAGGGGTGCGTCTGAATGACGGAAAATATGGGCAAATGGCATTCCGAACACAGGAAAACCGAAAAATCAGGTCATCGGTTGGCTGCGGAGAAAATTCTGTTCCCTCGACGATGGTACGGAGGCATGATTTCCACAAACCTGTGGTTTTCTGGGAAATGTCGGTCAAAGGGACAGGAGGACTCTCATGGACTTCAAGGACAAGTCGGTTCTCGTCACCGGCTCCTCGCGCGGCATCGGTTGGGCGACGGCACGGGCGTTCCTCGACCTCGGCGCGCGGGTCGCGGTCAACGGGCGGACGGAGCAATCCGTGGCCTCGGCGATGGCCGGGATGGGTGGCGGGGACCGGCTCGTCGCGGCGCCGGGCGATGTCGGAACCGTTGCCGGATGCGAGGCGATCGTCGGGGTCGCGGTCGATGGCCTGGGTGGACTCGATGTCCTGGTCAACAGCGCCGGGGTCTATTCATACGCCACCATCGAGCAGTGCGACGAAACGTATTGGGACCGGGTTCTCGACATCAACCTGAAGGGAACCTTCTTCTGCACCCGTTCGGCCCTGCCCGCGCTCCGCTCGGGCAACGGCTCGGTCGTCAATATCGCCTCGAACGCCGGTCTTCTCGGTTATGGCGGATCGACCGTCTACTGTGCGTCGAAGGGGGGAGTCGTGAATTTGACCCGCGCCATGGCGATCGAGCTCGCTCCGGATATCCGGGTCAACTGCGTCTGCCCCGGATGGGTCGATACCGACATGGCGCGGGACCATGTTAAGGCCTCGGACGACCCGGCCACGGCCCGGCGCGAGATCGAGGAATTTGCGCCGATGAAGCGGATCGCGACCGCCGATGAAGTCGCCAAGGCGATCGCGTACCTGGCATCGGACGACGCCGGGTTCGTCACCGGGGTGGCGCTGCCGATCGACGGCGGCGAGACGGCAGGTCGTTGAGCCGATGATCTGGGCCAATGCCGTTGAATCGGCGTTTACCTGTTGATTCACCGCGATAATCGCTTGCTCACGCAAGGTCAGTCCCTGATCAGCAGCCTTATCCCTCGACCTTATCCGATTAACTTGTGCCACAAACTTATCAGCTTCCCTCATCGTCTGAGGGCCAGCGGGATGTTCATGAGCGGACCTAAAGCCGGGTCGCAGTCTACGTCGGCTCCGAGACTGTAAGCGGACATCAAAGGCGCGGCCATCCGCTTCATGTCACATCTGGTCATTCGCCGAGTTCGTTACCGTTGAGCGGTATGCGCCTGTGAACGGAGATTGCGATCGTCAAGGCCCGTTAATGAGTCCATGACCTAATCTCAGACAACCTTTTTCAGTTCGAGATTGGTACGTTCTTGAACAAATCCTGCCCGTGCTCTGCTCCTTGGGCATCTTCAGATTGGAACCGCGGGGAGGATCAATTCTCGGTGGTTTCGGGCCCGCGAAGTATCGCTACACCGAACTCCTCTTCCATTTCTCACGAGTTCGGTAAAGGTGGTTTCGGGCCCCCGCAACCAGCGTTACTTGCAGCCCCGTCACATCGCGGCGGGGCTGTTCGTTTGCCAGCCCGATGAGGGCCGCAAGCTGGCCGAAGAGTTCGATCCTGAGCTCGCCGCCCTCGGGGACGAGGCGAATCTCCTCGAACAGCTCCAGAACCTTGGCCACCTCGTCCACCGGCGCACGCCGTGACGACACCTTGCCGAGCCGGCGATCGTAAAGCCCTTCCAAGCCCTCCGTCTCGTAGCGGAGCCGCCGGCGCCGGAAGCTGCTGAGCGAGACGCCAAGCAAATCCGCCGCCTCCTCGCAACTCAATCGGTCCCTTTGAAAACGACCGTAAATCTCCTCGAACCGCATGATCCGTACCTCTTGTAACACTTCTGTCCGACTCATCACCGTCTACCTTTGTTGGAACGGTTCCAGGATCGGTCAACTCGTGTGTTACATCATCCGGTTACAGCATGTGCTATCAGGATGGAGAATTCTCTTGCCACATTGTGATAGTTGTGGGAATAATATGACCATGCGAGTCTTAGTATCAGGAGGATTCGTAGCTGCTTCAAAGGTGTAGGCAGACTACGTTGCTCTAGGAAGCGGTTAGCACATGGGGGTTTGGGATGATGTTGTCGAAAGCTAAGCTTGCTCTACCCGGTCTGGTGCTGGCGGGGTTCGTTTTCCTGTCTCTCGGCGCCAACGGCGTTGCTCAAGCCGCTGAAGGGCTTGCTTCCGAAATGGAAGCCCAGATCCTGGCATTGATAGCCGACGCGGCCGCGACCGGCGATACGGAAGCCTTGGAAGAAGCGTTGACCGAATTGGTTGAGGCCAATCCCGGCATGGCGAGAGCCATTGCCGATTTCGCCACCAAGCCTTCCAATTTGCCGGATGGCCTTACCGCTGACTTTATCGAAACTCTGGTAACCGCCGTGGCTAGTGCGATCGTAATCGGCGCCCCGGAAATGTCGGCTGAAGTGATGGACGTGCTGGCGGTGAACCAGCCTCAATTCACGGATGTTGTCGCGTCGGCTGTCGAGGATACCCTCATGTTGGCGGGATTCGAGACGGCTGCCGGGGGGCCCGCTGCCGGCGGCCTTCCACCCGGTTTGGTTACCGCTGCGGGGAGGGTGCCTGGGTTCGTACCAACGCTTCCTGGCCGAGGCGTAACCAATACGGCAGAAAACCCTGCACAAAACGCAGCGAGCCCGACCGGCTAAGGGCTTGCTATCCAGAGCGCACGGGAGGATCCTTGCTGATCTTGATAAAGCTTTAATATGCGCATGCATTAACTTACGGCAGGTTGTGCACAGACAGCGGCTTGAGAGAAAAAGTACCGGATTATGACCCGATGATAAGGTCCTGATCCGGTATTTCTGAATCGCAATAATAAGCATAAGTGATCGGTCATGAGGAAGACTCTCAGATTAGTAAGTTTACCGGCCTTGGCAGTGGCGTTGACGTATGCCGGGGGCACTGTCGTCAGCGCTCAGGACGGCGACGAACCGGATACCAGCGTATTCGATTCAGTCGAGGAAAACGCTCAGGACCCCAACGAATCGGATACAAACGTATTCGATTCAGTCGAGGAAGAGATTCCCCGCGGAGAAACGGTGCTTTCCCGCCCGCGCCCTGAGTTGGACGCCCTTGGCATACGCCTGGGAGGCTTCCTGTTTTCCCCCAAACTGGCCGTCGAGGAATCGTATAACAACAACATCTTCTCGGTCGAGAGTGGCATGAGTGACGATTTCATTACGGTCACGAGTCCGGAACTCGTTCTCGGTTCCGACTGGAATAACCACGAACTGAATCTCACGCTCGATGCATCTTTGGGACGCTTCGCCGATTACGACGAGGAAAATTACGATGACTATCATGCAGGGGTCGATGGGCGAATCGACATAACCCGGGATAGCCATCTCTTCGCGGCTTTGAACTCATCCTTTCTGCATGAAGGCCGCGGTTCGCCGAATGATGCCGGCGGGAGTGATCCAACCGAGTTCAGGCTCAATTCCGGCGCTTTGCAATTCTTTCAGAGGCTTAACCGCCTTTCCTTTACGCTCGACGGCTCTCAGCGATACTACGATTACGACGATGTGGCTACCAGCGGCGCTCCGATCAACAATGACGACCGGGACCGCACCGATTCGGACCTCTCCCTTCGCGTGGGATATGAGATCGTACCGGAATACGAAGCCTTTGTTACCCTCAGTGGCAACGACAGGGCGTATGACGACGGCGCTGACGATAACGGCTTCGATCGCGATTCCCATGGCTTCGAAATCGATGTCGGTGCGAGACTCGATCTGGGCGGTATCACGTTCGGGGACGTATTTGTCGGTTACAGGCAACAGGATTACGAGGATAGGGGACTCAAAAATATCAGAAGCCTGACTTTCGGAACCGGCTTGGTTTGGAACGTGACGCCACTGACCACCTTGAACGGGAACATCATCCGAACAGTCGAGGAAACGGTATCTTCCGGTGCCTCCGGCTTTCTGGCGACCACGGTTGGAGTTTCAGCCGATCACGAGTTGTTACGCAGCTTGCTGCTCAACGCAAACGTCGGGGCTACCCAGAACGATTACGAGGGGATCGGGCGCGAGGACATGATCTACAATGCAGGGTTCGGCGCCAAATACATGCTTAACAGATATTTTTACACGGCACTGAATTACAGCTATTTACAACGCGACTCCGATATAAACGGGGGAGGAGATAGCGATTATAAGCAAAACGTTATTTCCCTTCGACTTGAAGTCCAGATGTAGAGTCTTGGACGCCACCCTGCGCCTGAGATACTATAAGTCATAATCCTTGGGAGGATGCGCGTGTTTGGGCTCATGCGCGAAATTCGCTTCCGGTTGGGAAGTCTGGTTCAATCGCTTTCTGTTGCCTTTATCCTGGCATTCGCTCCGGGTGCGGGGCTATCCCCGGCCTGGGCCCAGGGAACGGACATCTACAGGCTCGGGCCGGGCGATGAAATCCGCGTCATGGTTTACGGGCATACGGATCTGTCGGGCGAGTTCGAGGTCGACGGGATGGGGCGTGTCTCCCTGCCCCTCATCCAGGAGGTGAATGCTGAAGGCTTGACACCCCGCGAATTAGAGCAGGCCATCACCGACAAGCTGAAGCCGGACTTTCTCAAGAATCCGAAGGTCAGCGTGGATGTCCTCAACTACCGCCCCTTCTACATCTTCGGCGAAGTGAAGAAGCCCGGGAGCTACGCGTATGTAAACGGGATGACCGTGGTCAACGCGATCGCCATGGCCGGAGGATACACCTACCGGGCAAAGGAAAATAATGTCCTGATCATCAGGGCAAAGGACGTTGACAGGGAGAAGAATCCGGCGGATCACGATACAATGGTCCTCCCCGGCGATGTCATAGAAGTCCCTGAACGCTTTTTTTGATGGTCCTCACGACACGATGAGAGCGACCCGACAGGAAGACATCTGATATCCAATGGATAGCTTCGTGAACAAGGACAGTGCATACTCGGAAAGGACGGTCGAGCCATTTCCCGCTCAGCATCCGGCCTTACTCGAAGAAGTCGACCTGCGCCAACTGTTCCGCAAGCTTTGGCGGAGGAAGAGCCTCATCTTCGGAACCGTGATGTTCATGACGGTGCTGGCTGTCATCATCCTGTACCAGATTACCCCGTTGTATACCGGCGAAACGTACGTCCTGATCGAACCTCGTGAATCCAACGTCGTGGATTTGGAGGCGGTTCTCTCCGGCCTGGGATCCGATACCGAAACCATCCAGAGCGAGATCGAGGTGATCAGGTCGCGCCAGCTCATCAGCAAGCTGGTCGACAAGCTTAGGCTTGAGCGCAATCCGGAATTCAATGCGACGCTGAGACCGAAGGGAGTCCTCGATGAGTACGTTGTTCCCTACCTCGATCCCAGACAATACATCCCCGAGGAATGGCTGAGCGCCGTCCTCGGGGATATGGAAGAGGAGATAATTTCCGAGCAAGACCTGCGCGCTCGGGAACGGGCGGAAATCGTGGACGCGGTCCAGGGAGAACTGGATATCTCCATCAAGGGGCGATCGCGGGTGATCGTCATCTCTTTCAGATCCGAAGCCCCCAAGATTGCCGCCCTGGCCACCAACACGCTTGCCGATCTCTACATTGACGACCAACTCGAGGCCAAGTTCGAGGCCACCCAGAGGGCCACCAGTTGGCTCAATGAAAGGGTTTCCGGCCTCCGGGAAAAGGTCCAGGCCTCCGAGAGGGCGGTCGAGGCGTACCGCAAGAAATCCGGGCTGCTCGCCGGACAGTCGGGAACCCTTACCTCGCAACAAGTCTCGGAACTGAACACCCAGTTGATCCTTGCACAGACGGCCCGCGCCGAAGCCGAAGCCCGCCTGAAACAGGTCATGGATCTCATCGCCTCAACCGGTGGTGGGGAAACCGCCGCGGAGGTCCTGGACTCGCTCCTTATCACAAGACTGCGGGAACAGGAAGCGGAAGTGGAACGTCGGGCCGCGGAATTGACCGAGGAATACGGAGACCGCCACCCGAAGATGATCAATGTCCGGGCGGAAGCTCAGGATATCCAGAAAAAGATACGGATGGAGGTCAAAAAGATCCTCAAGGGGCTGGAGAATGAAGTCGGGGTGGCCAGGGCCGGTGAGAATTCCCTGAGAAAAAGCATGGAAAAACTGAAGGGGCGGCTAGCCAAATCCAACCGGGCAGAGGTTCAACTGCGATCCCTGGAACGCGAAGCCAATGCCACCAGGGTTCTTCTCGAGACGTTCCTTACCCGCTTCAAGGAAACCAGAACACAAGAGGACATCGACATCCAGCAGGCGGACGCCCGGATAATTTCCTTTGCGGAGCCCCCCGTCGAACCCTCCTTCCCGAAAAAGAAACTCATCGTCGCGCTGGCCTTTGTCGGCTCCACGTTCCTCGGCATACTGCTCGCTTTCGTCGTCGAACAACTCGACAAGGGTTTCCGCAGCGGCGAGCAGATCGAGAAGGCTACCGGGGTTTCGGTCCTCGGTCTTGTGCCGTTGCTGAGCGGCGTGTCGAAACTGGTCACGTCGCCGGAAATATACATCCTGAACCGACCGACCTCGGCGTTCGGAGAGTCGATACGGTCCCTGCATACAAGCCTTCACGTTTCCAACGCGGACAACCCACCGAAGAAGATCTTGATCACATCTGCCGTACCGAAGGAAGGCAAGACCGCGATCACCTTGTCTCTTGGCCGGTTTCTCGCCAAGGCCGGACACAAGGTCATTATGGTGGATGCGGATTTCCGTCGGCCGGGCTTGGCCAAGAAGATCGGTCTGAAGACAGAGCCCGGCCTGGTCGATCTCCTGTCCGGCGATACTTCGTTAGAGGATGTGCTTCAAAAGGACAGGGCTTCCGGCGCATATGTCATGGCCGCCGGGAAGCCTTCGCAGAGCCCGCCCGATCTCCTGGCCTCCAATCGCCTGAAGCTGATTTTCGATGGACTTGCAAAGGAATTTGATTGTGTGTTGATCGATTCGCCGCCGGTTCTCGCGGTGTCCGATTCCCGCATCTTGTCGCAGGTGGCGGATGCCACGGTGTTCGTCGTACGGTGGGCGGACACAAACCGTGAGATCGTCGCGCAGGGGCTGAAGCAAATCCTGTCCTCGGGGGGCAACCTGGCCGGGGCCGTGCTGTCGCAGGTGAA
Organism: uncultured Thalassospiraceae bacterium; assembly: GCA_964632795.1. GTDB lineage: Bacteria > Pseudomonadota > Alphaproteobacteria > Rhodospirillales > 2-02-FULL-58-16 > CAZWEZ01. The sequence continues at coordinate 12,060 of CAZWEZ010000018.1, read as the reverse complement.
CGCCAAGAAGCATTCCAAGTACGGTTACAGCGATTCGGGCTACTATTACGGCCGGATCAAAAAATATTATGTCAGCTAGGATCCCGCCGCTGTGCTCATGAAACGCTTCCTGGTCGTCATTCTTTCCCTTGTTGCCGGGGTTCCGCTCATCGCTCTCGGCGCACCGCGGTTGATCGCGGCGTTCGTCATGTTCCCGAGCGGCCCGGTTCTCGAAAAGATCCAAAGCCTGCAGCCCGTCGAGATGGAAGACCTCGAAATCCTTATCTCTTCGCAACGACGTGGGTTGTCGTGGTCACAATCCGGCCGCAAGTGGACGGACCTGGGGCTTGCCCAGATACTCATGTCCGAAAAGAAGGATCCCAGCGATCCGGAGAGACTGTGGCTGATCAACGATGCCATCGAGTCATTGAAGACCGGCCTGGCGATGGCGCCGGCAAGTCCCTTCGCTTGGACGCGACTGGCATATGCCGAGACCATGAAGGCGGGACCATCGCCTGGCGCCCTGTCGGCGTTCCGTTTCGGGCTGGTGATGGCCCCTTATGAACCGCACCTGGCGTTAGCCAGAATTTCCCTGGGCTTCGCCATATGGCCTGAACTGCAACCAGCCGACAAGCGCATGATCTTCGAACAGGTGCGGTTTGCCTGGAAGAATTGGAAGGAGCGCAAACGGCTGGTCGAGTTTGCGATGCAGGCGGGGCGGGCCAATCTGGTGCGCGCCGCCCTTCTCAGGACGCCTGACGACTTGACCGCCTTCGAGCGGCAATTGCGGAAGCTTTCCAGGTAGCCTCCCGCCTTCCTCCATTGTCCGCTGAACGGGAGCACGCGGCGACTCACCACGTATCCCGGGCTCTCCTGGTTTTCCAGGACTGGGCGCAGGCGGTTCCCATGAGCAGGGCATAGGTGGCGGCGACGGCGGGGATCTGCAGGCTGAAATCGAACATGGAATGGGCCGCCACCAGGATCGTCGCCGCAAACCCCGTGCAGGGATAGATCACGGCATGCTGGCGCCGTCGAAGCCCCCTGAAGGTGAGAGCCAGCATGCCGGCGAATGCCGCGAAAAGCGCCAACGCCGCGGGAAGCCCAAGCTCCAGGGCGTTCTCGAGATAGGTGTTGTGGGCCTTCAGGTAGAAAGCACGAATGTCGTCGCGGCGGTAAAAACGGAACACCTCGGCAAAGCTTCCGTAGCCGGTACCGAGCATCGGCGCCGCCCCGATGGCATCCATGGTCAGTTCGTACACCTCCGGGCGCTCTTCCCGCTCCATGGACGTCGCCGCCAGCCTCTGGTCGAGGACGTCGCCGCTGACCGCGAAAAACGCCACGCCCGCGAAGACGACCCCGACGCCCAGGATGACGGCAATACGCGTCTTGACGGCGTGGGTCAGGCCGAGGGCGACGACCAGTGTCATAAGGCCCAGGCCCGTGCTCAGGAAACCGCCGCGGGAGTGGGTGAGAATCAGGGCCATTGCCCCCGTTATCAACGCCATGAGAAGCAACCAACTCCTTGGGGTCATCGACTCGATGAGGTGGAGAAACTGTTCCCGCCGGCTGCCGTTGGCCAGGCTCTTGGAGACGATATTGAGGAGGAGGCCGGTGGTGCACAGCAGGGTAAGGCCGACGTAGGTGGCAAAGGAGTTGCGGTTGACGAAAGTGCTGGTCAGGTCGTTTTCGTAGGCGAACTTGTCGTACCACAGGATCGTCCGGGTCCCGGAGAACTGGACCACGAGGCCATATGCGCCATAGACCAATCCCGCCACCGACAGGGCGAGGAACACCTGCCGGGCGCGCGCCGGGTCCCTGCCGTACTGCAGTGAAAGCCAGAAGATGCCGCCGTAGGTCAGAAGCCGGACCAGCGCCGAGACGGTATTTGCCGAATCGAGGGAAACGCTTCCCGCAAGTTCCAGGCCCAGGACATCGGCGGTGTTGTGCCACAATGGGTGATGCCACGCGATCGGGGTCGCGGACAAGGACTGAAGCGCCGCCCAGCCGACCGGGGCGAGAAACAGGAGGGCGAACAGCCAGGTGCTGCGCAGGCCGAAGGCCGGGCGCAGATTGCCGAGGGCGACCAGAACGCTCCAGGCGACGAGCAGCGAGCCGACGACGACCGCCATCAGGCTCCAACTCCACGGGTAGACGGAAGCGAAGGGGAAAGGAGCCAGGACGACGACGGCGATCAGGAGCCAGAAGATCATGCCAATTGCCCCCCCGGAATGGAAACCGGCGATTGAGATTCGCAATCGATCCTAGACGGAATAGGCGCGAACGGGAACCCGTAAAATACCTTCGCGGCCAGCGAGCATGGCGGCGGGCGGATTCAGGCGTTGGCGACGTTATCCAGATACCAGGCGTAGGTCTTGCCCAGGCCCTCTTCCAGTCCGGTCTTCGCCTTCCACCCCATTCTTCAAGGCTGCCAAGGCAAGAGCAAGAGGCTATCGTATTACAGCCCCTTTCATAACCATGATTTCCCAATTGCGGCCTCTCTCGAAAACCTCTATGATTACATTTGTTTCGTCGAGAAGCCAATGAAGATCATTCATATTGCTCAGCGTCTTCCAGGTGGTCCGGCGACCTATTTCGAAGGGATCGGCTCCTTTCAGATTGCTCTTTATGGCGAAGAGAATATACGCTTCTTTGTGCCTTCTTCGCAAAGAGACAGTATTCCCGAAATTCCAGATAATTGCATTGTCCCCTGCGCGTATGATCAACGCACAATAAAGCACCTTTACAAATTTATGCGACAAGGGAAACAAGTAATTACCTCGTTTAAGCCAGACATTATCCATCTTCACAGCACCTTTGCGGGAGCCATAATGCGCCTGCCTTATCTCTTGGCCCCTCGCCACAGACCCAAGATCACCTACTGTGCTCATGGGTGGGTCTTCGCTCGTGAAGATCCTGAATGGAAAAACCGCATATATGCAGCCATTGAACGACGGCTTGCGCGTGTCACCGATGCCATCGTCAATATATCACATTACGAGTTGAATATCTCGGCGAAGCATGGTCTGCCGGATGCCATTTCACATGTTATTTTACATGGCACCTCCGGGTATGCTCCATCGTTGACAAAAATTGGGGGATTTAATCCGAGTTTAACCAACCTGCTTTTTGTAGGACGTTTTGATCGTCCAAAGGGCATTGACATACTCCTGGAAGCAATGCGTATGTTAACCGATAGACCGGTTCACTTGTACGCCATTGGTGGATTTGTTGTCGATTCGGGCGCTTTGGAGACCATGGTTTCCGAACTGCCCCCTAACGTAACCTGTCTTGGGTGGCTGCCGCGACAGGAGGTTGGCGCTTATTTTGCCGCCGCCGACGCTCTTGTCATGCCGTCCAGATGGGAAGGATTTGGTTTGACTGCTATAGAGGCGATGAGCCAGGCAACGCCTGTTGTTGCCAGCAATCGCGGTGCTTTGCCGGAAATCATTATTCCAGGAAAAACCGGGATCCTCGTGCCAGAACTTACTTCGGCCGTTTTAGCGGAAACAATTGCCGGCTTGGACAAAGAACAGATGAGACGTTGGGGTGATGAGGCCCAGAAGAGACAGCAGGAGTTTTTTTCCCTGGAGCGACAAAACAGAGAGTTGATTGACCTTTACGATGCCTTATGCTCGAAGAACAAGGGATCGTGCACTGAATGAAGAGTTGACATTGCGTATCGAGGAATGAAGATTGTTTAATTTGGGACAAAGCTTGAACATGCTGTACAGGTTGTTCACTCCAGAGGCTCGCTATCGCATAAAGTCCTGGCTGAACGTTAACGGACATGGTTCCAGCGTCCTTGATAACTTAAAAGCCAAAAGAGACGCAGCAGGAAAGAAGAGGCTTGACAATGCAATGATCGCCTTTGATACGAAATATGATCCTACCCGCGACGAGGATAGCCGCGGCAATCGAATGCGAAGGAACCAATGGCTGAAGTTATTTGGCAAATTTCCTGATTTAAGCACAACCATTCCTTGGTCTGAAGTCAGTCATAGCGCTCACAAACCTCGGCGTCTACTGCCGGAATTTAGAGATATTCCTGATGATGATTGTTTTTGTTCAAAAATCATTGTCTCTTCTATAAAATCCTAGAAATTGAGGTCTAGGCTGTGCTCACCCTACGTTACCGTTCAATTTTCCTCCCGGTAATTCTTGGGTTTTTCTTTCTTGTAGCCTTCGCTGGTACCACGGCGCTTCTGCCGATGCAAAATGTCGACGCAGAGCGCATATTGGAGTTCATCCAGACACAGGGCTATAGGTCGCAATGGAGTGGATATACCGCTACTGCCTGGCTGTTTTCCCACCTTCCTGGTTTCCTTATACAGCCGGCGGTGCTGTTTATTGGCGGGAGCTCCCTCATAATATTCATATGGCCGCTCCGGACACGCACCTTACTCATATTAGCGAGCTTCATAACGATTGCACCAATATTCCTCATCCTGACACGGCCGATCAAAGACACCTTCGTCATTCTGCTGACAATGGCCGTTTTATTTCTGCTTAAGTCGCAGTTAAGACCGTTGTTAAAGGTTTTCGCGATATCACTTATTTATGTCTTCTACGGCTATTTGTTCAGGCGATACTATTATCTTATCGCGTTGTCGTTTTTTGTCATTTTTATCTTCTCATCCGGTGGTCTAAGAGTGAAATTGCTTCTGGCTCTGAGTGGCTTGGCGATTTTTATTGCCATTCCAGACAATATATTCATGCAGCTCCAAGGCACACGAGACTTGAATAATGTTCTCCGGATAGGAACTGATGCTCCCGGAAGCAGAACAATATTTTTAAATCCATTGCCGCCAACTGATGCGTTTAACTTTCTGGTTAACTATGTGGTGGCGGCATTCCGGCTTAGTTTCTCATTTGCTTTCAACCTCGGGCCACGCGAGCTGTTCCTGACATTTAATGTAGCCATTTATTTTTTCCTAATATGGAAAGGGATGAGGAGTGATAAAAGCGACGCCAGATTGGCGGCGCATCTTGTGATGGCCCATATATCAGTCTTGTGGATCTTTGACCCGGACTTGGGATCACATTTGAGGCATCTGAGTTCTGTTTTTTTGTATTTACTGCCAATCATGCAGATGCTAGAGCGCCAGCCACAATACGTCTTACAAATAGATGTACAGAAGGTGAATGCCGTCTCGGCACAAGCTGAAGATGGGATGCCGAGCGAATCAAGTAGGGGAAACGCGAACCGACATGACGGCCCTCAAAATCGGACTTCCGCAGTAGGTCTAAGTGTCCGGCCGAAAAAGAGTTGAATTGTCTTTTCATCCGAGAGATGTAGCCTTAGAGAACATTTTGTTCCTGAATTGGGCGACATCTCCATATTGACGGTACGAATGGGTTGGCTCTAGTGGATTGTGACGAAAATTTTGCTCAACATATATTTTGTCGATATTTTGAAGAATGCCGGAGGGAATTCGCTCGGTTACCTCTCTCTCTAGTGTTTCAATGTCGATTTTAAGAATATTTATCTTGCCGTGTCTCGAAATTATCTCTTCTAAAACCTGATTAGAATCGCGACACTCTACTTGAATACAATTACCGGTTTGCAAGCCAATACCACCGTAGCGACCTGTTTCTTCCCATCCGAACTCAACTTGGCCATTTTTAGGGCCAATAGCTGTTTCTGATAATTCGAACCGACCCTCAAATTTAACGAGGTTCTCCTTAAGTCGAGCAATGTTTCTAGGGAGAGGCTCGTGCAAGTATACGTAAGAGATCGGACTGCGAGTTAGGAAATAAGCTGCAGAAATGCCAATATTTGAACCAAAATCCACGATAATTGTATCTCCCGCTTCAGACCGGTAGTCATGACGGCAAAATATCTCATTTAAGGTAAGTATGTCATGATGAGAAAAAAGCTTTAATTTTATGTCGCCAATCGGAGTGGTGACGGTGATATCTGTAGGGTATCCTCCCTTCTTAAGAACGTATCTGGCATAAGCGTCGAGGGGGTTATTGTAAATTCGCAGCATATTTATCGCAGTTATATAGTGTCGTTTTTTGGAAATTGCTCCTAAAATCGTCGTAATGCTTCTACCACCTATGTTCATGATGGCTCTTCCTGAATACACATTTGTTCTTGTCTGACAATGCAGGCGGAAAGGTCAAGGATTGGCAGCGCTTCGCAACGCGATACGACAGGTGCGCACACACCTACTTTTCGGCCATTTGTATCGCCGCTTCCGTCATCTTCTATCTCAATCAATGAGCCCTGAGCCAAATGGTTGCTCTCTTCGTTAAACTTGCTACTGAGATTCCTCCGTGCGCGCTGAATTATTTCTGGTTATTCTTACCATCGCCACTCGACTCCGGTGCGAAATTTGCGCTTGATCGCACCCAGGAAAACTGTACTCCGGTAAGGGCACTCACATCTTCTGACTCATTACAAAAGATCTCATTCAGCTTTTTCATATCATCAACATTAATTCTTTCAGGCCTTTTCGCCGGAGCTTTTGAAATTATATTCAGCATTGAATATTTTATCCGTGCTCGAACATTGGGAGACATTCTTTTCTTAATATATTCCTTGAACGGAGAGTTGTCAGTTAACAAGAGTTTCAATCTTGCAATAAGGGGATTTAATGGGGTCTTTGTTTCATGAACGCGCTCTATGCTTTCACCTGTGAAAATTGATGGGATGCCAAGAAAGTCTGAAATTTTCAGAACCGTCTCTTCAGGGGATTGGACAAGTTTTTGGAAATCGATCACAAGTATCTGCCTTGGATCGAAAATGTCATAATATCTTTTTAGATGTTGATGGTATCGCCCATAATATATATAGCGAAACGCATACCACCAGTTATCACGTTTGCCAGCCAGTTCCTCCTCAATTACATCCCAAAATACAGGGTTCTCTTCAACCCCCCAACTTCTACATGCTTGATACGCCGAATAGGCCCGCTCGGCAGGGTTTCGCAACACAAAAATCAGCTTGCAATCCGGCAAAGCCGATTTAATCAAGCGCGGACTATCTGGGTCCACCAGATAAGTTACACTGGCTTCGCCGGTGAGGGAGGATGATGGGGCACCCTTAAACAGGCCGTTGTACTGCGACTCAGAGTGAATCCCCATAAAACCGCTTTTGTTAGATGGAACAAAAAAATAATCTTCGCCCTTACCTATAAAAAAATTTGGTTCTTTTTGGTGTGGTAAAAAAACATGAGGACTTCTGGACAAAATAGTGTGCAGTAACGTTGTCCCGGCTTTCATAGCTCCCCCGATTATGAATTTTGGATTATCCACAATGCTACTCCGTTATTGCATATACAAAGAACGCGAGGCTCATAAATGACAAGGTAACAAATGTAACATACGCCGCCCCAATTCCTCCATATTGTGGGATAAAAATCAATAATCCTGTGACATTCCCGACAGCGCTTATTGTCGTTATCTTCAGGTGCGTTTTTTCCCGACCCGTCATCAGAAGTGTTTGTGCGGCTTGAGAAAAAAGCATCGAAACAAAATAACCACAGGCCAGTATCCGTAAGAATATAGCCCCTTGCGCAAATTCAACTCCCAGAATGGAGAGCGCAAATTCGGAAAATATTAAAATTAAAACAAGAAACGGAATATTTATCAACAGCGTTAATATCATTGCACTGATTAATAAACCATGAATTTCGCCGTGATGTTGTTTGCTAAATGACCTGGCGATCATCGGGGTCATCACGGGTGCGATAATCCTTGGCATGATGGTCATCAAGGAAGCTACTCTTGTGGCGGCGGCGTACAGTCCCAACGTGTACAGATCGGTAAAGAGCCCCACCGCAATAAGGTCCGCTCGATCAATGCTGGCACGCACGAATTGGCTGAACATGATTGGGCTAGAAACGCGGAACCACTCCTTCCGTTGTTTATGCTCACGCACCGCTGTTTTGAATGGCGCCGGGATAGTGCGGTACAACAACCAAAGCCCAACAAGTTCAGCCAACCCCATCGCCCCTACAAGGGAAAGCCCCACGCCCAAGACGTTTTTAATTGAGAAAAGCCAGATAGATGCAATTGCGAAAATGGGGTAGAGAACCTCACGGGGCAGCAGGGCTTCGCGCGGTTGATGAAATCCTCTCGAGGTACAGTCACGCCACCAGCTGAAGGTCACCGGTGCAATAAGAAGCACCATTAACAGAAGAATTTGCGCCTGATTTTCGCTTAACGGTAGGAGCCAAAGCGTTACACCACCCGTTACAGCCAGTGTCAGCCCGCTGAGCGTAACGACACGGCTTGAGAAATAAACATAGTCTTTGAGTTTCCCCCAATCCTTATTTTCCAGATAGCCGGCAATAAAGCGCACCCCAGCGAGACTCAAACCGAAATCGGCAACCAAAGCCAGAAGCTGGATATTGGCGAGGGCAAAATTAACCTGTCCATATGCTTCCGGCCCCAGATAGCGCCCCATCAGCGCATGCATGACCAAATAAAGAACGCGGCCTACGCCAAATATCACAAAGGAACTGGCTAAAAGTCCAAAAAATGAGTTCAGCGTGAATGAATCAAATCCCAAGCGCTCTATAATGGCCCTCATACTGGAATTGCCCTGGTTCCATGCACGTTCCGGATACAGACGAAGATACGGCTGCGATCTTCGATCCAACCGTCGATGACGTCAAGGGCCATGGCCATGTCGATGGCGCTCACCGGCACCCCCAGTATGTTCACGGTTTCGGGGGGCTCTCGCGCCATTCCGCGAGGCCGCTCAGTAGACATTCTTGTTGGCGATGAGGGCGTACGGGGTCATCGCCAGGATCTTGAGGTCCAGCAGCAGCGACCAGTGTTCGATGTAGTGGACGTCGTATTTCACCCGCGCCGCCATCTTGTCGGGGGTGTCGGTCTCGCCCCGGAGGCCGTTGACCTGGGCCCAGCCGGTGATCCCCGGCTTCACCCGGTGGCGGGAGAAGTAGCCGGTAATGAGGGCGGAATACAGCTCGTTGTGCTCCACCGCATGGGGACGCGGGCCGACGAGGGACATCGTCCTTTGGAGGACGTTGAACAACTGCGGTAGCTCGTCGAGGCTGGTGCGGCGCAGGAAACCCCCGATCCGGGTCACCCGCGAATCATCGCGTTTGGCCTGGGGCACGCCCTTCTCCGGCGGGCGCCCGGTGTACATGGTGCGGAACTTGTAGACCTCGAACAGCTCGTTGTTGAAGCCGTAGCGCTTCTGGCGGAAAAGCACCGGGCCGCGGCTGTCGAGCTTGATCGCCACGGCGATGACCGCCATCAGGGGCAGGAACAGGACCAGGCCGACCGAGGTCAATATTTCGTCCTCGATCTCCTTGACCAGGTAGCTCCAATCCGAAATCGGCTTGTCGTAGACGCTCAGGTAGGAGACGTCGCCGATGCGGTTGTAGCCGCGGTGCAGGAACCTGTGGCCGATCAGATCGGGACTCAGCAGGATCTGGGCGGGGAGAACCCCGATCGTTCGCAGGATCGCCAGCAGCCGGTCCTCCGCCGACCACGGCAGGGCGACGATGATGTCGTCGATGCGCGCCTCCCGGGAGTCCTCGATCAGGTCCTCCAGGCCGCCCCGGACAGGATACGCTCCGATGGTGGCCGGGCTCCTCTCCTTGCGGTCGTCGTAGATGCCGGTGACGCTGAGCCACGGGTTCTTCTCCTTTTCCCGTTCCAATTCCCTGGCCAGCCGCGCGCCCTGATCGCCCGCCCCGACGATGGCGATGCGCCGGATGAGCCGCCCCGAATGCGCCCACTGCACGATAAGGCGATGAAAATACAGCCGCGCCGCGAAGATCAGCAAGGCCTCGAGGATGAAGCTGGCGAAGGACCACACCCGCGAGAACTCCGCCGAGATCTTGAGCGCGAACCCAACAAGGACGAGAAGCATAAATACGATGGTGCAGATGTAGAGGATCTTATGGGCTTGGCGGTGGGGCGCGGTAATGGTCTCGAAGCCGTACAGCCCGGTGAAATAAAACCCGCCGATCGTCAGCACCAGATTGAACGACGTCGCCACCACGTAGATCGGAAGACTCGCCGGGTTCCAACCTACGTAGGCCATGTACACGGCCATGCCCACCGTGATCACGATCACGGCGTCGGTAATTGCGACCAGACCGGAAACGACGCTCGGCGAAAATGCCACCCGCCACCCCGGCCCAGATCGTGCTACCGCACTCCGGGTGCTTATGTTCACTCCCAAATGTTCCCCCCCCGGGGTATTTTGTTATGTCCCCCCCGGGGAATTTTTTTATTGCGACTTCTCTTTTGCCAGGCACCGGATCACCTCGACCCGGCGTCCGACCTTGACGATGTATTCCTTCAGGGCCTCGCCGCGGAGGGAAATTTTACCCTTGCGGAGTACCGCGCTGCCGTCGCGCTGATAGATGTCCTCCAGCTTGGCCATCTGGTTTTCCCACTTCTTGGTATAGGGGGCCCAATTTCCGTCATGTTTTTGGTTGACGTACTCGATCAGCCCACGGTGGGTTCTCGTCGGCCACCACTCGACATCGGGAATCCGCGGGCAGCCGCTCTTGAAGATTCTCGAGGGAGCCGCCGGTAGCGTCGCGGTCTGTACAGGCGAAGTCGCCGGCGCCGGGGAAGCCGTCCCGGCCCCGGACACCGGCGCCGCTGGTGAAGGATTGGAGCCGGCAGCCGTTTCCATCTGGGCGAACTTCAATGCCAAATCGTCGGCCTCCTTGGTGGCTCGAATCGCCTCTTCGGCATTCTTCATCGACGTGCCGGTGAAGCCGATGGTCAGGGCGACTCGAATCGCCTCGTCGGCATCCTTCATCGAGGTGTCGGCAATCGTGGCCACCAAACCCGCTTCGCCGGTCTCCAGCCGGCTCCAATATCCGGTCGACATGCCGGCGAACCCGATGGTCAGGGCGATCAGGATTACCACCGTGGCCCCGGCCACGTAACGGCGGGACAACTTGGATTGCTTCAGATAGCGGTCGGGACGAGCCACGCCGACAGCGCGGCGTTCGATCCTGCTGCCTTTCCCATAAAGGTGGTCACCATCCGCAGTTCGGCGGCCACCCCCCTTCCGACGGTCCGAGTTACGTGAGTCTGTCATCACATAACCTGTGCTTGAATTACCGGAGCCCTGGTTCGAATCATGAACTATAAAAGGCATGAAAATAAAACATAATTGGACTCGGCTGTAACCTGTGCACAATTCCTAGCTGTGGGAATCCCCCAGGCAGGTAGCCTCTGAATAAGCAGATATCAGCTTGGTCGACGTTTGGGCGTGAAGTTATCTCGTGTTATCGAGCGGTGGAACTCAACGGCCCGCATCGGCCTTCGGGCTTGGCGGGATTTGCAGGGAAAGCCCCTTGTCGCGCGCGGTGTTGTCTCCTGAGCCTGTCGAAGGGGTCGACCACGCGCTTCTCCCGGACGCACAGGATGTCCCGGTGCGCCCCCAACCGATCGCGCACGAAGGTCGATTCGGGATGTTCGGGCGCCATCGCGAAGCGGGCGTCGTGGTCGGCAAGATAGACATCCTCGAGGAAACGGGTGGCCTCTCCCATGGTGGTGACGCCGACCAGGCGCAGTTCCTTGGGCAGGCGATCCTGAAGGGCGGCGAACATGCGCTCGCTTCGTCTCCGCGCCTCCGGCGAATAGGCTCGTCTTTACGGGGTCAATATCCAGGGCCGCTGGTATAAGATGCTCCCTGGCAGCGGTGAGAAAGTTAACCGAATAAAAATATTTATTGTCTCATACTTGATTTGCTGTATCGTCGTTGCCGCCTTGGGGACGCATTCATAAAGGGCAAAAGTTGACACGCTCGGCCTCGACATTGCCTTCAGACGACCTGCCGCAATCGTCCCGTGACAAGCGGTGGCTTGGAGTGCTGTTGTGTGCGGCTTCATCCATCGCGACCCTCGCGATCGTGATCTTTGTGACAATCCAGATCGTTTCCTTCGTGCAGGATGAAATTCTGGCGGTGGACGCCGAAGACCTTCCCAATTTCTCGACCGCCGGCGGACCTCCCGACCAAGACTGATACGCGCTCGCGGCGGCAGGACGGGGGAGGCGGAGAGGGGCTCCGGCACCTAATACCAACCTGCACTGATAATGACCCATAGAGACGGCTTTCCAAGGCTTTCGCCC
>CAZWEZ010000017.1:0-48515 GCA_964632795.1 uncultured Thalassospiraceae bacterium | reverse complement strand
GACGCCAGGGAGCTCCAGCAGGCGCTCGCGGACGCCGGCCTGCAGGCCGACGACGAAAGCCTGCGCTTCAGCCTGCGTGGCGACCAGGAACGCTCCGCCGACGGTGAGGGCGCCGGTTCCGCGGCCTCGCCCGAAGACGCCGAGGAGGCCCCGGACGTCATCGCCGAGGGCGGAATCATTTCCGAGAACCGGGTCGATATCAGGGCCTGAACGGGACCCGGCGCGGTTAGGAGACAGACATGTTGCTCGAAGGACTCTCTAGTTCCAACATCCTCGACGAGAACACCCAGTCGGGTTCCGCCAAGGCCAAGCTGAACGAGGACCTGAACCGGTTCCTGATCCTGCTGATCACCCAGCTCCAGAACCAGGATCCGCTGGACCCCATGGACGCCAGCGAGTTTACCTCGCAACTGGTCCAGTTCGCCAGCGTCGAGCAGCAGATCTATCAGAACGCCAACCTGGAAAAGATGTTGAGCCTCCAGCAGACCTCGCAGATCGCGACCATGGTCGACTTCATCGGCAACACCATCGAGGCCGCCGGCAGCGGGCTGCCGCTGGAGAACGGCAAGGCCGAGTTATCCTACACCCTCGACGTCAACGCCGCCGAAGTCACCATCGTCATCCAGAACTCGGCCGGCCTCACCGTCTTCACCAGCGAGGGCGAGACCAACGCCGGCAAGCACAGCTTCACATGGAACGGCATGAACGGCAGCGGCATGCAGCAGCCCGACGGCGACTACACGCTGACGGTCAACGCCCTGGACCGCGACGGGGGGCTGCTCGACGTCACCCAGACCATCTTCGGCAGGGTCACCGGGGCCGGCGCCGAGGACGGCAAGGTGTCGCTGTTCCTGGGCGGCGTCGTGATCTCCATGGACGACGTCATATCGATCAAGGAAACGGCACAGGAACCGGCGCCGGCTCAATAGCCGGTTGGCGAAACCAGGCGCGGAGTTCGAAACCCTCCGCGAGAAGGATTTGAGGAACACGTCCGGCGACGGAGCCGGAAGATCGAAGGAGAAGGAAAATGAGTCTCTTTGGTGCTTTATCTTCGGGTGTTTCGGGACTGACCGCGCAGAGCAGCGCCATGGGCGCCATCTCCGACAACATCACCAACGTCAGCACGATCGGCTACAAGAACACCAAGGTCAACTTCCAGACCCTGGTCACCAAGCAGACGTCGTCCACCTTCTACTCGGCCGGCGGCGTGCAGTCGAACCCGCGCCAGGCCAACGGCGTGCAGGGTCTGTTGCAGGCCTCGACCTCGCAGACCGACCTGGCGATCGCCGGCAACGGCTTCTTCGTGGTCAACGAGGCCAACGTCCCGGGCATCACCAACGAGTACCTCTACACCCGCTCCGGGTCGTTCTTCATGGACAACCAAGGCTTCCTGCGCAACACGTCCGGCTTTTACCTCCAGGCGTGGCCGACCGATTCGGGGGGCACGGTGGTCCCGGCCAACGAGAACCTGACCATCGCCAACCAGAACATCGTGTCGTCGGACTACCTGGCGACGGTCAACCTGAACCGGGTCGGCGGCACCGCGTCGGCCACCAACACCATCGCCATCGGCGCCAACCTGCCGTCGAACGACAGCGCCGGCGTCACCCATAAGACCGACGTCCAGTTCTTCGACACCCTGGGCAACGCCAACACCATGAGCCTCATCTACGAGAAGTCCTCCGTCGACAACGAGTGGAAGATGAGGATCGAACCGCCCCAGGGGACCACCGACCTGACGATCGAGGACTCGACCACCTCGCCCAAGGTCTACCGCTCCATCGGCCAGATCGAGTTCAACATCCTGGATGTCACCGGCGCCGCGCGGCGCCCGGCCGACGGCGCCTCGATGACGATCACCAGCAACGGCTCGACGAAGACCTACGTCTTCGACAGCGACGCCTCGGTGACCAACGCCGTGGCCCAGACCAGCACCATCACCCTGGCCACCACCGGCGACCTTGACGCGGGCGACTTTTTCCGGGCCACCATCAACGGCAACAACGTCGATTACACCCTCGGCGCCGCCGAGACCCTCTCCACCGCCGCCGCCGGCCTGGCCGCGGCAATCAACGCCGACGCCACCGTCAACGGCGTGGTCAGCGCCACCGCCGCGGTCGGCGTCGTCACCATCGTCGCCAAGACCCCCGGCAGCACCGGCTTCACCATCGCCGCTTCCGATGACGAGACCGTCGGCGGCGACGCCGACATGACGGCGACGGCGGCGACGCCCACCGCCGCCGCCGGCACCGACAACACCTTCCAGGTGGACATCTCGTCCTCGGCCACCCTGTCGGGCGACGTCGCCGCCCTGCTGAGCGCCATCCGCAGCAGCGATTCCAACTTCGACACCACCAACCTGCGGGTGACCACCAGCGCCGGCAGCTCGACCACCGTCCTCTTCGAGGACGACGGCCTGGCCTCGATCTCCGTCAATCCCACCGGTCTCAAGGATTCCACCGGCGTCGCGGTGACCACCCAGACCACCACGTTCACGATCAAGAAACGCGACACGCTGTACACGGATGAGACCCAGATCCTGTTCACCGCCGTACCCGTCACCGCCGACTTCATCGTTATCAACGGCCTGACCTACACCTTCACCACCGGCGAAGTCGAGGACTCGACGGGCGCCGACAGGGTCATCTACCGCGACGGTCCCCTGGACCGCGTACTGGACGACCTCGAGGCGGCGATCGAGGCCAACGACCCCAACTTCAGCGGCACCAGCATCGCGGTCAGGGGCACCAACAGCCCCCACAGCAACACGCTGGTCCTGGCCTCGCTGACCAACGGCAACACCTACACGGTCGACACCACCAACATAACCCCGGCGACGACCGAGCCCGACGGCAGCTCCACCATCGGTTCGAGCATCTATACCGCCTCCAACACCATCACGGTGGGGACCGAGCCGGCGATCTCGTTCTCCAGCGACGGCCTGCCCAACGCCTTCAACGTCGTCGAGCTGGAGATCAACAACTTCGCCAACGGCTCGGCCCACATGGACGACGCCGCCTCCAACACCGACCAGATCACCCTCGATTTCGGCACCCTCAGCCAGGCCAACGGCATGACCCAGTTCGGCGCCGCCTACACCCCGGTGTTCATCACCCAGAACGGATCGCGCTTCGGCACCTTCGCCGGCGTCACGATCAGCAACGACGGGTTGGTGACCGCCCTTTTCGACAACGGTGAAACCCGCCCCATCTTCCAGATCCCGATGGCCACCTTCGTCAACGTCAACGGCCTGGAAGGGCGTACCGGCAACATCTGGAACGCCACCGAGGCCTCGGGCGACTTTACGCTCCGGGTCGCCGACAACGGGCCCGCCGGTCAGACCGTCCAGGGGGCCCTGGAGGCCTCGACGGTGGATATCGGCGAGGAGTTCACCAACATGATCGTGGTCCAGAGAGCCTACTCTGCGGCCGCGAAGATCATCAGCACCGCCGACCAGATGTTGGAGGAGCTGATGCGGGTTAAACGCTAGTCGTTAACCCATCACTACAAGCCCACGTCCCACCCCTGGCCCCGGTCCGGCACCTTGCCGGGCCGGGGCTTTTTTTCGCTTTCGAGGTGCCCCCGGATTTCAGCTTGGCCGCCGATTCCCGGAACAGCCCGGCGACAATCGATGGCGCGCGGCGTCGCCGCGCATGCGGTTGATGGCGGCGATCTCCGGGT
This sequence comes from uncultured Thalassospiraceae bacterium, assembly GCA_964632795.1. GTDB lineage: Bacteria > Pseudomonadota > Alphaproteobacteria > Rhodospirillales > 2-02-FULL-58-16 > CAZWEZ01. The sequence goes on along the minus strand of CAZWEZ010000017.1, from coordinate 44,834 downwards.
GCTCCTCCAGGACCGCCAGGATTCGCTCCATCCCGGGCCGGGCCGGGGGCGGCGGCAGGTAGCGGAACAGGGCCTCGAAAAACCGCAGGTCCTCGGGATAGTCCAGGGTCCAGCGATGGCCGGCCAGGCCGCCGCGGGGCGCCGCTAGGTTGGCCAGGCGGGTCTCGGGGTGGCTGCGCAGCCAGGGGGTGACGTGTTCGCGTTCCTCGGGCTTGGTGGCGCGTTCGGCGGCCCGCACCAGGGCTTGGACGGTGAAGGCCTCGCAGTCGAGGCCGTGGGGCCAGGAGGGCGGCATGTTGTTGGTCGCGTAGTCGGCCCCTTCCGCGGCCCGCAGCCTCAGCACTCCGGCCGCGACCTCGGGGTCGATCAGCGGGCAGTCGCTGGTCACCCGCATCACGACCTCGGCCCCCAGTTCGACCGCGGCCCGGTGGTAGCGGTCCAGCAGGTTGTTCTCGGAGCCCCGGTACACCTCGACCCCGCACCGCGTCGCCTCGTCCGCCACCGGGTCGTCGCCCCCGGCGGTGGTGGTCGCGCAGCACACCACGTCGACGCCCTCGATGGCCCGGCAGCGCTCCAGCACGTGGGCCAGCACGGTGTGCCCGGCCAGTTCCATCAGCACCTTGCCGGGTAACCGCGACGACCCCATGCGGGCCTGGACGATGACTGCGGTGACGCCCATACCAACCTGCACTAATAATGACCCATAGAGACGGCTTTCCAAGGCTTTCGGACGTCGTCGCGCGGCCCTTGTGATGGACCGCCATCACGGCGGACCACGCTCAAGGGCGAAAGCCTTGGAAAGCCGTCTCTATGGGTCATTATCAGTGCAGGTTGGTATAGGGATCGCCAGTTCCTCGGCCAGGGCGGCGACGACCCTCTCGACGTCGGCCCCGGTCATGGTGGCGAACAGCGGCAGGCTCAGACAGCGCGCGTAGTAGGCGTCGGCCCCGGGCAGGCTTTGCTCGCCGTAGCGCCGGCGGTAGTAGGGCTGGCGGTGGAGCGGCAGGTAGTGGACCTGGGTGCCGATGCCCCGCGCCCGCAGCCGCTCGACCAGTTCGGCCCGCGCCACGCCGGCGCCGGCAAAATCGATCAGGGCGACGTAGAGATGCCATGCCGGCGAACAGCCGGCGGTCCGCGAGATCGGCCGCACCGTCGGCGCCAGGGGGGCCAGGGCGTTGTCGTAGCGCGCCGCCAGGTCGAGGCGGGCGGCGGCGAAGGCGTCCAGCTTGGCGAGCTGGCTGAGGCCCAACGCGCAGTGGATGTCGCTGGCCCGGTAGTTGAAGCCCAGCTCGGCCATCTCGTAGTACCAGGGGTTGGGCCGGCCGTCGGCGGCGAAGGCCAGCTCGGGGCTGTCGAAGGCCGCCGCGTCGCGACTCATGCCGTGGTTGCGCAGCCGCCTCAGCCGGCCGTCGAGGTCGCCGTCGTTGGTCGTCACCACCCCCCCTTCGCCCATGGTGATGGTCTTGATCGGGTGCAGGGAGAACACCGCCATGTCGGCGTGGCGGCAGGCGCCGACCGCATTCCCCCGGTAGTCGGCCCCAAGCGCGTGGCAGGCGTCCTCCACCACCTTCAGGCCGCGCTCGGCGGCGATTCCGGCGACCGCCTCGGGATCGCCGACCTGGCCGTTGAGGTGGACCGGGAACACCGCCTTGACGGCGCCATCCTGGCCGTCGAGGGCGGCCGCCAGGTGGCGGGCCCCCATCAGGCCGCTGTCGGCGTCGACGTCGGCGAAGGTTACCTCGGCGCCGACGTAGCGCACGGCGTTGGCGGTGGCGAGGAAGGTCAGGCTCGGCACCACCACCCGCACGCCGGGACCCAGGCCGAGGGCCAGCGCCGACAGGTGGAGGGCGGCGGTGCCGCTGGAGCAGGCGACGGCGAAGCGGGCCCCGAGGCGCTCCGCGAAGGCGGTCTCGAAGGCCTCGACGGCGGGGCCGGTGGTCAGCCAGTCGCCGCGCAGCACCTCGGCGACGGCGGCGACGTCGTCCTCGTCGACCGACTGGCGGCCATAGGGCAGGAACCCGGAAGCCGGAGGGCCGCCGGCCATCAGCGGGGTTCCGACATCAACCGACGCAACCCCTTGTCGTCGAGCCAGCGGTCGTTGGTGTCGCTGGCGTAGCGGAAGCCCTCGGCGACCCGCACCGCCTGCAACGGCTCGGCGGCGCCGGCCTCGACCGGCTTGCGGCTCCAGAACGGGAACGTCGGCTCGATGATGAAGCGGTCCGTGAGCTCGTAGGTGTTGGGGGCATCGTCCTCGGTGGTCAGGACCTCGTGCAGCTTCTCTCCGGGGCGGATGCCGACTACTTTTTGGGGCAGATCAGGAGCCAGGCAGGTGGCGAGGTCGGTCATCTTCATGCTCGGGATCTTGGGCACGAAGACCTCGCCGCCCTGCATGTTGTTGAGGCACGAGATGACGAAGTCCACCCCCTGCTGGAGGGTGATCCAGAACCGGGTCATGCGGGGGTCGGTGATCGGCAGGCTGTCGGCGCCTTCGCGGACCAGGCGCTCGAACAGCAGCACCACGCTGCCCCGCGAGCCGACCACGTTGCCGTAGCGGACCACCGAGAACATGGTCCCGGTGGTCCCGGCCAGGTTGTTGGCGGCGACGAAGACCTTGTCCGAGGCCAGCTTGGAAGCGCCGTACAGGTTGATCGGGTTGACCGCCTTGTCGGTGGACAGCGCGATGACCCGCTCGGCCCCGTTGTGAAGGGCGGCGTGGACCACGTTCTCGGCCCCGAAGATGTTGGTGCGGATGCATTCCGTGGGGTTGTACTCGGCCGCCGGGACGTGCTTGAGGGCGGCGGCGTGGATCACGATGTCGACGTCGCGCAGGGCCATCTCCAGGCGGTCGCGGTCGCGCACGTCGCCGATGAAGTAACGCAGGCAGGAATGCTCATCGGGGCTGAATTCCTGCTGCATCTCGTACTGCTTGAGCTCGTCACGGGAATAGACGATGAGCTTGCGGACGTCATAGCGCTCCAGGATCGTTCTCACGAAACGCTTGCCGAAGGACCCTGTTCCGCCGGTGACCAGGATCGACTTGCCGCTCAAACTGATCGACAGGTCGTAGAAATTCGAGAGCCACAAAGGCGCCACCTCCTCTTTAGGTCAAGAAAATCAAGTGGTTGCAACGATTTCAACCACCATCGGGTCGCCAAAGGTGAAGGCTTTGGCGGCAATGTTCAACCAAAAATCCCGGCGCGGGCCCTCGAATCGCCACCCCACGGGACGTCGCCAATACGTGATTGTTGATTTCCCATTGATTTTCGGATCGCGATTGGTTAGAATACATTTGCTTGGCTGTGGGCAGCATGCCCCGCCCGGCAGAGGGGAGAACCCCTCGTTACGCAGTAACTCTAGAAAGGAGTTAGCAAAATGGCTGATCAAGTAACCCTGTCGGCTGCCGTTCGGAGCAGCCTTCTTTCACTTCAAGGGACGACCAGGCTGATCGAGCGGACCCAGGGCCGTCTGGCCACGGGCCTCGAGGTTGCCGGCCCGATCGACGACCCGGTCAAGTTCTTCCAGGCCAAGACGCTCTCGGACCGGGCCTCGGACTTCAACGAAAAGAAGTCGGGGATCGACCAGGGCATCAGCACCCTGACCGCGGCGCTCGACGGCGCCGAGGCGATCGAGGACATCGTCGGCCAGATGAAAGGTCTGGCGCTGGCCTCCAAGTCGTCCACCTCGTCCACCATCTCCGAACTGGTAAGTCAGTTCAACGACCTCAGGACCCAGATCGCCAACCTGGCGTCCGACGCCAGCTATCAGGGCCTCAACCTGGTCAACGGCACGGGCTCCACGCTGACCGTCAGCTTCAGCACCGACACCGCCTCGACGTTGTCCGTCAACTCGGTCGACATCACCGAGGGCGGCGCCGGACTCGCGGTCCGGCAAGCCGTGACCGCCGGGGAGACGACCGGCACGGCGCTGATGTTCTCGTATGACTTCGCCACGGCCTTTACGGCTTCCACCGGACAGACGATCGACTTGACATTTGCCTACGGATCCGCCTTCACGTTTGCGACGGGCGATCATACGTTCACCTATGGCACTAACACGGTGACAATATCCGTTGGTACGGCGCTCATGACATCGGCGACTTTTACCAACACGATGACGTTCGCGGTAGGCGAGACTTTGACCCTGACGATCGAAGCAGCCTCGAACGTGCTTTCTGGCCAGGCTGTATTCACCGACGTTACGACTGGCGCTTCGGTCACCGTTGGGAACGTCGCCGGGCAGTACGTCATCGATTCCAACTTGACCGCCCAGATCAACTCCCTGATCACCGATCTGGATTCGGCGTTGACCACGCTGAGGACCAAGTCCCAGACCCTGGGTTCCAACGTGGCTATTCTTCAGACCCGGCTGGAGTTCACCGAAAGCTACGTCAACACCCTGCAAGGGGGGTCCGACAAGCTGACCCTGGCCGACCTCAACGAGGAAGGCGCCAACCTGCTGGCCCTGCAGACCCGCCAGCAGTTGGGGATCAGCGCCCTGTCGTTCGCCGGTCAGGCGGAGCAAGGGATCCTGGCCCTGTTCAGGTAGGATCGGTTTGCCAAAAGCAACGGAAAAGGGGGGCCTCGGCCCCCCTTTCCATTATGCCTGATACAAAATCCGATAAATTACCCCGCCCGATAACACCCTTTCGGTAAATCCGGTTGGATGTTATTCAAGGGGTTCGGCGAAGCGTTGGCCGCCTATCGGCGGCCAGCAGGTCAGCGGGAACAACGGAGTATCCGGAAGATGGGAAAGAAGCCGGCCAGAAGCGGAAAGCGAACCCGCTGCGGCGGGAAGCCGGCGACAGGGGGAAAGCGAACCCGCGGCGGCGGGAAGCCGGCGACAGGGGGAAAGCGAACCCGCGACGGTAATAAAACGCCGAACAGGGACGACTTTTTCAAGCGTAACCTGGAGGCCCTCAAGACGGTTACTCCCGGCGGCCACGCCGTGCTTTCGGGGCTGTCGGATATTCATTCGCAATTGGTATTTGGCGACGATGGCGAACCGGACATTGAATTCAGGGGAAGCCGGCTTTACGGAAAAGGGGCAACCCGACACGCCAAAGAACAGGTCGACGAGTACTTTGCTAGTCCAACGCGCATGCTTTTTTCTCCCCCGGCCAGCGGCAACATGGACCCGGTCGGGGCCGATTACGTTTACAGGATTTTGCGGCGCGCCGTCGACGATGGAATCGAGCTCACATATGTTCCGTCGGATGATGAAACGCATTTCCTGCTTGTCTTCGGCGTTGGATTGGGAGGGCACATCGAGCCTCTGGTGGAAAGAACCAATTGCAAGTCCCTCATACTGATCGAGCCGAATACGGAATTTCTGTATCATTCCATGTTTTTCTTCGATTGGGCCGGAATGATCGAGAAGTTCACGAATGACGATGATAAACAACTTTATATATCCATTTCGAAAAACCCGGATAGTATTTATTCCGAGATCATGACCTTCGTCAGAGGGCACGGAGCACCTTTTTTCGACGGAACCATGGTTTTCAATCACTATAATAATTCAACGATGGAACTGGCCATGAAAATGGTTAAGGCGGATGCAAACGTGATGGTTTCGGGCCTCGGATTTCTCGAGGACGAAATGCTCATGATAAACAATTCCTTCAACAATCTGTGCGGCTACGACTCCCTTGTTTTCAGGAAAATGGAGAAATCGACCCGCATGCCGGTATTCGTTATCGGATCCGGACCGTCCATCGACACCAGTTTGGACGTCATCGGGGAAAACCGGAACAACGCCATTCTGGTTTCCTGCGGGAGCGCCCTCGGCGTGCTTGTGGGCAATGGGATCGTTCCGGATTTCCAGATCGAAATGGAAAACGTCCCTATTGTCTACGACCTGCTGAGGGACAAAGCGGACAAGTACGACATCAGCGACATCTGCCTTGTCGCCTCGACGACGATCGATCCCCGGGTCAAGGATATCTTCCCCAAAAAGGTGCTGTTTTTCCGCCCGGCTCTGTCCAGTTGGGCCATCTTTTCGTTGGGCGATGGATACAGCCTTTACGAGGTCGGCCCAACCGTCTCCAACACCGGCCTTTCCTTTGCCGCTGGCTTCAGCAGGGGCGACATATATTTGTTCGGGGTCGACTTCGGGACGACACTCAAGGAAGTCCATCATTCAAAGGATTCCGATTACCGGCCTGGAGGCGTTGCGGAATATACCCCCGATCCGTTCAATATGGAGAGACGGGGGAATTTCGGCGGCACCGTTTTCACCCATGGAACGTTCCTTTGGGCGCGGACGGCCGCCGAGACGACGATACGAAGGTTCCGCCGCGGAATGAATTATTTCAATTGCAGCAACGGCGTGGCCATCGAGGGAACGGTGCCAAGATTACCTGGCAAGGTATCCCTTCCGGGTGGCTTCGACAAGGACAGGGAAATCGAAAGCATCCTCGAGGGATTTGAACAATACTCGCGGGGAACCTTCGAGAAATCGTGGTCCCGGGAAGATTGGGCCGGCGCCGTGGAGGAATTGTGCGATCGACTCCTTGAATGCCTCGACGTGGAGGACGACGAATACAAACAGAGATATTTAGCGAAGATGAACCGTATCTTGGCGCCTCCGGGAATCTCCCCGACGGCCGAACAGATGTTGTGCCGGGGCAGCATCATGATGTGTATCATTTGCGGTACGTACTATCTGGCAAGGGTGAGCAAGGCCGGGAAAACCGCGGCAATGGAAGACATCGTCAGGAGCGAGATGAGACGGGTGATCGATGGCATAAAAGAGGTAGCCGCAAAGTTCTTGCGTGACCTGGAGGAGAGTCGGATTCAATAGGGACGCGGCTGGATTGCTGGTGCAAGCACCCGGATAGGAGCGCGGTTCGACATGAGGAGTGCTTTCCATGAGTGACGACACGGGTCTGTTCGAACATCTCGGCAAAGCTTCGGATTTCCTGGGAAGCGGGGATTTCGATGCGGCCCTGGATGAATGCGGCCGGGCGCACGCCAGCCAAGCAGGCCGTGGTGAAAGGCCGGAGGTGTTGTGCATGCTCGGCCTGATCGCGTTCCAGATGGAAGACCCGGGAAAGGGGATATCCCTGGTCGAGCGGGCGCACGAGAAAGACCCGGATTGCCGCGACTACGTGGATGCCCTGGCGGTGATGAACGCGAAAGTCGGGAAATTGGCGGACAGTCTATACTTCGCCAAGTTGGCGATCGCCCTGGAAACGCACGCCAAATTGACGCAGTTGATTCCCGAGGCGTTTCGCAACTACCAAATGGCTCTCGAACAGGCAACCCCGTCTTCCTTCTACGTGAATGCACGCATTCATTTTGACAAACGGGAGTATGAAATCGCGGTGGAGCATTGCGCCAAGGAGTTGAGGCTGAACCGCGGGAACATTCCGTGTCTTGTCCTGATGGGAAAGGCGCTTTTGAAACTCGGAAAATACGACGAAGCCGAGGTGGCCTTTCATCAGGCGATGGAGGCCGAACCCGGAGACGCCTTCATCGTCGCCGACCGGGCGGAAAGCCTGTTCCATCTCGGGCGGTTCGATGAAGGGCTGCGCTGTTGCCGGCGGGTTCTGGAGATGGCCCCCGAGAGCCCGCAACTGATCTTGAAAGCGGAAGCATTGGCGGGCTTCCTTCCGGGAAAGGAAGCGGACTCCCTTGCCGGCGAATGCCGGAAGCAAAACAGGCGGACGCTCGCCGGATTAGGGCGTGTCGACCTTGGCGCGAGGAATATGGAATCGGCGAAAATAAGAGTGGGATATTTGTCCGATCATTTCCATGACAGCCAGATAGCCAAGTTCTTTTCTTCTTTCTTTGGACTCCATGACAAGAACCGTTTCGAAATCTATGGCTACCAGCAGAACGCGACGACGGATTTCGTGACCACGCAACTCAAGTCGGCGAGCACCGAGTGGCGGAAGATTCACGACGTCGATGACGATACCATGGCTCATATCATTGCCGGCGACGGCCTTGATATTCTCGTCGACCTGTGCAGCTACGTGGATGACCAGCGTCTCGGACTTGTCGCCCAAGGGCTGGCGCCGGTTGTCGCGGGATGGGTGTCCTGGCCGAACGGGGCGGGACTCGGCCTGTATGATTTCGTCGTTTCGGATCGCGTCTGCCAGAGGGCCGACGAGGCGGAAGGAAAAGGTGAAAAGGTCGTGCTCAACGCGGCCGGACTTGTCGTGATCGATGCCGAGACGGCGACCCTGGATTATTCCAAGACCGACCGCTCACCGGCGACGGAAAGTGGATTCGTCACATTCGGAGGAATTTGCGATCTGGCCAGGATCAACGAGGATGTCGCCGGCGTATGGGCGGGAGTCCTCGATGCCGTCCCGGATTCCCGCCTTTTCCTCGGCAACGCGCCGACCATTCTGGCGATAATCGAGGAGACGGCACGGGAGCTTTTTGGGCGTTTCGGCGTGGCCGACCGTGTTTCCTTCCAGTCGCCGCAGGAAAGCGAGAAGCCCAGTCAGGAGTTCCTTTCGCAAACCGACATTATTTTGGATACCTTCCCCGTCAACGGCACGCGGAATACTTGCGAGGCCCTGTTGTCCGGGGTTCCCGTCGTCACCCTGGCCGGAACCAGGAGACCGGCGCTGATGGGGGCCAGCATCCTGCATTCGGCCGGGCGGGAGGAATGGGTGGCCACCACCGCGGATGGTTTCGTGAAGACCGCCACCGCGCTGGCCGGCGACATTTCGAGGCTGGCCGAGATTCGCCAAACGTTGCGTGGCCAGTTGGCCAAATCCCGGCTTTGCGACTGCGCGACCTTCACCCGGGAACTGGAGGATGTATACCGGCGGATGCTGAAAGAGGGAAGGTCCAGGAAGAAAGTCTCAGGAAAGAAGAGACCCGCAAAAAAGGGAACCCGGAAGAAAAAATAGGTTCATCATCGGATGCCGCCGCGGGATTCAAAATTTATTATGACACTGTTTTTTTGAATTTTGGCGTTATCGTATTCCTTCGTTATCCGGTGGAATACACCTTGGCACCCTGTCCGGTTTTTAAGGACCACCTTACATGTCTATATCTCGATGGAAAAACGCTCTTGATACCCTGGCGGATCGGAATCGCGTTCACGTGAGCTCGGACACAAGTGCCGCGTACAGAGACTTGGCGTCGGTTTACGATAACTGCGAGATCATTTCGTTTCCAACTGGCGACACTCAAAGTTATTGGGAGGTTCCTCCCGCCTGGGAAGTCGAGCGTGCTACGCTGACAGCACCGGACGGAAAGGTGATAGCGGACTGGAATGAGAGCAAACTATCTGTCTTCTCCTGTTCTCCGCCATTCTGTGGGAAGATTTCGTTGCAGGATTTGGAAACTCATTTGTTCTCCATTCCACAGAAGCCGCAGCGCATTCCTTTTCACTTTCGCAATCAATACAGGCACTGGGACCAGCAATGGGGTTTTTGCATTTCTCATCATGTTCGAGATAAGTTGGTGCCTGGGCAGTACGACGTCGATATCGCTACCCGCTTCCAGCCGGGCAAGATGGAGATGGTCGAACAGACCCATGCAGGTGAATTGTCAGATACCATTTTACTGGTTGGTCATTTCGACCATCCGGCAATGTGCAACGACGGCCTGGTCGGGTGTCTTGCCGGGCATGAGATCATCTCACGTTTGGCCGAGCGCAAGACGCACCTAACTTATCGCATGCTCAGCACCATCGAAATCATCGGATCGGTATTTTATGCGGCGCGTTGCTTGCCTTCCCGGCATGTGCGCCAAGCCCTCTTCATTGCGACGGCTGGTGCACGTGCTCCCCTTCATTACCAGCAGAGCTTTTCAGAAAGATCGCCCATCGACCGGGTGATGAAGCATATTTTTACCCATTATGCGGAACCAGATGAGGCGGAGAACATCGACCGCTTCCGCCAGGGGCCGCTTGGTAACGACGAAACGGCATTCGATGTCGGAGGCGTCAACATTCCCTGTGGGGTCGTGATGCGCGGGCCGTTCGACGAATACCATACCGATGCTGACAACGTGGATGCTGTGGACGAGGAACGCTTCGAACAGCAGGTCGAAATCGTGTTGAAGGCCATTGATGTCTTCGAGAAGAATGCTGTTCTCAGTCGTTGCTTCTCCGGGCTTCCCTGCCTATCGGCCCCGGCGCTGGACCTTTACTTCTCCTACAGTCGGATTTCCCAGGTGGCGGCGCCTCAGAGCCGGCATCCGATATCTACGCGCCTCGGACCGAAGACAAGGGAAATTTACGTGAAAAATCCGGATGCCCTTCACTATATGGCTACCGTCCTGCCTGTCATGTGCGAGGGCGACAAGACCGTCCTGGATGTGGCCGAAAAGGTCGGTCTGCCCTTCGAGATTGTTGATGCCTACACTGACCTCTGGGTGGAAAAAGGCCTGATCAAAAAGTTCTGGAGTTCCCCTTTCTCGACGTTCCTTGCAGGAGAACAAGAAACATGAAGTACTCCAAGGATGCCACGGTTTCCTATTTCGACTCCGTGGCCGACAGCTATTCGGAAGACTCTTATGGCTACGACAATCCCAATGCCTACAGACTCGAAATAGTAAAGGGCCTTTTCCAGGAGATTCCGAAAGGTAATGTTCTCGATGCCGGCTGTGGCGCGGGAGACCTTTTGTGCTATCTGGCAAGCCAAGGCTACGGTGTTGCCGGGACGGACATCTCTCCTAACATGGTCAAGGTCACACAAAACCAGCTGTCTTCCGCGGGCGTGAAAGACGCCATCGTGGAAACCACGCCTCTTTCGGAACTGTCATGCTTTGCCAACGATCACTTCGATGTTGTCACCGCCTTGGGCGTCCTGCCGTATATCCCCGAAGATGAAGAGGGCTCCAGTTACAAGGAGATAACTCGCGTCCTAAAGCCTGGTGGAACCTTCATTGCAGCCTATCAGAATGAGCTGTTCGACGTTCTGACATTTAACCGCTACACGATGCGTTTCTTCAAGAACAACATATTCCCCGTGATTTCCAACGTGGCAGTCGATCTGGACCTAGAGGGCTTGGAACGGCGCTTGGAGGGCCTTGTAACCCATCCGGACAAGCCGACCCTCAACGACGAGAAGGCGGCATCACAAAGAGGGCACGTTTTTACACGACCGGAAAACCCTGTGACCTTGCCGGACAAGTTTAGTGAATATGGCCTAAAGCATATAGGAAATTATTATTACAATTTCCACGCATTGCCGCCGCTGATCTTGAATGAAGACCCGTCCCTCAAGGGGATAGGACGCTTACTCGAGATAAAATATGCTCAGCATTGGCTTGGCATGTTCATGGCATCGACTTTCGTGACTGTCGCCAAGCTTGAACGGTAACACCGCCACTTTCGAAGCAAAGGGGAGACTTCTTTTAGCTCGACTTGAACACCACTTTTCGGGACATTTACTGATATCACCCGCGAGTTGGAGGGCGCCTACGAGAAGATGATGAAGACCGGGCGGGGGGCGAAGAAGACCCGGCCCAGGAAGGGAACCGGCAAGAAGAAATAGGTCGCGACGAGATCCGGAGGCCTCGAACGGCCGCCCTCCGGGTCGCTTTTCCCGTATCCTCGGGGCGTCGGGAACGCTTGACGATGCGCCAGCATCGCCAGCGCGTCCCCTCCTGTCGAGGATGCGGGAAAAGCGATCACAAGGGGTCAATGTCAAGGACCGTTGGTATATTACCCTGGTATAAGCCGAAAAGCACCCCTTAGCGGTATTCATGGCGCCGATATTCTGCTAACCTTTTGATAACAATTGATGTGGTATATAGCGTAGGATTGCATAACCGGCGAAAACGCCTTCGGTTCGCCGGAGCGGTGCCTGCCACCCGGAATTCAGGAGACGACATGCCCCAAGACAGTCAGCCGCCGGGCGCCAATTACAGCAACATCCCCCAGGGCGGTCTGCCACAATATACCGAGGCTTGGGCGCTGATCGAGGCCGCCCGCCGCATGGCCGTGGCGACCACCGCCGAGGACTCCAAGATCGCCATGCGCGACGCGCTGCGTCTCAACTGGCGTCTGTGGACCATCTTCCAGACCGAATTGACCGTCGGCGAGTCCGACGTTCCCGAGGACTTGCGCCTGGACATGCTGACGCTGTGCAAGTTCATCGACCAGCACACCGTTGCCGCCATCCACAAGCCGACCACCGAGAAGATCGAGGTCCTGGTCAACATCAACCGCAACATCGCCGGCGGCCTGTTGGACGGCCTCAACAAGGCGGTGGAGGACGCCGAGAAGGAACGGCAGGCCCAACCCCAGGCCCCGGAGCCGGCCAACGAGTCGCAAGCTCCGCCGGAGGAACCCGCCGTGGAACCTCTGACGTCCTTCGATGAGACAATCTAGGTCTTCGCTGGAGGGGTGAATGCCGGCGCCCGCCGACCAAGGACCGGGCCCGCTGGCGATCTTCCGTTTCGACGCCTCGCCCGCCCTCGGCGCCGGTCACGCCATGCGCTGCCTGACCCTGGCCGAGGTCCTCGGCCGCCGCGCGGCGCTTGATTTGGAACGGGGCACGGCGCTGGAGTGGGAGATGGTCGAGGGGGGCCAAGGATGAGGGTGGTCGCCACCATCGAGGCCCGCATGGCCTCCACCCGCCTGCCCGGCAAGGTCCTCAAGCAGGCGATCGGCAAGCCGATGCTGGAGCTGATGGTCGAACGCCTGAGAAGGGTTCCGTCGTTGGACGGCATCGTCATCGCGACCACCATCAACCCCCCCGACGCGGCGATCGTCGAGCTGGCCGAGCGCCTGGGAGTGGGCTGGCACCGGGGCAGCGAGATGGACGTCACCGCGCGCCTGCTGGGGGCCGCCGCCGAGCACCACATCGAGGTCATCGTCGAGACCACCGGCGACTGCCCGCTGATCGACCCCGAGGCGGTCGAGCTGTGCGTCCGCGACTACCTGAAGGGCGGGGTGGACTACGTCTCCAACATCCTCGAGCGGAGCTATCCCATCGGCATGGACACCCAGGTCTTCTCGACCGCCACCCTGGCCGACGTGGACAGGCGGACCCACGACCCCTTCGACCGCGAGCACGGCGCCGTGTTCATCTACCGCAACCCGGATCTCTACAAGGTGCGCAACGTCGCCGCGCCGCCCGAACTGATCGACCCCAAGCTGCGCCTGACCCTGGACACGGCCGAGGACTACGAGCTGATTTGCCGCCTGTTCGAGGCGCTGTATCCCGAAAACCCCGCCTTCACCCTGGCCGACGTCCTGGCGCTGATCCGCCGCCGGCCGGACCTCAGGGAGATCAACCGCCATGTCCCCCACCGCTACGTCTGAGGGAGAAGCCCTGTCGGTCCTCATCGTCGGCTGCGGCGACATCGCCGGCGGTTTCGACGAGGCCGGCGAAGGACCCGAGATCATGACCCACGCCGGGGCCTATTCGCACCACCCGGGGTTCGCCGTCGCCGCCTGCGTCGAGCCCGACGCCGACCGCCGCCGGGCGTTCATGGAGTGCTGGGACATCGCCGCCGGATTCGACGGCCTGGCCGCCTGCCGGGCCGCCGGCGCCCCCTACGACGTGGCCAGCGTGTGCGTTCCCACGCCCCTCCACGCCGAGGTCCTGGAGGAGCTGTTGGAGATGCCGGTGCGGGCGGTGTTCTGCGAGAAGCCGCTGAGCGGGGACGTCGAGGTCTCGACCCGCCTGGTCGAGGCCTACCGGGCCGCCGGCCGGCCGCTGGCGGTCAACTACTTCCGGCGCTGGGACGAATCCATGGACCGCCTGCGCCAAGACATCGCCGGCGGCGACTGGGGGGCGGTGCAGTCGGTCACCGGCCACTACACCAAGGGCGTGCTCAACTGCGGCAGCCACCTGATCGACCTGGTCACCTTCCTGGCCGGACCGTTGCGGGCCGAGGCGGTGTTCCGCCGGCGCCACGACTTCAGCCCCGAGGATCCGACCCTGGACGCCCTGCTGTCCACCGCTGAGGGCGCCCCGGTCTACCTGGTGGGCAGCGACAGCCGGCATTTCTTCACCTTCGAGATCGACCTGGTGATGGAGCGCGGACGGATCGTCATCGAGGACCTGGGTCGGGTCCTGCGCCACCGCCGACTCGCCACTCACCCCGTGTTCCCGTCGCGGCGCACCCTGGAACGCGGCGAATGGACCGGGACCGGCTTCGGAGAGGCCATGGTGCGCGCCGTCGACAACCTGCGTGCCCACCTGGCCAGCGGCGCCGAGCTGCTCGGCGACGGAGCCGGCGCGCTCGACGTCCAGCGGCTGTGCGCCGAGCTCATCGAGATGGCCGGCAAGGGAGAGCCGCGATGAGCAAGCTGGCGTCGCAGGCGGCGAGCCCGTCCGCAAGCGATCGTTCCCGGCCTACCGGGTGATCGGCGAGGGGATGCACCGGCGGAGGCCGGCCGCCGGTTCCTGGCGGCGCTGGAAACGGAGCTGCGATGATAGGTTGAAAGCCGCTGGAATCTTGACTTGGAGCGCTTATGTAAAGCACAATCAAAACCCCATGAGACATGGGGGCATGTGAGGATTTGGAGAATTTCGGTATGGCCGATAACGAGACCCCGGATAGGGAACTAAAGGTTCCCGAGGAAGAAGCATTCGGCTTGTCCCGGGCCGCCATAATGCTGGATCAGGCGAAGCAGGACCGCTCGGACACGGCGACGATGACGGCGGCGCTCAACCATAACCTGGAACTGTGGGTGGCCATCCGGGCGATGATCGACCGCGAGGAAAGCACCGTCCCCCAGAACGTCAAGGAGAACCTGGTCAAGCTGAGCAATTTCGTCGCCGACACAACGTTCAGAAGCGCCGAGAGAGAGCTCGAGAACACGACCATCGAAACCCTGATCAACATCAACCTGCAGATCAGCGAAGGCCTGCTGGAAGGCATGAACAAGACCTAGAGTGCGACGTCCGCCTCATACCAGAGGTCAGAGACACTGACCTGTGGGCATCCTTCGACACGCGAGCTTCGCTCGCTGCTCAGGATGAGGAATCTCTTTATTTTTCAAAAAATCTCATCCTGAGCAGCCGCGCAAGCGGCGTGTCGAAGGATGGTCGGGGGAGTCAGTGATTGTGGCCGCTGGTATCATTCGTTGAAAACGAAATGCCGTCAGGGGTCGCCGGGATCACTCCAGGATGTCGCCGTGGCGGTCGATGAATTCGTCGTACAGTTTGCGGTAGCGGGCCTTTTCATCGTCTTCCAGCCACGGGATGTCCATCCACTCGTTGTACTTGAAGTGGCTGGAGCCGCCGACGGCGGCCCAGTCCTCGAGCGATTTGGGGGCGATGTGGCCCTGGCCGTCGAGGAGTTCGTAGAGCTCGGTCCCGGGCAACGGCCTGAAGAAGGTCGTGGAGAGCTTGAGGGCGGGGTGGATGGCGCGGATCTCCTCGACGTAGTCGATGGTCT
Source organism: uncultured Thalassospiraceae bacterium (assembly GCA_964632795.1). Taxonomy (GTDB): domain Bacteria; phylum Pseudomonadota; class Alphaproteobacteria; order Rhodospirillales; family 2-02-FULL-58-16; genus CAZWEZ01. The sequence continues at coordinate 29,505 of CAZWEZ010000017.1, read as the reverse complement.
TGCGCAGGTCCTCGGTGGTCTCCCCGGGAATCCCGAAGATCAACCCCGACATCATCATGATCCCCGCCTCGTGCATCCGCCCGGCCACGGTGCGGAACATGTCGAGGTGCTTCTTGCCCTTCTTCATCACCACTTCGGCGATGTGGGGGCTGCCCGATTCGAGGCCGACCACCAGTAAGCCGAGTTCCGCCTTCTTGTCCCGGATCTCGATCAGGTCCTGGGTCGAGTACTTGTTGAGCTCGACCGCCCGGGCATCGGCCATCCACCGTGTGCCGGGGAAGGGATCCAGGCAGTCGATGACCTCGCGGACCCGGTCCTTGCGGGTGAACAGGGTGGCGTCGAAGAAGCACATCTCCTTGAACGGGTAGTGTTCGTACAGGGTGGCGATGTCCCGTCGCACCAGTTCGATCGGCTTGGGCGTCCACTTGCGGTAGTGGGTGGTGGCGCAGAACGTGCAACGCGCCGGGCACCCGTAGTGGGCGACGTACATCACCCGTTCGGTCTGCTTGTTGATGTACCGGGAGACATCGATCTTGTGGTAGGGCAGGGGGTCCCAGTATTCGCCGTCGAACTTCCTGGTCGGCGGCGTGGTCGTCGACGGGGCCAGGGAGACGTCGCTCCCGTTGGCGTGGTAGAGGCCGGGGATGTGGCAGCCGTCGAGGCCTCCGTGGTCCAGGATCCGCGCCACGAACTCGAAGAAGGCGGCCTCGCCGAAGCCGCCCACGGCGTAGTCCACGTAAGGGTCGTCGGCGGTCTGGAACGGCAGCGCGGTGACGTGGGGGCCGCCGGCGATGGTGACGATGGAGGGATGGCGCTCCTTGGCCTGCTTGAGGAGGGCGTGGCCCCGGTGGGTCTGGAAGCCGGTGAACATGGTGACCCCGAACAGGAAGGCGTCCTCGAGCAGCGTCTTCAGGCGCTCCGGGTCGTCGACCCGCTCGTCGTAGATCTCGTAGTCCACTCCCAGGCGCTCCAGGGGAGCGGCCACCGAGAGGGTGCTCAAGGGGAGGTGGTGGTATTGTTTCCCGTCGTCGATGTGGGGAAAGGCGAGAACGATTTTACCAGACATGACATCACCAGCTTTCTGCCCAAGATGTTGGTCGGCTTCTGCCTGGGAGCGGCCGGCGGCGGTGCCGCGGATTGGCCGCTACCCCGTCTTTCAGATAGGCATTGGTCATCGTATTGCAAGGTCCTGATCGGACGCCGGTTGGCCGCCCTCGGCGAAGGGGACGGTCCACACGGTTTCGGCCACCTGGCGCGACGTGAAGCCCTTCTTGAAGAAGCCGATGTTGAACTCCTTGGCGCTCACGGTGCCGCGCGGAAACACCTCGCCGAGGTCGAAGTGGCGCCGCCCGCGCCCCTTGGCCCGGATCATGGCGTCGAACAGCGGCCAGTGGCCGATCGGTTTGTCGAAGCGCTCACGATCGTAGACCGCCGAGAAGTAGAGGGTGGTGTCGGGCTCCTCCATCACCATGGTCCCGGCGACCAGCTCGCCGTCCTCGGCGTAGCCCATGCACAGTTCGCCGCCGCCTTCGGCGATATGGTCGAACATGGTCGACCACACGGCCTTGCCGTGGACCTCGCGGCCGGCAACCCGGGCGTGGAACAGGCGGTAGTCGTCGAACATCCGGGGGTCGGGGTTGTCCGGGTTGACGTAGGCCAGTTCGAGGTCGCGCCGCCCGCGGTTGATCAGCGAGCGGTAGCTGTCGCGGACGTCCCGGCGCAGCGCGTCCTCATCCAGCGACAGGTCGGCCTCGGCGCGGATCCGCACCTCCGGCCGGCCGGCGCGGTCGAGGCAGGCCTGATCGACCGGCGACAGGAAGCCGTTCCCGAGGCCGCCCGAAACCCGGGCCGTGGCGAACCCCGAGCCCTCGGCCATCTCCTCGATGTGGCGGAAGGCGGCGCTCACGCACTTGCGCCGCTCGCCGGGCGTCAGCCCCTGGTCGAGGAAGAAGCGGATCGGGAACCCGTAGTGGGACAGGACCCCGTCCATGACCGAGCACTGGACCAGCCCCACCGGCCGTTCGCCCTCGGTGACGGCGAACGAGGCCTCGGCGAGGGCGTCGCCGAACACCACCGGATAATAGGTCCTGGCGAAATCGCCGTAGACCGGATGGAGCGTCCTCTCGGCGAAACCCTCGGCGGCCAGCGCCTCGGCGAACACCGCCGGATCGGTATCGGCTTCGACGATCGAAAAACGGCCCATATGCCACCTTTCCCCGCGCCCGCGGCGATCACAAAGGGTCAATACATAGGAACCTTGGTATTATATCAGGAAATCATGGAGATTGAGCTGGCGGATGCGGGCCAGGGCCTGATACGAGGCCTCCAGGGCTCGCGAGTCGTCGAGAAGCTGTGTGATGGCTGTAAGCGGGTCGATGTTCTCGGCGTCGGCGATCCTCTGTTCGAGGAAGCCGATGAACTTTTCGTGGTTCCTGTTGGTCACGTCGAGGAGGACCTGGTTGAAGCCGAGGTTCATCTGCATCGATTCGAAGTTGCTGGTCAGCTCGTTGGGGAGGCTGGCGCTGGGGGTCGCCTCGAGGGCGTGGTCGAGCAGGGACATGGCCTCGCTGATCCGGCTGGAGTTCTTGTCGAGGCCGCCTTCGGTGGCGAACGCGCCCTGGGCGATGATCGACATCGCCCGGATCGCCTTCTCGAAGGCGGGGTCGCTGGCGTTGATGTCGTAAGCGAAGTCGCGGTTGCTGTCGACGCGGTGGGTGAGGCTGACGTGATCGCCGTTGTAATAAGAGGTGGCGGTGATGGTGCCGGCGGCCTCGGTGACGATGGCCGTGGTCCCTGCATCGGTAAGGCCTGTAGCACCGACGTCCTCCAGGACATCGATGTAGGAACCGTCCGCGGCCACGGCCCTGACGGTGTAGTCGCGGTCATTGAATGCTCCGAGCGTACCGGCGATGGTCACTTGCATGCCGACGGTGACGTTGCTGAAGTTGCCGATGGCGCCGGCGATCCGGTCATCGCTGCCGACGTTCTGGGTGAAGGTGAGGACGCCAGGACCCAGGTTAAGGGTGGTGGTGCCGGCGGCGCCCTCGTCGGTCAGCTTCTTCTGCTTGATGGTGATCACCGTCGAGGTCACCGATTCGATGGTGTAGGTGCCGTCGTTGCCGGCGTCCTCGGAGTTGGCGACGGTGAACGCCTCGCCCGCCGACAGCCCCGAGAACGGCGTCCCGGCGCCGGCCGTGATGGTGCCGGCGGCGCGGTCGAAGGTGAGGTCGGTGAAGCTGCCGGTGCCGAGCACGGTTTCGTCGGCCGTGGTGATGGTGATGGAACCGGCCGGGGTGCCGGTGTCGGGGGCCGCCGTGGTGTCGGTCAGCATCTCGGTGACCACCTGGAACCAACGGCTGTTGGTGGTATCGACGGCGGCCACCGTGTAGGTGCCGTCGTTGGAGGCGGTGCCCGAAACGGTGATCTTGCTTCCCACCTTGACGTTGGCGAAATCGCCGTTGCTGGTCGCCGTGATCCGCCCCACCGGCGGCGGTCCGGTGGTGTCGTCCCTGGCGAAGGTCAGCCAGTTGGTCTGTTCGGTGACCACATCCTTGGTGATCGTAAAGTCGGCGACATGGCCGTCGCGGCCGGTCGGATAGGTGATCGTCGCCCCGTCGTAGGTGGCCTGGAAGGTGGCGATGTCGGAGAGGTTGAGTTCGACCGGCTTGGTGGTGACCCGGCCACCCGAGAACAGGTAGCGCCCGTCGGCGGTGGTGTTGAGGTAGCCCTGCATGTCCTTGAGCGCCCGGAAGGCCGCCTCCTGGATGTTGTCGATGTTCTCGCGGTCGGTGATGCCGGCGGTCGCGAAGTTGTTGAGGGTGGACTTGAAGCCGCTGACCGTGGTCCGCATGGCTTCGAGGGCGGTGGAGGCGATGTTGTAGCGCAGCTCCATGGTCTCGTTGTCGGCGATGTATCTCCTGAGGATGTTGGTGGTGTTCTCGATGGTGACCAGGCGTTCGGAGTTCTCGGCGATCCCGGCGTAGGTCTGGGAGATCTTCTCGCTGGCGATCTGGATCTCGGTCTCGTGCAGACGCGACTGGGTGCGCAGCAGGTAGCCGACGAGGGCGTTGTTGGCGGCGAGGTTGGCGATCCGGGTCATGGCTCCCTCTTGGCTAGAGTATCTGCTCCAGGGCTTCGAACATCTTCTGGATCACGGTGATTATCCGTGCCGAGGCGATGTACGCCTGTTCGAGGAGGATAAGCTGCGCCATCTCCTCGTCAAGGTTGACGCCCCTCACGGTGTCCGATTTCTGCTGCAGGCTGTTGGTCAGGATCTGCTGGAACTCGAGGGTGTCGGCGTTGGTGTCGGCGAGGGTGGCGTTGGTCGAGACGATGGCCGCCGCGTAGCCCTCGAAGGTGGCGCTGATATTGGCGATGCCGCCCGCGGTATCGAAGGCGTTGGTGGTGGTGAACGCTTCGGCCAGGGCGACGGCGATCGTGCTGTCGGCGATCGAGGTGTAGTACTCGCCGGCCGCGCCGAGGGCCGAATCCCATTGCGCGGCGCCGCGCGAAATGTAGCCCGGGGTGGTGACGATGTCGCTGCGCACCGACAGCGAAGTCGAGACCCGGACGTCGGCGACGTGCAGGCCCAGGTTGTCGAGCAGGGTATCGGTGCCGGCATCCTGGGTGACCGTCATGCTGGCCCCGTTGTTGTGGGAGATCCTGAGCCGGAACCCCGAGCCATCGGGGACCACCGTGGCGGTGACGTTGGTGATGTTGTTGGTGATGTTGGCGGCGATGGTGGCCAGGGTTTCGCCGGCGGTCACCGCCAGGGTGCCCAGCGAACCGGTGGCATCGCGGAAGCTCAGGGTGGCCGCCGTGCCGGCGCCGTAACCGCTGGCCAAGACGTTCGATTCGTGGACGTTGTCGGCCAGGTTGTCGACGAAGAAGTCGTTGAGCCCGAAGAAGTTCGAGAACCCGCTGACCGTCTCGTCGGGGTCGAGGTCGCCGTCGCTGTCGGAATCGAAATGGATGGTGGCGTCGGTATGGGTGCTGCCGGGCGTGTCGGTGGCGTTCTCGTCCCGGAAGGCGAGGTAGTAGGACGTGCTGTTGATGTTGATCACCAGCTTGCCGCTGGTCGCCGACACCGTGTTCCCCGACAGTCCCAGCCCGGCGCCGGTGATCGACCCGCCGCCGACCAGGGGACTGTCGTTGAGCCAGTTCTGGATGTTGGTGGCCATTTCGCTGACGATCCAGTAATCGCCAGTCGCGTAACCGGCGCCGGCGTTGTAGGTGGTGTCGCCGCCGAAGTTGGCGTCTTCCATCAGGGTCTTCAGCGACACCGACGCCGCCTGGTTGCCGGAACCGTCGAACAGGATCACCCGGGTGTCGCCGGTGCCGCTGATCAGCACCTTCTGGGACGTCGGCTCGATGAAGTTCCGCGTGCCGGTCAGCGACTGGATGCCGGGAAACGACGTACCGCGGTTGTGGATCTGGTTGAAGACATCGCGGATCTCGGCGGACAGCTCGTCGATCTGGCTTTGTAGGTTGGGGAGGATGCCGTCGCGCAGGTCGATCAGCCCTTTCAGCCTGCCCGAGCGGATCTCGTTGGTGATGTCGTTGCCGGCGATCGTCGTGCCGACGAAGATGCCGGCGAAATCGCCTTCGGCGTGGGTGGTGGTCGAGGCCACCGAGCTGGCCGCGTCATGGGTCAGGGTGGCCGGGATGTTGTCGACGATGGTCCGCCCGCCCGAGGTGAAGACCACGACGTCGCCGTCGGCGCGGAAGAAGTATCTGATGTCCACGAACTGGGCCAGCTTGTCGACGGCGGCGTCGCGCTGGTCCTTGAGGTCGGTGACCTCGATGCCGGTGGCTTCGCTGCGGATGATCTTGTCGTTGTAGTCGCCGATCTTGGCGACCAGCCTGTTGATCTCGGTGACGATGCTGGCGATTTCGGAATCGGCCTGCACGCGCAGTTCCTGGATGGTGGTGCTCATCGACTGCAGCTTGAGGGTCAGCTCCCTGCCCCAGCGGACCAACTCGCTCTGCTCCAGGGTCCGGTCCGAGGACACCGCCATCACCTCCAGGGTGGAGGTCAATTCGTTGATGATGTGGCTGATCGTCGAATTGCCCTCGGGCGTTCCGAACATCTCCTGCATGCGGTCGTAGTAGGTTTCCTGGACGTCAAGCGTGTGCAGCGAGCTCAACTCCAGGCGCAGGCTCTTGAGCAGGCCCTCGTCGACCTGGCGCACGATGTCGGCGATCTGGACGCCGGCCCCGGCGCCCTCGACGACCCGTTGTTCCTGGCGGACGATCTTGCGCGAATAGCCCGGCGAGTTGACGTTGGCGATGTTGTTGGCGGTCGCGTCGAGTGCCGCCTGGTTGGTCCGAAGCCCGCTCTGAGCGGTGCGGAGCGCCTGGGTGATGCCGCTCATCTCGGTTTCCCCTTTCCGTCGTCCCTGGTCCCTAGTGTCCTGGATCAGACATATGGCACCCATACGACGGCTCTCCGAGTTCACCCGGCCAGGCGCGTGGCGCGCCGTGATGGCGGCCCATCACAAGCGCCTCGCAACGCCGCCGGTGAACTCGGAAAGCCGTCGTATGGGTGCCATATGTCTGATCCAGAACACTAGAGCTGGTGGTCCACGGAGATCGCCACGTTGCGCGCCGCGCCGGCCGATCCCTTGCCGTCCACCGCGCCGTTGGCGGAATAGGTCCCGGGGCCGGGTCGGCTGGCCTTGGCGGCTTCGGCGATGGCCTTGACCACGAGCCGGTTGGCCTCGATGGCGACCTTCAGAAGTTTGGCGTTCTCCTCGACCATGGCGTTGACCTTCTCGCCCAGGCCGTGCAGCCGTTCGCGCAGGTCAGGGTCGACGTGGTCCAGCTCCCGGTCGCCTTCGGCCAGCTTGCCGAGTCCCTCGACCCGGCTTTCCAGGGCCCGGCTCAGGGTGTTCTTCTCCTCCAACAGGGCGGTAGCGTCGTGGAGCCGCTGTTCACGCAACGCCTGGTTCTCCCTGGCCAGCAGGTCGGCCAGGTGAGAGGTGAGGACGATCAGGTCGTTGATGCGGTTGGTCGGGTCCATGACTATTCCACCTCCTGGGTTCTGAGCATCTCGCGGAACACGGCGTCGGCGATGCCGATGCCCCCGGCCCGCGCCATTGCCTTGCCGTACTCGTCGATCTCCAGCGACCGCCACATGTCCTCGGCGAGGCCCCCGCCGAAGGGCTTCTCGGCGCCGGTGTCGGCGAACATCGGGCGCAGGGCCTGGCTGAGGAAGAAGGCCTCGAAGTCGACGGCCACGCGGCGCGCGGTCACGGGGTCGAAATCGGCCGGGATGCGGGGCGGCTGCTTGGCGCCGTACAGCGCCGCCTCGGCCTGCATGGAAATCGCGTCGCCGGCCATCACATCACCTCGATATCGGCCTGCAGGGCGCCCAGGGCCTTGATCGCCTGGAGGATGGTGATCATGTCGCGCGGCCCGATGCCGAGCGCGTTGAGGCCGTTGATCAGTTCCTGAAGGGTTACCCCGTCCTCGAGCATGGTCAGCCGGTTTTCCTCCCCTTCCTCGATCGCGATCTCGGTGCGCGGTACGGTGACGGTCTCGCCGACTTCGGCGAACGGGCCGGGCTGGGAGACCTGGGCGGTCTCGGTGATGCGGATGGTCAGGCTGCCCTGGGCGATGGCGACGGTGCTGATCCGCACGTTCTCGCCCATGACGATGACGCCCGACTGCTCGTCGATGATCACCCGCGCCTGCTGGTCCGGCTCGACGCGCAACTGCTCGATGTCGGTCAGCAGGTTGACCACGTTGTCGCGGTAGTCCTTGGGCACCGACAGTTGCACGGTGTTGGGGTCGGTGGGGCTGGCCGCCGCCGTCCCGAGGAAGGCGTTGATCGCCTGGGCGATGCGCCGGGCGGTGGTGAAATCGGGGTTGCGCAGCGACAGCTTGACCGAGGTCATGTTGGCCATCGCGAAGTTGATTTCGCGCTCGATGATGCCCCCGTTGGCGATCCGGGCGTTGGTCGGCACTCCCCTGGTCACCGTTTCCGCGGCCCCGCCGGCGGTGAAGCCGCCGACCGCGAGCTGGCCCTGGGCGACGGCGTAGACCTCGCCGTCGGCGCCCAACAGCGGGGTCACCAGCAGGGTCCCCCCGAGCAGGCTCTCGGCGTCGCCCAGGGCGCTGACCGTGACGTCGATCCGGCTGCCCTGGCGCGAGAAGGGAGGCAGGGTGGCGGTGGCCATCACCGCCGCCACGTTGTCGGAATCGAGGCCGGCGTCGGTCGGCTTGACGCCGAGGCGGTTGAGCATCGCCTGCAGGCTCTGCTTGGTGAAATGGCCGTCGGCCAGGTTGTCGCCGGTGCCGTTGAGGCCGACCACCAGACCGTAGCCGACCAGCAGGTTGTCGCGCACGCCCTCGAACTGGACGATGTCCTTGATCCGCGAGGAGGCCTCGGCGGCGGTGGCGGCCAGGACGCTCGCCAGCAGCCCGGCCAGGGCGCCGGCGAGGAAGCGCCGAAGGATCCGCTCGAGAGGGGCGATGAATGCCGTGACGTTCATGAGTGTCTTCCCGTTAAGCCGTTGGTCCCAAACCATTTTGATGACGATGGGGTGTCGTTTCCATGGTTCTTCGGCCTTCTCCGTTGCGAATTCCATGCCAACGCCGGAATCCCCATAACGTCTTGAAAACAAATGCTTCTTAAGAAAATGCCCGATCCCGCCGGGACTCCGGAGGGAAAGGGTGCTCCACAGGGGGGAAGATATTGCCTAACGCTTCAGGTCGCGGGCGGTCATCGTCATCTCGTCGACGGTCTTGAAGACGGTGGCCGCGGAGTTGTAGGCGTTCTGGGTCTTGATCATCCGCGTGAACTCGTCGGCGACGTCGACGTTCGACTTCTCCACGGCGCCGGGGATGAACATGGCGAACCCGTTGCTGCCCGCGGCGACCACCCGTTCGCTCCCGGATTCGGAGGTCACGGCGAAGGTGTTGCCGTTGCGCCGCTCGAGCTTGTTGGCATTGGAGAACACGGCCAGCGGCAGCTTGTAGATGGAGCGGAAGGTGGAATCCGTGAAGTTGGCGACGAGCTCGCCCAGGCTGTTGAACTTCAATGACTTGATGTCGGCGGCCGAGTTGCCGTTCTTGGAGTAGCTGAAGGACAGGAACTGGCCCTGGAACTGGGTGAAGTCACTGACGTCCAGGGTGAAGGTCGCGGTGCCGGCGGTCGCCGGGGCCACCGCCGACCAGGTCAGGGCCATGGTGTAGCCGGTGGCCGGGCTGGTCAGTTGCCCTTTGCCGTTGAAGACCAGCGGCTGGGTGACCGTCCCGATGTAGGCGGAGCCGTTGGTGTCGGTCTCGTCGACGCCAGGCAGCGGGGTCGCGGAATCGACGGTGATCGTCGAGCCGTCGGCCGAGATGCCGGCCACGGTATAGGTGCCGTCCTTGCCCGTGGTCCCGCTGACGGTGAACGAATCGCCGACCGCCAGGGGCGTGAAGGCGCCGGTGATGGGATTCGTACCGCCGGGGACCTGGATCCTGATGGTCCCGGTGGCGACGCCGAAGATGACCTCGGCGGTGGTCGAGCTGGCGGTGTAGGAGAAGGCCGCCGTCGGGGTGATGGTCGCCGTCGCCGGGCCGATCACATTGCTGATGGTGGTGGTCGAGGAGGCGAAGTTGTCGGCGTTCGCCCCCAGGTTGACCGACGTCGCCGAGGACACGAACCCGGTGCCCGGAGTCCTCGACGTCAGGGTGATCTCGCCGGCCGCGGCGCCGGCCGCCGCGGTGACCTTGGCGCCGACGATGGTATCGGCGTTGAGGGCGGTGACCAACGCGTCGCGGATGGCGGCCGGGTTGGCCTCGCCGCCGGTGACCGGGTAGGTGACCGTGGTCCCGTCGACGGTGACGCTGTAGGTGTCGTTGGCGTCGACCGTGCCGATCAGGGTCACGGTGTCGATCTGGGCGACGGCGCTGGTTATCGAAATCCCCCATTCGCCGAGGGTCGGGTTCTTGGTGAAGTGGAGGGGCACCGAATGCTGGGCGCCGTTGGAATCGAAGATGTCGATGTTGCGCACGTACACGTTGCCGATGGTGTCGGCGGCCGGCAGGTTGAGGCCGAGCGAGGCCGCCGTGGTGGCGATGCCGGCGTTGGTGAAGGCGAACTGGTCGATGCGCAGCGCCGAGGTCGTGCCGGTGGTCGAGAAGGCCCCGGTGACGGGGTCCGACGTCCAGCCCTGGACGAAGTAGCCGTTCTTGTCGATCAGGTAGCCTTCCTGGATGGAGAGGGTGGTCGCGGTGCCGTCCGACAACGGAATGCCGGCCACCGTGGAAGTGGCCCCGGTCCGCATGTCGAAGGTGCCGTCGCGGGTGTAGAGGGTCTCCCCGGAACCGTCCAGGGCGGTGTTGAGAATGAAGAAGCCGGCGCCGTTGATGGCCACGTCCAGATCGCTGGTCCCGTTGACCAGGATGCCCTGGCGGTCGATGCGGTTGAAGTCCTTGGGCTTGATGCCGCCCTGGTCGGACTGCTGGAAACGGGTCTTGCTGATCAGGGTCGAGAAGTTGGTCTCGCTCCGCTTGAAACCGCCGGTCGTCATGTTGGCGATGTTGTTGCCGATGGTGTTCAGGGCGTGGGCCTGGCTCATCATGGCCATGACACTGCTCGAAAACGCGCTGAGAACGCTCATGGTCTCACTCCATGGTCGTCGTCCGGACGGGACGCGGATAAAATTCCACCGTTTCTGGAAGCAAGAAGGATGCCAGGGAATTGCAGGCGCTAAGCCATTGACTCGCGGTCTATTTTTCGGGAACGCCTAGGCAAGGACTGCCCGGTCCCCGGGCCGCCGGGACGGGGACCGGGCAGGAATTGCCGGTACTAGTCGTCGGCGGCGGGGAAGACGTAGGCTTGGCGCTCGTCGACCCAGACCGAGGCGGCGGTGCCCCCGGGGGGCAGGAAGACGCCGGGAATCCGGGCCTGCAAGGCGATCTCGGCGCCATCGGCGCCGGTCGCGACCAGCTGGATATGGCTCGAGCGGCCGAGGAGATGGGCCGACAGCACCCGCGCCGGGTTGCCCAAGGGCGTTTCGCCGTTGGTCAGCAGCAGGCGCAGCCCCTCGGGGCGGATCAGGATGTCGACGGCGCAGCCGTCGGCCAGGCCGGGCGCCTCCAGGGTCCCCACCGGGGTCTTGACGTGGCCGCCCTCGACCACCCCGCCGAGCCGGTTGACCGGGCCGAAGAGGGCGGTGACGAAGCTGTTCTCGGGCTGGAAGTAGGTCTCCACGGGGGACCCGGCCTGGACGATCCGCCCGTCCTCCATGATCAGGATGCGGTCGGCCATGAACATCGCCTCCTCGGGATCGTGGGTGACCATCAGGGTGGCGATCCCGGTGTCCCGGATCAGGTCCAGGGTCCGTTCGCGGACCTGGGCGCGGCGGGTCACGTCGAGGCCGGAAAAGGGCTCGTCCAGCAACAGCATCCGGGGCTCGGGGGCCAGCGCCCGGATCAGGGCGATCCGCTGCTGCTGGCCGCCCGACAGGGTGTGGGGGTAGCTGTCGGCGAAGTCGGCCATGCCGGCCCGTTCGAGGGCGGCGCGCACCCACTGCATCCGCCCGGGGGTCCGGTTGCGGATGCCGAAGGTGATGTTTTTGAGGACCGTCAGGTGGGGGAACAGGGCGTAGTCCTGGAACATCAACCCGATGCCGCGTTTCTCCGGCGGCAGTTGGCGGCCGTTGCCGCCCTCGGCGACGGCCTGGCCTTCGATGACGACCCGGCCCCGTTGCAGGACTTCGAGGCCGGCGGCGATGCGAAGCAGGGTCGTCTTGCCGCACCCCGACGGTCCCAGCAGGCAGACCAACTCGCCCGGCCCCACCGACAGCGACACGCCGTTGACCACCGGCTGGCCGTCGTAAGCGTGGTGGACGTCCTCCAGGCTGAGGCCGCTCATGACCCGTCTCCGCCGCCGGGCCGCGAGCGGGCGATGGTCCGGCTGAGGAAGATCACCGGCAGGATGCCGGCGACGACGATGGCCAACGCCGCCGGCGACGCCTCGGCGAGAAGCTCGTCGGAGGCGTACTGGTGGACGAAGGTGGCCAGGGTGTGGAAGTCGAAGGGTCTCAGCAGGACGGTCATCGGCAGCTCCTTCATGACATCGACGAAAACCAGAATCGCCGCACCGAGCACACTGCCGCGGATCAGCGGCAGGTGAACCCGGCACAGCACCGCCCCCGGGCCCAGGCCCAGGGTTCGCGCGGCGCCGTCCATGCCGGCGGTGACCTTGGCCAGCGAGGCCTCGACGGAGCCGAACGACAGGGCCAGGAAACGGACCAGGTAGCCGAAGGTGACGGCGACCACGGAGCCGCTGAGCAGGAGCCCGGTGGAGACCCCGAAGACCTCGCGCGCCACCCCGTCCACCGTGTTGTCGAGCCACGCCAGGGGGATCAGGACGCCGATCGCCAGCACCGCGCCCGGCACCGCGTAGCCGAGGCTGGCGAAGCGGACCGCCGCCTTGAGCAGCGGGCCGCCGCCCAGGCGCAGCGCGTAGGCCATGAAGGTCCCCACCATCACCGCCAGCACGGCGGCCAGCGAGGCCAGGGCAAGGCTGTTGCCGACGTGGGTCAGGACGCCGGCTTCCAGGGTCTCCGCGTAATGGTCCACGGTGTAGCCGCCCAGCACCCAGGCCGGCACCGCGAAACCGAACAGCACCGGCCCCAGGCAGGCCAGCGTCGCCAGCCAGGCCTTGCCGCCGTCGAGGGGATGGCCGGTAATCGCCTTGTACTTGGTGGTGGTGTGGTGATAGCGCTGGCCGCGCCGGGACCACCGCTCAAGCGCGATCAGGGCGACCACGAACAGCAGCAGCACCGAGGCCAGTTGGGCCGCCCCGGGGGTGTTGCTCATGTTGAGCCAGACGTCGAAGATGCCGGCGGTGAAGGTGGCGACGGCGAAGTAGTCGACGGTCCCGAAGTCGTTCAGCGTCTCCATCAGGACCAGGGTCAGGCCGACGACGATGGCCGGCCGGGCCAGCGGCAGGGCGAGCGTGAAGAAACCCCGCCAGGGCCCCCGGCCGAGGGTCCGGCTGGCCTCCAGCACGCACACCGACTGCTCGAGGAAGGCGGCCCGGGCCAGCAGGTAGACGTAGGGGTACAGGGCCAGGGTCATGACCCCGATCGCCCCGCCCAGGGTGCGGATCGAGGGGAACCAGTAGTCGGCCTTGGAGGCCCAGCCGAACCCTGCGCGCAGGGCGCCCTGGAGCGGTCCCGCGTATTCCAGCAGGTCGGTGTAGACGTAGGCGACGACGTAGGCGGGCACCGCCATCGGCAGCAGCAACGCCCACTCGAACAGGCGCCTTCCAGGGAACCGGCACATGGTGACCAGCCACGCGGTGCCGGTGCCGATGACCAGGGTCCCGGCGCCGACCCCGGCCATCAGCCCGAGCGTGGTCTTGACGTAATGGGGGAGCACGGTCGACGCCAGGTGCGGCCACACGTTGTCGTCGGCGCCCAGGGCCAGGACGAGGATGGTGACGATCGGGGCGCCGACCAGCACCGCGATTACCGCCGCGCCGACGCTCCAGCCGTCGATCGACCAGCGCCGCGACGCCCGGCCGAGAGAACCGCCATTGAGGATCGCTTCCATGGGATCAGTGGTCGAAGCCGACCCGGTCCATGATCTTGGAGGCCTCGGTGCGGTACCCGGCGACGTCGGCCAGATGGGCGGTGTCGGCCTTGAAGTCGCCCCACGAGGCGACCAGGGGATGGAGCGGGACGCCGGCCTTGACCGGGTATTCGAAGTTCTGCTCGGCGTAGATCCGCTGGGCGAAGTCGCCGCTCAGGAACTCGATCAACTTGACCGCGCCATCGCGGTTTTTGGCGCTCCTGGTCACCGCGGCGCCGCTGATGTTGACGTGGGTTCCGCGTCCCTGGCGGTTGGGGAACACGATGACGACGGCGGCCGCCCATTCCTTCTGCTCGGGCTTCTTGTCGTTGGTCGCCATCTTGCCCATGTAGTAGCTGTTGCCGAGCGCGACGTCGCATTCGCCCTCCTTGATCGCCTTGACCTGGGCGCGGTCGTTGCCCTGGGGCTTGCGGGCCAGGTTGGCCTTGAGGCCGCGCGCCCAGGCCTCGGCCGCCCGGACGCCGTTGGCGGCGATCAGCGAGGCCAGCAGCGAGACGTTGTAGGCGTGCTTGCCCGAGCGGCTGCACACCCGGCCCTTGAAGCGCGACGCCGCCAGGTCCTCGTAGGTCTCCACCTCGCCGGCCCGGACCCGGTCCTTGGAGGCGTAGATGACCCGGGCCCGGGTGGTCAGCCCGAACCACAGGCCATCGGGGTGGCGGTACCGGGGCGGGATGTTGGCGGCCAGCACCGGGGAGTCCACCGGCTGCACCAGGTCGGCCGCGACCAGGTCGTCGAGGCGCCCGATGTCGGCGGCCAGCACGGCGTCGGCGGGGCTGTTGATGCCCTCCGCCTTGAGCCTCTCGATCAACCCCTTCTTGGCGTAGACCACGTTGACCCGGATCCCTGTCCGCTCGCTGAAGGCGTCGAGCAGGGGCTTCATCAGGAACGGCTGGCGGTATGAATACAGGTTGACCTCGCCGCCGTCGGCGGCGGCGGGGGCCGCTCCGAGGCCGCTCACGGCCGGGATCGTCAAGGCAATCCAAAGGGCAATCGCCCGCGTCGTTGGCATCCCTTCCCTCCAATATTGGGTGAGATTGATAGTCATAATTAGATTATGGGTATTATAGAGGTGCCCTAATGTGATTGCAATGCATTCCTAACAAAAAACGTCACGGCATCGTATTCCGTCATCGAAGACCCATCGAAGGCCGGTATCTGCTATCCTTGTCGCTGAGGACCATTGGCCCATGTGGAGAGCGTGAAAGGGGGCGGCGGCGGATGACGGGCGGGGCCTTCGAGCCGGCCTATCTGGCGCTGTGGCGTTCGGGCGAACTCGCCGACAGGGCGCGCCGGGCGCGGCGGCGGCTGGAGGACTGCGACCTGTGCGCCCGCTACTGCCGCATCGACCGCCTGCGGACCGTCAAGGGCGCCGTCTGCCGGACCGGGGTCCACGCGGTGGTCAGTTCGTCGGGCCCCCACCACGGCGAGGAGAACCCGCTCCGGGGCAGCCGGGGCTCGGGCACCGTCTTCTTCGCCTGGTGCAACCTGCGCTGCCTGTTCTGCCAGAACTGGGACATCAGCTGGAAGGGGAGCGGGGGCAAGGTCACCGGGCGCATCCTGGCCTCGATGATGCTCGCCCTCCAGGTCCAGGGCTGCCACAACATCAACTTCGTCAGCCCCAGCCACGTGGTGGCCCAGATCCTGGAGGCGCTGGCGATCGCCGCCGAGGCCGGCCTGCGGCTGCCGCTGGTCTACAACACCGGCGGCTTCGACAGCCCTGAGGCGCTGGAGCTGCTCGACGGGGTGATCGACATCTACATGCCCGACGTCAAGTACGCGGACTCGACGCTCGCCAGGAAGTACTCCAAGGTCCGCGACTACGTCGCCGTCAACCGGGCGGCGGTGCGCGAGATGCACCGCCAGGTCGGCGACCTGGACCTGGATGAGGAGGGGGTGGCGCGGCGCGGGCTGCTGGTCCGCCACCTGGTCCTGCCCGGCGGCCTGGCCGGCACCGGCGACGTGCTGCGGTTCCTGGTCGAGGAGGTGTCACCGAACACCTACCTCAACCTGATGGCCCAGTACCGCCCCTGCTACCGGGCCGGCGAGTTCCCCGAACTCGGCCGCGGCCCGTCGCCCGAGGAGATGCGCCAGGCCTACCGGCTGGCCGAGCGCTTCGGCCTGCGCCGCCTCGACGACCGCCTGCCCGTATCATGGCTGGCCGCCATGCTTTAGGGCGTGCGCGGGAAACCCCGCTGGTATCAAACGCCCATTTGGACGTCAAGGTGAGTGCGGTCAACGGCCGACTGCTTTCAGTGCATCTTGGTATAAGATGGATTGGCAAGAGACCAAGGCATTACGATCGAGGATTCGAAACCATGAAAAGGTCATTTTCCACCACCATCGCCCTCGCCGCCGTGGCATGGACCGTAGCCCAGACGGTACCGACCGATGCCCGGGCCTTGCAATGCCACGTCGGAACCTTCCAGTTCTTTCCCGGAGGCGGCATCAAGTCGTGCCGGATCGAGGCCGACCATCAGTTCTGGACCGCCAAGGGCGAGCGGATCGTCTGCGCCCGGAACTCGGTGCTGGTGCAGCATGAAAACGGCGCTATCGCCCGTTGCACCATCCCCGAACCCCTCGTTTTCGGCGACACCAGATGCCCCGCCGGTTCAACGGTGGAGCTGCACCTCGATGGCGGTCTGAAGGTTTGCGGCAAGCCTGATTGAGCCTCACGGCGGAGCTACGCCGTCGCGGCCCCTCTCGCATTTCCGGCCAAAACCGCCGGTCAGGATCGCTTCTCGGAGATCGTGAAGCGTGCCCGAAAGCCGCTGTCCCGCCAGGCGAAGTGGGTGACGAAGACGTGCGCCAGGATCAGGAGCGTGAGCCCCCATTCGAACGCATCCTCGTAGCGGCGGTAATCATCATAAAACGCCCAGGACAAGAGGCTGATCGCCCCCAGGATGGCGACGGCGCCACAGATCGCCACGAGGCTCCGGAACGTTGGCACCGATATCGGTGCGCCCCGCGTTCTCACCACCGACACGATCTGGACGGTCATCAGGAGTTGGGCGAGGTAAGTGAAGATGTAGAAAAGTATCATACCGATGCGACGCTGCAGGCGGTACAGCTGGCCCACCTCACCCAATACGCTGGCATAAACGAACAGGCCAAGACCCGCCGCCATCCCGAGCCACAACATGCCGCGGTTGAGCCGGGTCATTCGCGTTCCCAGCGTCTTGAGCCACTCCAAGCTGAGCTTCCAGTAGATCATCATGAAGACGGCGGTGGGGATCATCGCCGCCCGGAAAACGAAGCTCTCGGGACTATGACGCCCGGTAGCGCTGATGGATACGCAGTCCGGGAAATAAGGAAAGCACCACGAGAAATGGCCTAGATAGGCGGCCAGAAGATAGCAGACGTGAACGGCGACGGCGGGCAGCAAGGTCGTCACCAGGGGAATGAAATTCAGTCTCATTAGGGTCGATTCCTCGGGTAGGGCCATCGGGCGTACCCCGTGCCGCACGCACGACGGTCCCCGCCGCCTCGTCGGCGGCCTACCCGTATCATGGCTAGCCGCCATGGGGTAGGGGGGCTATTCCGCGTCGAGGATGGTTTCGTAGGTCGCCGCCGTCTCCTCGACGGCGCCAAGCGGCGCGACATGGCACTTCGAGTGGACCAATTTTGCTCCGCCGTTGACACCCGACAACACCCTGCCCATGTATATCCGGCCGACGCGATAGCGCTGAATTGCACCGGAAATCAGCGCCGTCGGCACGATCACCATACTGGTTTCGTTGTCCATCATCATGCTGCACGGTCTGTTTGCCGCGCGATACCAACAACACCTCTCAATTGACCGCGATGGAGGGAAGAAGATGAATGTCGAATCGGCGCTGACACTGAAACACGCGGACTGGAAAAAACGGGCCGCGGACCTGAAGGTCGAAACCGGCTGTTTCATCGACGGGAAATTCGTCAAATCCAAGGGCGGCGACGTTTTTGAATCCATCAACCCGACGACCGGTGAAGTCATCGCCGAGGTCGCCCGCGGACAGGAGGCCGACGTCGACGCCGCCGTCGCAGCGGCCAGAAAAGCGTTCAAAAGCGGCGTCTGGTCGCGCATGGAACCCCGCGGCCGCATGGAAATCCTTTACACATACGCGGAACTGATCAACCAACACGCCAAGGAATTCGCACTCATAGATACCCTGGATATGGGCAAGCCGATTTCCGCCATGCTCAAAAGCGACGTCCCTTCCGCGGCCCTGACGTTCCGGTATTTTGGCGAGACCATCGACAAGATCGAAGGCGCGGTCACCAACACGGCGGCGGACGCGCTGCATTACATCCTACGCCAGCCGATCGGCGTGATCGGTTGCATCGTGCCGTGGAACTATCCGTTGCTGATGGCGGCGTGGAAGGTCGCCCCGGCGCTGGCGGCCGGCAACACGGTGGTCCTGAAGCCGGCCGAGCAATCGCCGCTGAGCGCCGCTCTGATGGCCCGGTTGTTCATCGAGGCCGGCGGACCGGCGGGCGTTTTCAACGTCGTCCAAGGTCTCGGCGAGGAGGCCGGAAAGGCGCTGGCGCTCCATATGGATGTCGACAAGATCGGGTTCACCGGCTCGGTCGAGATCGGCAAGCTGATGATGGTCTATGCCGGCCAGTCGAACATGAAACGAGTGACGACGGAATGCGGAGGCAAGACGCCGCAGGTAATCCTGGCCGACACGGCGGACTTGGACACCGCCGT
This sequence comes from uncultured Thalassospiraceae bacterium, assembly GCA_964632795.1. GTDB lineage: Bacteria > Pseudomonadota > Alphaproteobacteria > Rhodospirillales > 2-02-FULL-58-16 > CAZWEZ01. The sequence continues at coordinate 11,219 of CAZWEZ010000017.1, read as the reverse complement.
CAAATACGCGGTCAACGGCATCTACGGCAACCAGGGTGAAGTTTGCAACGCCGGTTCGCGCCTGCTGGTCGACAAGAAGATCGAAGACGACTTCATCGAGCGCTTCATCGAGAAATCGAAAACCGCGTTCGTGCCCGGAGATCCCCTGAATCCGAAAACCACCATGGGACCGATGGTGACGACCGAGCAGCAACAGCGTGTGCTGAGATACATAGATATCGGCAAGGACGAGGGCGCCAACCTGGCCTACCTCCAGGAACTTTCGAAAGACTGTGAAAGGGGCGCTTACGTTGCGCCAACCCTTTTTACCGGCGTCGATAATTCGATGCGCATCGCACGCGAAGAGATATTCGGCCCCGTCGGCGCCGTCATTGCGTTCAAGGACATGGAGCAGGCGATAGAGATCGCCAACGACAGCATCTTCGGCCTCGCCGCCGCGGTGTGGACCAGCGATATCGACACCGCCCATAAATTCGCTCGTGACATCGAAGCCGGCGTCGTCTGGATCAACTGTTTCGATCACGGCGACATGACCCAGCCGTGGGGCGGCTACAAGCAATCGGGCTTCGGCCGCGACAAATGCTTGGAAACCATGATGCACCATACGCAGACGAAATCGGTCTGGGTGCATCTGGGGGATTAGAGCGCATCAAGAACTTTCCCAAGTCCGCCATGTCTCATTGGACCAAACCGCTCTCGCGGTAGTTTTGGCTGGCTGGGGTTTTCGTCGGCTCGGCGATACCGGCGATCCATTCTCCCCTGCAAGCGCTCGAACATGGCCGCGACGTCGGCTTTACCTCATATTGGCGACCAATCGGAAGACGGCTCCGGACGGGGGAAATTATTCCAATGGCGGTGAAAACTGGGTACTGTCGGCTGAAACCATGGAGTGAGCGGATGAGCCGCAAAGCCATCGGGATGCGTCCTGACGGCGATCCCGGGAGATCGGCCACGCCGAGACCCTCGGGAAGTATTACATCATCATCGAATAGGCGGGAATGAATATCCCGGGGAGGGCGACATGGGAAAGACGACCGACAAGGCGAGCGGCGGATGCATGTGCGGGGCGATGCGCTACGAGACCACCGGCGCCCCGTTCTTGGTCAGCCACTGCCATTGTCAAAGCTGCCGCAAGCACACCGGGGCGCCGGTGGTGACGCTGGCCGGCTACAAGCTGGACCAGGTGGAGTTCACCAAGGGCCAGAGGAAGATCTACCAATCCTCGCCCGGGGTCGGACGCGCCTATTGCGGCGACTGCGGGACGCCGCTGACCTGGGAGGGTGACGGCGGCGAGCTGGGGCCGATCGTCGAGTTCCACATCAGCACTTTCGACGACCCCTCGGCTCTGGTTCCGACTATCCATTATTACCACGGGGAGCGCATCGAGTGGTTCGACGTCGCCGATTCCCTACCCCGCTTGAAGGCCAGCGACAACGAGGAACCCTACCTCAAGGGTCCGGCCACCGAAGGCTGACAGGGAGAACCGACATGTGCGCAAAATTCGTCGAACCACAGTTTGTCAACGAACGCGACGTCAAGATGGTCGGACCCGGCCACGACGACAGCCACTACATCACGGTGCCCATCAAGCGCCTGTACGACATCGACGACGTCTGCGGCGTCGGCGTCTGTCACATGGCGCCGGGCGACGAGACCTGCGTCTTCGCGCTCGAAGAGGAGGACGACGGCACGGCCCTGCACCAGTACGGCCCGGCCGACGAGTTCTATTACATCCTCGAGGGCGAATTCACCCTGTGGTGGGGAACCGATGCCGCCAACCTCGACCACACCCGCACCCTGGTCGTCGGCGACTGCGCCTACTACCCCACCGGCTGGAAGTACAAGGTCAAGAACACCGGGACGACGCCGGGCAAGTTCTTCTACGTAATGACCGAGCCCCCCGGCATCACGCGCCGGCTGGACAAAGTTGGATAGGTCGATGCCGGCCGACCGGATCCTGGTCAACGGCCGGATCGTCACCATGGATCGAGCCGGGTCCACCGTCGAGGCGGTGGCCCTGAGTGGCGAACGCATCGTCGCCACGGGGACCGCCACCGACCTCGAGCCGCTGAGTGGCCCGGAGACGGAAACCATGGACCTCGAGGGCCGCGTGGTCCTGCCCGGGTTCATCGACGCCCACGTCCACATCGACTGCACGGCAACCCACACCAAGCTGGCCGGGAGCTGCCACATCCCGCCGGTCGAATACGTCGCCGTCAACGAGGCGGCCAACACCCGCCAGGAGATCATCGACTGGATCGCCGCCGAGGCCCGAAAGACGCCCAAGGGACAATGGATCATCGGCCAGGGCCGGTTCGCCCTGGCCGACGACGGCAACTCGCCGAGCCGCCGGGAGCTCGACGCGGCGGCCCCCGACCACCCGGCGATGATCCGCTACAGCGCCCACACCCAGATCCTCAACAGCCGGGCGCTGGCGGTCGCCGGGATCACCGCCGATGGACCCACCCAAACCGAGATGGACGCTCACTCGCCCGGCGGCCGGGTGGTCCGCGATCCGTCGAGCCGCGAGCCCACCGGTGTCGTCAACGAGTGCAACGACTGGGTGTTCAGGATGCGCAACCCGTGGCCCTACGAGGCGCTCAAGGGGGCGATCCTGGAGACCTGCCGGGAGGCGTCGCGGTTCGGCGTCACCGGCATTCACGAGTTCACCAGCTGGTCCGACAGCTCGCGGATATACCAGGACCTGTACCACGAGGGGACGCTGCCCCTGCGCGTCCAGTTGTGCCCCTGCGTGTGGGGGATGTACAAGACCCTGGACATGGACGGCCTGGCCAAGCTGGGCCTGCGCAGCGGTTTCGGCAACGAGTGGATCAAGTTCGGCAGCGCCAAGCTGTTCACCGATGTCGAAGGACGCGACAACCACGGCGTCGCCCGCCAATGGCCGCGCATCGACCAGGAAACCCTCAACGGGCTGGTCGCCACCGCCCACCGCGCCGGCATCCGGATGATGATGCACGCCACCACGCGCGACGGCCAGGTAATGGCCATCGACGCCGTCGAGGCGGCCCTGGCCGACACCCCGCGCGCCGACCACCGCCACCGGATCGAACACTTCGCCGGCGACTACTGGCCCCAGGGGCTGGCCCGGCTCAAGGCCCTGGGGATCATCCCGGTGCCGACCCCCTACAGCTCGCTCGGCTGGTACGGCGACGACTGGCTGGAAACCGCCAAGCCCGGGGACAAGGCGGTCCCCTACCGGACCCTGTTGGAGATGGGGTTCATGCCGCCCGGCAACTCGGACAGCATGGGCACCGAGCCCGAGGCCCTGAACCCGTGGTGGAGCATCTGGTGCGCGGTCGCCCGCAAGACCCGGAGCGGCCGCGAGATATGCCCCGAGGAGGGCCTGAGCGTGATCGACGCCGTCCGCCTCTACACCACCTTCTCGGCTTTCGCCGGGTTCGAGGAACGGATCAAGGGGTCGATCGAACCGGGCAAGCTGGCCGACCTGATCGTGCTGTCGGACGACCCCTTCGAGGTTCCCGTCGACGCCTTGAAGGAGATCCGGGTGACGACCACCATCGTCGGCGGGCGGACGGTTCATTCCGAAGCCGCGCGCTGAACAGCTTTCGATTTCCGGCAACAACCTCATCCCGGGCAGCCGCGTAAGCGGCGTGTCGAAGGATGGCCGGAGGAGGGGGGTTCAAAGGAGAAGAATCTACCGCCGAGGACGCGGAGGTGCGCCGAGGTGCGCGGAGGAAAATAAAATGCGCTCCGCGCGCCTCCACGAACCTCGGCGTCCTTTGCGGTGGATTCTCTCTTATGACGCCGCAAGACGGGCGTCGTAGTCGTCCGTGTAGTCGCCGACGTTGACCAGCGCCCGGTAGGGAAGCTTGCCGATGCATTCGATGAGCCGTTTGAGAAGCGCGGTGCCGCCGGCCGGTCCGCAAGCGTACCGTTAAGGGAATTTTCACCGGGTCCGCGTTCTATTGGACGGCGATGGAGCGCAACCTGAAACACGCCCTGGTGACCCTTGCGTTGCCGGTTCTCGCGGTGGCCGGCGCCGTCGGCCTCGTCGAGCCCCTGCGCGGGGTCGAGGAAGCGGTGGGACGGCTGTCGTTGGCCGGCCCGCTGGTGCTGGCGGCGATCGTTTCGCTGATCGCGGTGTGGTTCCACAGGGCCAGCCTGATCTATCCGTTAACGGTCGTCGCCGGGGGCTTCGTCGCGGTCCATCTGCTGTTCCCCGACGGCCCCGGGAAGGGGGCCGACGGACAGGTCGTCTATGCGGCGCTCTGTCTCCTTTTGCCGATCAACCTGACGGTCTCGGCGTTCTTCGAGGAGCGGGGGCTGGTTTCCCTCCCCAACCTGTCGCGGTTCGCCGTTCTCGGCCTCCAGGTCGCCGTGGTCGCGCTGATCGCCGGCGGCGCCTCCTGGGAAGAGGCCGCCGGGTATCTCCATTTCCGGCTGTTGCCGCCCGAGGCGGACCGCTGGACCTATCTTCCCCAGCCGGCGATGGGCGCTCTCGCGCTGTCGGGGGCGGTGCTCCTGGTCCGCGTTTGGTGGAGGGGGTCGCCGTTGGACGCCGGGGCGTTCGGGGCGCTCGTCGCAACCGCGGTCGGGCTGCATATGGTCGGCGAGGGCGCCGCCCCGGCGCTGTTCTTTTCGCTGGCCCTGTTGGCCTATGCCGTCGCCCTGGCCCAGGAGACCTACCGCATGGCGTTCCTCGACGAGCTCACCGGGCTCCCCGGGCGGCGGGCCCTGGTCGGGATGCTGAAGACCGTCCCCAACCGTTACGTCATCGCCATGCTCGATGTCGATCACTTCAAGAGGTTCAACGACACCTACGGCCACGACGTCGGCGATCAGGTACTGAAGATGGTCGCCGCCTGCCTCGCCGGGGTCCGCGGAGGCGGCAGGGCGTTCCGCTACGGGGGCGAGGAATTCACGGTGGTCTTCCCCCGCCACGGCCTGGACCACGCCGCGGATCACCTGGACAGGCTTCGCCAGGCCGTCGCCTCCAGCGGCTTCGTCCTGCGTGGCGCCGATCGGCCCGGGAAACGCCCGAAGCGGGCCACGCGGCCGGCGGCGGACGAGGCCGAGACCGTCGGCGTCACCATCTCCATCGGCATGGCGGAAAAGACACCCGACAGGCCCGATCCCCCGAGCGTGCTGAAGGCCGCCGACCAAGCCCTGTACCAGGCCAAGAAGGACGGCCGGAACCGGCTCAGATCCGTCTGAGCAGATCAAGCTTGTAATACCAACCTGCCATCCTTCGACACGCGAGCTTCGCTCGCTGCTCAGGATGAGGAATCCCTTTGGATTTCTACAACAACCTCATCCTGAGCAGCCGCGAAGCGGCGTGTCGAAGGATGGATCGGGCGAGTCGAATCAATCCGGACTTGTTTTAGCCTTGGCGGCGGCCAGCAGGCACAGGTAGTCCCACACCATGGTCGCCCCCGCCAGCGCCGTGATCTGGGCGTGGTCGTAGGCCGGGGCGACTTCGACCAGGTCCATGCCGATCCACTCGATATCGCCGATCCGATCGACGATCGCCAGCGCCTGCCAGGTGAACAGGCCGCCGACGAAGGGGGTCCCGGTGCCCGGCGCCTGGCTGGGGTCGAGGCTGTCGATGTCGAAGGTCAGATAAGCCTTGTTGGGGCCGACGGTCTCCCGGATGCGCTCGACGACGTGCCCGACGCCTTGGCTGTGGACGGCCTCGGCCGAAATCACGGTGAAGCCCAGCTCGTCGCGGGTGTAGCCCATGACCTCCGGTTCGGAGGGCGAGCGGATGCCGATCTGGACGCTCTTGGCGGGGTCGATCAGGCCTTCCCGGGAGGCCTGGTGGAAGGGCGTGCCGTGGCCGATGGGGGAGCCGAAGTTGTCCTTCCAGGTATCCACATGGGCGTCGAAGTGGACCAGGCTGATGCCCTTGCCGTGGCGCCGGGCGAGGGCCCGCAGCAGGGGCAGGGTGACGGTATGGTCGCCGCCCAGGGCCACCACCTGGCCGTCGATCGCCGCCGCCTGTCGCTCGATCCGCTCCAGGGTCTCCTCCAGGTAGCCGCATGCGACCTCGAGGTCGCCGCCATCGACCACCACCAGGGCCCGGAAGGGATTGACGCCGAGGGTCTGGTGGTCGCCCGAATCGAGCATCAGGCTGGCGTCGCGCAGCGCCGCCGGCCCGAACCGGGCCCCGGGCCGGTTGGTGGTGCCGAGGTCGAAGGGGATGCCGACGATGGTAACCTCGGCGGCGGCCCCGTCGGCCGGCGTCGAGCCGAGGCGGAAGAAGGTCCGCGGTCCCGAGTACGTCGGGTGGAGATAGTCGCTGCTCATTGCCCTGGGTTCCGTTGCTGTGCTTTGACTTTCGAGGGATTTCCGATATTTTTCCATCATCGAGGGGAAACAACGGGCAATTGTGCCCGATTCCGACAATCGAGGAGACAAAAAAATGAACCCGAGCGTCGTAAGATTGCATGCCGACGGCCATCCCGAGACCGGCCTTCAGCCCTGCCGGTTCGTCGATCCCGCTAACGTGGCCACCGGCGAGGCGATCGAGACCGGCCACGGTTTCTTCACCAACCAGGCGGGCAACGTGTCGGCCGGGGTCTGGAAGTGCACGCCCTACAGGGAGGAGATCGAGAGCTATCCGTGCGATGAACTGATGGTGATCCTCGAAGGGTCGGTGACCCTGACCGATACCGAGGGCAAGGCCGAAACCTTCACCAAGGGGGAAACCGTCATGGTCCCCAAGGGCTTCAAGGGCACCTGGGAGATCACCGAGACGCTTCTCAAATACTACGTCATCGTCGAGTAGGGTGGCGATGAAGGTCACCCTGCTGGGCACGGGAACGCCCAACCCGTCGCTTAAGCGCCAGAGCTCGGGGCACCTGTTCGAGGTCGGCGACGACGTCATCATCATGGATCTCGGGCCGGGCGCGTTTCAGCGTTACCTGGAATCGGGCCGCGACCCGAGAGCCATCACGCATCTTTTCCTGAGCCACCTTCATTACGACCACTGCGCCGACTACCCGCGGATGGCCTTGCAACGCTGGGACATGGGGGCGGGCCGGATCCCCGAGCTCAAGGTCTACGGGCCGCCGCCGCTGGCCGAGATGACCGAGCGCCTGTTCGGCGAAGACAAGGGCGCCTTCTGGCCCGACCTGGTCGCCCGAACCCGCCACCCGGCCAGCCGGGAGGTCTTCGCCGCCCGCGGCGGCACGCTTCCCAGGCAGCCCCTGAACCCCGAGGTCGGCGAAGTCCGCCCGGGCCAGGTCGTTTCCGGAAACGGGTGGACGGTGACCGTCGGCGAGGCGCTCCACTACCAGCCCTACCTGGAATGCTACGGCTACCGGATCGACTGCGACCAAGGCCCTTCGGTGTGCTATTCCGGAGACACCGGCAAGTGCGACACCATCGTCGAGCTGGCGCGGGGCTGCGACGTCCTGATCCACATGATGATCGCGCGCACCGGCTCGGAACCCTCGGCGGCGTACAGGAAGGGCATCGCCGGCCACCTGGACGCCGCCGAGGTGGCCGCCAGGGCCGGCGTCGGGACCCTGGTCGCGGTCCACATCCTCGAGCAGATCGACAGGCCCGGGATCCGCGAACGGCTGATCTGGGAAATGCGCGAGGTCTACAAGGGCAACATCATCTGGGGTCAGGACCTGATGGAGATTCCCCTGTCCCCGGAACTCGAGGATTCCGTCACCTGATCGTAGCCCGCTGGGTCATGTCCCCATAAATGACATCGCAATCAGATGATAACTTGCCGCACCGATGTCCGCTAAGTGCCTGAAAGCAGACCTTAGGTGCGAGTTTCCGTCACTTCCGGGTATAGCCATCAGCGGAAGTGGGAAGGCCTCCCCGAAGGCATAGATTCTCGAAACGCTTCCGTGCCAATGGAGAAATTGCGCCTTGAACACTCACGTGAAGCACATCACGGCGAAGAGGGCCGCGACGGTTGCTACTGGCACCACTGGGTAAGAAAGGCGCGAACGATGTGGCCGTAAGCGGATAATTGATATCTCCGGGCCGACACGGATTGCCCGAGATTCACACCACACAGGTCATGAGAAGCATGTCGCCCGTAAAGTATAAAAGCGGATGTTCGGTGACTGTGTAGCGACCAACCTCCTTAAAACCGTGCTTCTTGTACAATGCGACGGCTCCGACGTTCTCTGCGAAAACATAGAGGCTGCATTCCGCAAAACCTTTTTCCGCAGCGTGCTTGAGCCCCAACGACAGGAGGGTCGAGGCGATTCCCTTCCTGTGGAATTCGGGGTTGACCGCGAGCGCGTGGACGTAATAGGTGCCGGGTGCCGGAAGATGGTGTAGATATTCCTCGGCCATCTCATGGCGCTCTTCCGGCACCAGCGGATCCCGCAGGAACCCTGCCATGTCTTCCATGGGAAAAGCATGGATGCCACCGGCCACCTGGCCACCGTGCATAGCGATCCAATGATTTTCATAGAAAGGCGTGGTGTTTGGTTGCGCGAATTGGGGTTGAACGAGACTTTCGGTCGATTGACCTGGCACCAAGCCGTCATAGAGGACTTCGTTATAGCCTCCGTATGCCTGGATCTGAAAGCGTGCGAGGTGCGGGATATCGTCGGCCGTTGCCCGTCTAATTTCCGTTGCCATAGCTTCTTCTCGCCCCTTTGTCGTCTTCGGTCACAAAAGCAGTCCCTCGGTTTTTATGAGTACACTAGGCCTCGAAGGCGGCGTCGCGGTGGACTTCCTTGCCCTCCAGGAGGGTGAGCAGGACCCGGGTCTCGCCGACCGCGTGGGGCGACAGGGCGAAGATGTCGCGGTCGAGCACCACCAGGTCGCCGTACTTGCCCGGGGTCAGGGTGCCGGTGGACTCGGCGCGCCAGGCGGCGGCGTTGACCGTGTAGCCGCGGACCAGGGCCTCGAGTCCCATCCTGTGCTGGGGCCCCAGGACGGGGCCGTGGGGGCCCTCTTGAGGGTTCTGGCGGGCCCTCGCCTACTTCAGTAACCCCGCCTTGCGCAGGCCGTCGACGATCCGGTCGACACCGGAATGCGGCCCAAGTTGGCCGGCCGTGCTCCTGACGGTATCGATCGAGAATCCGGGTTTCCTCGTTTCCACTTCGACAAGCATGGCGCGGGCTTCATCGGTCCGGCCCAAGTGGCCCAGGGCGGAGGCCACATAAGCGAATGCCATAAACGCGGCATTCGGTTGCTCAATGGCCTTCTCGAAAGATGCAGCCGCTTCCTCGTATTTTTCCAAATTGATGTACGCCAGGCCCAACATCATCCAATAAGCCCATAACACAGGGCTTCGCGGGGTCAGTCGGATGCCCTTCTCGAATTGCGGGATGCTCTCCTTCGGTCTGCCGCCGTACATCAGCGCCATGCCGAGACCGTAATAGCCGCGGCTGAAGCTGGCGTTCAGGCCAATCGCGGCTTCCATCTCCGCTATCGCTCTTTCGTGCGCATGCCTGAAAATAAGGACCCTGCCGAGGGCGCAGCGAGCGGCCGGGTCTCTGGGATCGAGGGCGACCGCCCTCTCTGCCGCGTCGGCGGCCTGGTCCAGGCTCGCCTTGGGGTCTTCCGTCAAGCCTCGGATGATCTCGGCCACGTGGGTGTAGGCCAGTTCGGCATGGGCCACGGCGAAGCCCGGGTCGAGCTCGCAGGCACGTTGGAACAGCCGTTTTGCTTCGGTCAGGGCATCGCGTTTCACGTCGTCAAATAAATGCCAAAGGCCGCGCTGGTATACATCCCAGGCGTCGAGGTTGTCGGGCGGTTTGCGCCGCGCGCGTTCACGTTCGACCGCGCCAAGCTCGGGCTCGATCGTGGTGACGATGGTCTGAGTGATCTCGTCCTGCAGGGCGAAGATGTCATCCAGGTCGCGGTCGTAGCGCTCGGCCCAGATATGGTTACCGGTGAAGGCGTCGATGAGCTGCGCGGTCACCCTCACCCGGTCGCCGGCCTTGCGCACGCTGCCCTCCAGCACGTAGCGCACGCCCAGCTCCTTCGCCACCTGCTTTACGTCCACCGAGCGGCTCTTATAAGTGAACGACGAATTGCGGGCGATGACGAAGAACCAGCGGAACCGCGACAGGCCCGTAATGATGTCCTCGGCCAGGCCGTCCGCCAGATACTCTTGGTCTGGATCAGCGCTCATGTTTTCGAACGGGAGCACGGCGATTGAGGGCTTGTCGGGGAGCGCCAAGTCTTGACTGGCAGCGCCGAGACCCTCGCGCTGGGCACCACCATCATCGGTCTTAACTCGAAAGACTCGAATCGGTTTCTTGATGTTCTTGACCTCCCGTTCGCCAAGGTACTCGTATCCGAAGTCCAACTTGTTTTCGACCTGCTGGTAAACTCTCCCGGAGATGCAAATGCCCCCCGGCTCGGCCAGTCCTTCCAACCGGGCCGCGATGTTCACGCCGTCGCCGTAGATGTCGTTGCGGTCAACGATGACCTCGCCGAGATTGAGGCCGATGCGGAACTGGAGACGATTTTCGTCGGGGAGTGCCGCGTTGCGGGCGGCCAAGTCGCGCTGCACCTCCATTGCGCAGGTAAGCGCCGCCACGACGCTGGTAAAGTCCGCCAGCACCGCGTCGCCGGCGAAGTGGACAACTTCACCGCCGCGGCGCTTGATCGCCTCGGTCAGGACATCGAGATAGGCGCTGAGGGTGTGGTGCGTCCCCTCCTCGTCCTCGCCAGTCAGCCGGCTGTATCCGGCGACGTCCGCATACAGGATTGCGGCAAGTTTGCGTGTGACTGTGCCCCGGGCCATGCCTCCCCCCCCGCACGACAGACGATGCAGGTAACAATTAGCCCTTTTCTGTGAACAAATCCATTGCTGGGTGAGGCGTTATGGTTTGGCGCTCACGAGTGTATGGAAGTCACTGATTTTCGGTACATCTTACCCGGTTTTCAATCCAGGTGGATTTCAGCTCGTGCGACGTCCGCCCGGGACGGGGGCTCCAACGGTCTTCCATGTGACCGTAAGCGGGCCCTCGGTTTTTATGAGTACACTAGGCCTCGAAGGCGTCGTCGCGGTGGACCTCCTTGCCCTCCAGGAGGGTGAGCAGGACTCGGGTCTCGCCGACCTCGTGGGGCGACAGGGCGAAGATGTCGCGGTCGAGCACCACCAGGTCGCCGTACTTGCCCGGGGTCAGGGTGCCGGTGGACTCGGCGCGCCAGGCGGCCGCCGCGGCGTTGACCGTGTAGCCGCGGACCAGGGTCTCGAGTCCCACCCGGTGCTGGGGCGTAAGGACGGGACCGGCCGGGCCGTC
>CAZWEZ010000016.1:0-49085 GCA_964632795.1 uncultured Thalassospiraceae bacterium | reverse complement strand
CGTGCGCACTGTAATATGCGGGCTCGGCGGCGAAGACAAGAGGGAATCGGCTTGCAGGACGGCGGCGCTCAGTTGCCGAATGGGTCATGTCTGACGACAACAACAAAATTTCCATCCTGATCAGTTCCCTGCACAAGTCCGGCGGCACCTACGTCTTCAAGACCCTGGAGGAAGGGCTCGGCCTTCGCCATGTGCATATCGGAAACGGATACTTTCCATACGAGATGATTCAGTTTGAAAAGATCATTGAGTTCTCAAAGGGCGGCTGCATCGACAACAAGCATATCGACGCGTCGAAGGCCAACCTTTGGTTCTTGAAGCACTATGGAGTGCGGTCCGTTGTCCATGTGCGCGACCCCCGGCAAAGCCTGCTCTCCTGGATACACTACATTATTAACAATATTCCCGAAGGCGAGGACCACATGGAGACACCGGGCTATACCGTCGCCTCTCCTCCGCGCGAATGGTACGCCCTGCCATTCGCCGAAAAGGTCGATTACTTCATCGAAAACAATCTGGCCTATCTGGTGGAATGGATTAACGGCTGGCTGGCAGCAAGGGAAAGCGCCGATCTGCCAGTCCTGTTCACAGATTATGGGGCTCTGCTCAGAGACGAGGCCGGTTTTTTCCGCCGCATCCTGGAATTCTGTGGCTACGACCCAGCCCAATTTCCGTCGTCAAGGCCAGATAAGGACGAAAGGGTCAATTTCAGGCGCGGAAACCCGCACGAGTGGCGAGAAGCATTGAGCGAAGACCAGCAAGGAAGAGTGACCGAGGCGATACCGGCGGTCCTTTTCGACGTTTTCGGCTGGGAAAGATGATCCTGTCGTTACCATGGTTCGTATCTTAATCTCCGCATGCGTGTTGTTGATCATCGCCGCGTTATCAGCCGAAATTTACCTGCGTCTATTCTCCTTCAATCCTTTTTAGGCTTCTTCCGCGGTTCTCCGCCTGCCGCGCGGTGGCTTTAATTGCGCCGAGATGGTGGGATAAATGATTTTGTAAACGCATTGACGGTATGGATGACAACGAAACGGGGACGATGCCTTTCCTGCTCGCAAGGCGGGATCGTTATGGCGAGAGTTATCTGCTACGAATTCAATACACCAGCATTTGTACCTGTTATCAAAAAGAGAAAAGATTTCGCTTTGATGAAAAATAGAGGCGTTGTGATTCTCCGTTGCGAGAACCATGATCTGCCTGCATAGGCATGGAACACGGTGACACGGAAAAGTGGCGGGTTTTCGGCACGCTTATCGGGTCAAGCAATTATAGGGTTTACCTTTGCCAGCCAAATCGCTCGTACAGGCGGTCCGGCACTGACTGGCTCGCCTGACGAATCTGGTCCTCTGTAAAGACTTCGCGCCACTCGTCGATTTTTCCCGTTCTGAAATGCAATTCCGCCGTCGGGGTCAGGTTCGGGTCAACAAAGCGATCCACGGGGATCTCGCAAAAGTCAAGAATCTCCTCTATGAATTGCCTATTATTTTTCACGAAATTTTCGTATTGGGTTACCATTATTGGAAAATCCACAGACTGCTCTAGGTCGAGCCATCCTTCGATCCACGCGATCCAAACTTGGAGATTATTTTCGATCATCCAGCCGATTCGCCAGGGTAGAGATTTCCCGTAATAATGTTTTGGTGGGGCGTTGCGTGGATTTGGCCACAGTTGCTTCGGATCGGTCGCACCGCCGATGTGATGGAGCCAGGAAAGTAATACTGATCGCACATCCCGGACATGTATGATGATCTTGGGAAAGAAGTTACTTAAGTACCAGATATTCTCCTGAGCCGGTTCTAGCTGCTGGTGGGCGATTTGATTGCCAGTACGGAACTCATCAAGTCTTATATAATCGATAAATTGATTTGGAAAGATAGTGGGGCTTATCAGTTTTGGTTTGAAATCGAGCCCTACTTCAAGTGTTTTTGCAATATACGCTCCGGATGATTTTGGCATTGCATTAAGTAAAATACTTGGCAAAATCTCCCGTGGTCGTGCTCCCAAGGACGCTTCGCTGATTGCTTTCGCCGCCGAAAAGTCACCACGGGCCGACAGCGCATCCGCGACCTTTTTCAGCTCCGCGACAGCTTCTGCGTCATTATTAGACAGTGTGAGAATTTCCTGAAACGCTCGGGCTGCGTCCTCATATGATTCGAGTTCCAGCGAGGCAGTCCCGTCCCACCGCAAGAGCTGAATGTCGTGGGGGCTACGCACTATCAGCGGCCCGCACAGGTGGCGAATGGTTTCCAATCTAGTTCGGGAGGTCAAGAGGCTGAGGAACATCCACGCTAGTCGTGGCCATTTCCGGGCCAGGGCTATCGGCCCCTTGGCCAAGGCCGCCAGGCAAAAGGCGCCCACCCGTTTTATGGTTGCTTTCGCGTTCGACACGAATGATTTTCTCTCGCTCTTCGTCATAAACCTCTCTCTCCTTTCCATTGCCGGCGCCGCGATGCCCCGCCATCGGCTAGCCGCCGCCCGCCACCGATTTCTCATACGCCGCGATGATCTCGTCGACAGACCCCATCGCCTCCACCCTGCCCTGGTGCATCAACATTCCCTTGTTGCACCACTGGTGCAGGATGGCCGGGCTGTGGGTGGCGACGATCAGGATGCCGCTGCGCCCGACGAACGCCCTCAGGCGCACCTGGGCCTGTTCGACGAAGGCCGCGTCGCCGGCGCCGATCATCTCGTCCATGACCAGGATGTCGTGGTCGAGCGCGGTAGTGACGGCGAACGTGAGGCGCACCAACATGCCGGAGGAATAGGTCCGGATCGGCATATCGAGGTAATCGCCGAGCCCGGTGAACTCGGCGATGTCGTCGATGCACCGGTCGATATCGTCGTTCGTCATGCCCAGCACCCGGCACCGGAGCCAGATGTTCTCGAAGCCCGTCGAATCGGGGTCCATGCCCTCGTTGACGTTGAACAGGGGGCTGACCCGGCCGGTCACGGCGATGGACCCGGAGATCGGTTCGTAGATGCCGGCGATGGCCTTGAGAAGAGTCGTCTTGCCGGCCCCGTTGTGGCCGACGATCCCGAGCCGGTCGCCATCGTTGAGGGTGAAATTCGCCGAGTCGATCGCGCGGACGACGAAGCGGCCGTCGGCCTGCTCGACGATGGAGGCGCCGACGGGGCGCGTATCGGGTGCCTTACGGTTGTCGCGGGCTGGGAGGCGGTTGATCACCAAATGATGGCGCAACGAGCGGGCGTTCCGTTCGTAAATCGGAAACTCGATACACAGGTTGTCGGCGATGATACGGGGCATAGGATTACGTCATAGCCAATAGGGAATGCGGGCACGGAAGCGCGCGAAGAAAAGGAAGGCGAATATCCACCCTCCGGCGGCGACCCCAACGGTCACGGCCCAGTCGAGCGGTTCCGGCATGGCGCCGAGGAGCGGCGCGCGAACGAGTGCCAACATGTGCGCGAGCGGATTGATGTCGACGATCAGTAGCTTCTTGAGACCGGACAACTGGTCCGGGTAATAGATGACCGGCGTCAGCCAGAACAGCACCGCGAACGCGTTCTGGACCATGATCGGGACATCGCGGAATCGGGCCGACAGGACGGCGAGAATGAGCGCCAGCCAGCTTAAGCTCAACAACACCAGTGGGAAGGTGACGATCAATATCAACAGGGTCCACTTGGGCGGCACCAGGAAAATCAACGAGACCGCGACAAACACCACCATATTGTGCCCGAGGGTGATGATGTTGCGCCAGATCGCCTGCAGTATGTAGAGCGTGAACGGACGGCGCATCTGGCTGATGTAACCGGTGGCGCCGATGAAACAGTTGGCGCCGTCGTTGATGATGCCGGTGATCATCGCCCACAGGATGATGCTGATGCAGAGATAGGGTAGGAACCGCTCGATATCGTGGCCGAACAGCCACGTCACGACCAGGCCCATGGTGGCGATGGTCACCGCCATGCTGAGGGTCATCCAAAAAGGACCCAGCGTCGAGCGTCGATAGCGCTGCTTGATCTCCTGCCATGCCAGCAAGTGCCAAAGCCGCCAGGCCGCGATGCCGCCGACGATATCCTGCAGGGCCTTACCGTGGTTGCTGACAGACAAGTCGAACACTACTGCACCGGTCGATCCGATATGGCGATGGCAGAGAATCGCAGCCCTTCCGGACGAGCGGGCGAAGGGTCAGTCGCCGGACGGGAGCCTGCCCGGGGTTGGATCCCAACGCCATTCCCAGGCTTGTCCGTACCATCAATGTTCGGGTATTTCCACCCTGTTCTGGCCCCAGGCGGAACAAACCGGGCGCAGGAGGAACGCTCCCCGATGCCTATAGGAACCACCCATCATCTTCGATAGAATGCTGCATATGGTCGTTTCGGAACACGGGAATTCGCTGGAAAAACACCCACCGCTCATCTGGCGGGCCGTCCGGTACTTCCTCTGGCTCGGGCGACGAAAGACGTGGGAAGGGCTTCGTCGCCTCGGCCTGCCGATGCCCGCCGATACCATGCTCGGACACCCCCTCGACCGGAAGGTCGGCTTGCAGTTCGAGGAGGGCGCCGGCGGCCCCAGGGTCCTCGCCGTCTGCGATTTCGCGGCTTTCCCGCTGTCCTACGACATCATCGTTCTGCTCGCCGTCGCCGATGGTTATCGCCAACGGTCCGATTGCGAGCGCATGGATGTCGCCTTCATCGCCCATGATTCGGATCCGCTCATGCGCGAGGCGTTCCCCACCAATCCCGCAAACGATCGGGAAAATTACCGGACGTTCGTGCACAACCTGGGGATAGAGGCGACACGCCTGTTCGAGGCCGTCGGCGACGTCCAGTTCTTCACCAACCGAAGCACGTTCGAGGCTTTCTGGCGCAACGCGAAGTCGACGCACTTGGTTTTTCCGGAAAACTATACGCCATACCGGCCGAGTTACCTGCCGGGCCGGAAGGGCGTGCCCTTTTATGGAATGCGGCACCTCTTCACCGGCCCCGCGGCCTCCAGGAGCGCCCTCTCGCTCCGGCCGCCGGCGAGCCAGCTCGACCTTGCCGAGACCTGGATCGGGCATCATGCGCGCGGGCGAAAGGCGATCACCATCACGCTCCGCGAAACCCCGCATCAGCAGGAACGCAACTCGAACATCGACGCTTGGCGGGCGCTCGTCGAACGATACCGCGGCCAGGACATCGTCTTCGTCGTGCTCCGCGACTATTTCTCGCTCTACACCGATTCGCCCGTCGCCGGGGACAACGTGATCGAGTGTCCCGAGGCCGTGCACGGCATGTCGTTCCGCGCCGCCCTCTACGAGAAGGCGTACCTGAATCTTTTTGCCGGCAACGGCCCGGCCATGCTCTGCCTCCTCAATCCGAGGACGCGGTACCTGGTATTCAAGATCAGCACCGATGCCGCATCCATCCGCCCTGAAGAGATATTCTTTCAGCACGGCCTCCGCCCCGGCGACAACATGCCGGAGGCCACCCCTTACCAGAAACTGGTCTGGGAGGATGACGACTTTTCGGTCCTTCGCAGGGAACTTGATGACATGCTCGACAAGATCGAGCGCGGTAAATGAGGATCGGCCATAGACGGAAACCAAATGGAATCGCCGCTCTTTAAGGCGAACCGCGTGTTCCGGGCATGACTGTCGCCGGTTCAGCTTCCAGGACGCGGACGCCGTAGCGATGTGTGGTATTTGGGCATCCCTGGGCCTGGACCCGCCAAAAGGCGTCATCGACGCCGTCGCCCATCGTGGCCCCGACGGTGAAGGCTGGCGGCAGATCGACACGGACGTTGGTCCGCTGGTCATGGCCCACCGACGGCTTGCCGTGATCGACACCAGCGATGCCGGCGCCCAGCCGATGTCCTATGCCGACGGCCGTTATTGGCTGGTCTTCAATGGCATGATCTACAACCACGTCGAGCTTCGCGATGAACTTGCGGCGCTTGGTCACCGGTTCCGCGGGCACTCGGATACGGAGGTACTGCTTGCCGCCTATGCGGAGTGGAAGGAGGCCGCGCTCGACCGGCTCAACGGCATGTTCGCGTTCGTCGTCTGGGATTCGGAAAGGCGCACGATCTTCGCCGCCCGGGACCGGTTCGGGATCAAGCCGCTGTTCTGGATCGCCGACGGCGAGGGACTGGCCTTCGCCTCGGAAATCAAGCAGTTCACGGCCCTCGAGGGTTTCGAAGCCCGAGTCAACTGCGCCCGCGCCTATGATTTCCTGACGTTCGCGATTACCGATCACCACAGCGAAACCCTGTTCGATGGTGTCCGCCAGATTCGAGGCGGCGAATGCGCGACCCTGGAGCTCGACCGGTGGCGGCCGGGTGCGCCGGTCGATGTTCGGCGCTGGTACCGGCGGCCCCGGCCGGGAACGCTTGACCTGACAGCGCAAGAGGCCTCCCGGACCCTCTACGGTCTCCTAGAAGATTCCGTGAAACTTAGGCTTCGTTCGGACGTGACGGTTGGGTTCAGCTTGTCCGGCGGTCTTGATTCATCGACCATCGTCGGCCTCGCCAATCAACGAGACGACCAAGAACGGATCACCGTGAGCGCCTGCTACGACGACCCATCGGTCGATGAGCGGCAGTTTATCGACTTGGTCAATGTCGAGGCGCGGACGAAACCGGTCCGTGTATTCCCCGATGGCGAGGAACTCGTTCGCGATCTGGACCAGGTCGTCCGACACATGGACGGGCCGTTCACCAGCACTTCCATGTTTGCGCAGTGGCGCGTTTTCGAGGCGGCACGACAAGCGGGCGTAACCGTCATGTTGGGCGGGCAGGGGGCGGACGAGCAACTTTGCGGCTATCATTCGGCCTTCGCGCCCTTCCATGCGGGTCTTTTGTGTGCTCTCGATCTTGGCCGGCTGCTCAAGGAGACGGCCGCGGAACGCCGTCGACACGGAACATCGGCGCTCTGGCAGGCCGGTGCCCTTGGCGCCGCGTTGCTACCGGGACCGTTGCGCAACACCATACGCCGACTGCGCCGAACCCATAATCCGGTTTGGCTCAAGGACGATTTCGCCCGGGCTTGTAAGTCACCTATGGTCCAAACAAACGATCTGGACAGTCTTATTACCGCACAAGTATTCGAGACCGGATTGCCGATGCTTCTGCGTTATGAAGATCGGAACAGCATGGCCCATGGGATCGAATCCAGACTACCTTTCCTGGATCATCGGGTGGTGGAACTGACGGTGGGTTTGGGCGGCAGGCACAAGATCGTCGAAGGCGAAACGAAGTGGCTGTTGCGGCGTGCGATGGATGGCGTTCTGCCGAACGCGATTCGAGACCGACAGGACAAGATCGGCTTTGCCACGCCGGAACGCGCGTGGCTCGCCGGACCGGCCAGGGCGCTTGTCGAACAGGGAACGCAAGAAGCCCTGGAACGGTTTCCGGATATATTCAACGTCTCTAGGATAAGCCATCTTCGAAAGGAGGTTCTAAGCGGGCAGAGACGCTTCGACTTCACCTTGTGGCGCATCATCTGTTTCGCTGCCTGGGGCCGCGTTTTCAGTATCAAGGCGTAGATGGATTTATGACATTCAAGGACACCTTCACGCCACAGAGTTACATCATTTCCCTCTATCCGTTGGGCGAGGATTACCTCCGATTGTTTCGTGAAAAGGTGGACAGGCGGACGGAACAAGTCTCCGTATCGAGCATCCCCGCGAAGGGTTATTTTGGTGTCTTCGCCCACCTTTACGCGCTTAGGGCGGATACCGTCTATCTTGCGGTCCCCGACGAAGCGGACAGACCCCTGCTCCCGATACTTGGGCTCGTTGCCTTGGTCGTTCGGGCGCGGCGGCGATGGATTGTCGAGCCTGATTTTTCGAAGCGGGCGTTCGGTCTCGCGAAGGGGCTTGCCAATGCCCTTATAATGGCCGGAACTCTTTCCGTTGGACTGGTTCGACTTGTGCGCAACTGGTTCCATATGGGCGGCCTTCTGAACGCAGCACGAATTCCGGTTGCCGGAAACGGCATCAAACGGGTCCTCTACCTGAAGGATAATTTTGGTCCCACCCCATGCGTGGGAGGTTCCGTGGCACACACACGTGGCGTTATCGGAGGCATCCTGGCCAATGGATACGATGTGGATGTTGCCTGGTCGAGTAGACAACCGGCGCTGCCACGAGGCAAAGCCATAGAAACATATCAAGTGCCTTCACCCGAGCACTTTGTGATCCCGGGTGAGGTGAACCACTACGCACAGAATTCAATGTTCGTAAATTTTATTCGGGGCCTGAATCAGGAGCGATACGGCTTTATCTACCAGCGCATTTCGCTCGGAAATTTCGCCGGTGTGCTATTGTCGCGTTTGCGTGGGCTGCCGCTGATTCTTGAATACAACGGATCGGAAGTCTGGCTGTCTCGGAATTGGGGCCGCCTACTTGTGTTCGAGAAACTAGCCGAGCGAGTGGAACGGGTCTGCCTGAAACACGCTCATATGATCGTGACCGTGTCGGAAACCCTGCGTGAGGAACTCATCACGCGTGGCGTCGAAGAGAACCGAATCGTTTCGCATCCGAACGGCGTCGACACCACCGACTACGATCCCAACCTTTTCTCCCCGCATCGGATCAAAGCGATACGCGAAAGATATGGGTTTCCTCCGGAAGGCGTCATCGCCACATTCGTCGGCACTTTCGGCCAATGGCACGGAGCGGAAATTCTGGCAGGGGCGCTCAAGCATATGTCCGAAGACGATCCGGAATGGCTCACCCGGAGCGGCCTGCACGTTGCTTTTGTCGGTGACGGCACGAAGAAGAAGGTGGTCGAGGAGATCCTTTCCCCGCCCGGGCTCCGACCGTATTACACCCTGACCGGCCTCGTTTCCCGCGACGAAACGCCGGCGCTCATGGCGGCATCGGACATTCTCGTCTCGCCTCATGTTCCCAATCCCGACCGCTCTCCTTTTTTTGGGTCTCCGATCAAGCTGTTTGAGTATCTGGCATCGGGAAGAGCGGTGATCGCCAGCGACCTCGCCCAAATACGCGACGTGCTGGACGGGTGCCCGCGAGTTAACAATCTCGAGAATCTGGGGAAGCAAGCCGACGGAACACAATGCGGAGTTCTCGTCCCGCCGAATGACGAAGTCGCCTTGGCGACGGCGCTCCGTTTCTTAACAGAAGAGGCCGAATGGCGAACGCTGGCCGGCCAAAATGCTCGTAAACTCGCCGTCAATCGATATACTTGGGATCATCATGTCAGCGCGTTTCTGAGCCACATGGAAGCTATCGTCGGATAGTCGATCCTCCTTGTTAGGCGTTAACGCCCATCGGTCAGATACGTTCCCGTCCGGCAATCCAGTGGTCGTACCAAGCCGTCAGGTTGAACAGCGCCCACAGGTGGAGCGCGTTGTCCCGGCGGCCGTCCAGGTGGCCGGCGAACAGGGCGGCGATATGGCCGCGGTCCAGGAACCCCCGCTCCAGCAGGCCCGATCCAAGCACCGCGGCTTCCGCCTGGCGGCCAAAGTCGCCGCGCAGCCATTGGGCCATGGGGGCGGCGAAACCCATTTTCTTGCGGTAGACGATGTCGCGCGGCAGCAGGTCCTCCATGGCCCGTTTCATGATGTGCTTGGTCACCCCGCCGCGCACCTTCCACGCCATCGGGATATCCATGGTGAACTCGACCAGCCGGTGGTCGAGGAACGGCACCCGCGCCTCGACCGATGTCGACATGGCGATCTTGTCGACCCGCATCAGCAGCAGCTCGGGCAGGCGCAGGCGGAACTCGGCGTGGATCATCCGGGTCAGGGCGTCGCGCCCCGGATGGGCGCGGTCGAACGGGCCCAGGTAGGCGTCGATCACCGCCCCGGAGTCGGGTTCGGCCAGCCCGCTCGTGTCGAGCCCGGCGGCGGCCAGCTCCGGCCACCCCCCGGCGCCGACGGGGCCGGCCAGGAGGCGCCTCTTGTGGACGTTCCAGAAGGCGTTGGCGCCGCTCCAGAACAGCTCCTGGCCCCGCGCCGCCCGGCCCAGCACCTCGGTGAACTTGTCCAGCCGGGGGGTCAGACGCGACAGCGACGACGCGACCCCCGACAGGGCGCGCTTCAACGGCCCGGGGGCGTACCTGCGGTAGGGGTCCCAGAACCTCCGGTGCAGCCCCAGATAGGTCATGTAGCTGTCGTAGCCGCAGAACTGCTCGTCGGAGCCCTCGCCGACCTGGACCACGGTGACCCCGCTGTCCTTGGCCAGGCGGGAGACGAAGTAGAGCGGGATGCAGACCCAGTCGGCGATCGGTTCGTCCTGGTGGTGGATCAGATCGGCCAGGTAGCCGGTCATGTCCGTCTCGTCGATCAGGACCTGGTGGTGGTTGGTCTTGAAGTCGGTGGCCACGCGCTCGGCGTAATCCAGTTCGTTGAGGTGGGGGTGGTCCTTGAAGCCGACCGTGAAGGTCTCCACCGGGCGCTCCGTCAGGCGGCTCATCAGGGCCACGTTGGCCGACGAATCGATGCCGCCCGAGAGGAACACCCCGAACGGCACGTCGGACATCATCCGCTTGTCGATGGCGGCTTCGAGGCGGGTGCGGATGCCGTCGATGTAGAAGCGTTCCCGTTCCGCTTCCGCCATCCCGGCGACCTCTTCGGGGGCGATGCCGCGTCCCGGCACGGCCTGCCAGTAGCATCGCGCCCGCGCCGCGCCGGTTGCCTCGACTTCCATGACATGGCCGGCGGGCAGCTTGAAGACGTCCTTGAACATGGTCAGCGGGGCCGGCGCCACCAGGAAGCTGAGGAAGTGGTTGAGCGCCGCCGGCTCGATGTCGCGGGGTACCGCCGGATCGCTGAGCAGGGCCTTGATCTCGGAGGCGAACCTGAACCCGCCGCCGGCCCGGGTGAAGTACAGCGGCTTGATGCCGACCCGGTCGCGGGCCAGGCTCAGCCGCTTGCGGCCCTGGTCCCACAGGGCGAAGGCGAACATGCCGTCGAGCCGATCGACCAGGCCGTCGATGCCCCATTCCTCGTAGCCGTGGACCAGGACCTCGGTGTCGGAATGGTCGGAGCGGAAGCGGTGGCCGGCGGCCTCCAGTTCGCGGCGCAGGGGGACGTGGTTGTAGACCTCGCCGTTGTAGGTGATCCACACCGTTCCGTCCTCGTTGGCCATCGGCTGGGCGGCGGAATCGGACAAATCGACGATGGCCAGGCGGCGGTGGGAGAACCCGATCTGCCCGTCATCGGACACCCAACAGCCGTCGCCGTCGGGGCCCCGGTGGACCATGGCGTCGGCCATCGTCCGCAGCGCAGGCGTCATATCCTCCCTATGGCGATCAAAATGCAGGATGCCAGCTATGCCGCACATGACGTTTTCTCTACGATGGGGTGACGGCGGAACTCCTGCCGGTCCATAGGTGGCGGCGGGTCGTCCATCCAGGGTCGGCCCGGCAAAGGTGAAATCGAATCGGTCATTTCCGACATGTCATCAAGCAACAGGGAATTCAGACTTACCGTCCGCCTGAGCGCGGTCCTGCTGGGGTTCCTTTTTTCCCTGCTCCTGATGGAAGGGGGAGCCCGCATGGTCTTCGCCTTCAAGGACGAAATCAAGTTCGCACCGGTCATCTCCGACATTCTGCGCAGCAGTCTTATCCTCGATCCCTACGAAATGCCATCCCCCCGGGGCGGCTACCACTGGGTTTTGCGGCCCGGGTATTCGGCGACGGTGGCGGAGCTGGCAGCCGACAAGGAGAAGGCGGGACGGACGGTCGGGGCCAAGGCGCTGGAGAGCGATCCCGCGACCTGGGAAGGCAGGTCCGAAGAAATCTTCCGGGTCAACCAGGACGGCTTCAAGGGCCCTGAAATCGACCGCTTCCATTCCCGGGTTCGTATCCTGGCGCTGGGGGATTCGGTGACTTTCGGCCTGGGCGCGGTCAGCTACCCGCGAATCATCGAGGGTCTTCTCAACAGCGGTGGAGAGATCGCCGAGGTTATCAACGGCGGGGTCGAGGGCTATTTTCCGGCCAATATCCTCTACGAGATCGACCGCTACAAGGACCTCGAGCCGGAGATCGTCATCCTCTACATCGGCTGGAATCCCCTTTATTCCGATCCCCCGTGGGCCGATGCGCTCGAGAACCGGTTTCGCTTGATCTGGCTGGTCAAGAAGGCGTTCTTGCTGTTGACCACGTTGTCCATGGACAATAAGACGTACGCCCTGGAAATGTACCAGAGGGACCTCAGGCCCGATCGCGACGATCGAGATCTGGATGACCTCGAAACCTACACGCCGCCGTTCATGGGCGAGATCGTGCGGATCGTCGAAGAATTCAAATCCGTGGACAGCCGGGTCGTCCTGGTCACCCTGCCGGGGTTGTTCACGACCTTCGAGGACCCTTCGGAAAAGGCGCTCCGGATCGGGCACCTGCCCATGTTCACCGACAACCCGTTCGTACTGGCCCGGATCACCGAAAGCTACAACTCGGAACTGCGCGCCCTGGCCCAGCGACGCGGCCTGGCGCTGATCGACCTCGAGGAGTGGAGCGAGGCCGCCTTGCAGCCCCGTGATGCCTTTTTCACCGACTCCGTCCACCTGACTCCGAAGGGATTAAGGACTGTCGG
This sequence comes from uncultured Thalassospiraceae bacterium, assembly GCA_964632795.1. GTDB lineage: Bacteria > Pseudomonadota > Alphaproteobacteria > Rhodospirillales > 2-02-FULL-58-16 > CAZWEZ01. Next base: position 36,573 of record CAZWEZ010000016.1, on the reverse strand, counting down.
CACCTTCATGGCTGGCCGACTGGCATCCCTAATCGACCAAATCGAGTAAGGCCAAATCTCCTAAATTAGTTCAAAACCATGGTTGCGAACTAATTTAGGAGATTTGGTATCACACCTAGCAACAAAGCCCCCAAAACACGGAAAACCGGAAAGTCTTGAGAAAGTTTATTCCGCCCTCAAGAAATGGGACATTATCGGCGACGGGCGGAGATCGAGAATTTTCCGAAGGACGAGTACGCAAGATGAGCAGCTTTATCGCTCACTCCCACCGGCTGGCCCGCGGGCGTCTTCGACCGGCCGCCAGGCCCGGTCCGCCAGGCCGCCCGGGATTCGCCCGATGACCGCCAGCAACTACCTCGTCACCCAGTATCCGCTGACCACCAACTACATCGAGCGGTTCACCGAGAGACTGGGCGTGAAGCCGGAGCAGATCGTGATCTCCAACATCACCGCCGGCGGTTACCTGGATGTTCTCGGGGTCTTCCGGGCGCTGAAGGTGGATACCCTCTATCTGCCGGTGGTCGACGAAACCGGGCGGGTCCTGTTGCCGCTTCTGAAGGTCCTGTGCCTGTTCTCGCGGGCCAGGGACCGGTTCGTGGTCGAGCCCGATTTCTCGACCCGGGGCTTCGGGTGGGGCGCCGGCCTTTTCGGCGTCCTGATGATGGGCGGAGGCTTCGTCCACGGCGCCCTGACCCTGCTCTGGGGCTGGATACGGCTGGGGCGGCTGCTGCGCGCGCCGCGGATCGCGGTCGCCGGCCATGGGGCCAAGCGCGTCCTCTATCTCAAGACGAACCTGTGGCTCGGCGTCCAGGCCGGCGGCGCGGTGGCCCATACCAACGGCGTCATCGGCGGCATGCTTGGCAAGGGCTACGGGGTCGACTTCGCGTCCGCCGAAACGCCGGTGGCGTTGCCCCACAGCGAGAACCTGGAGATTCGTCCGATCAAGCCGCCGCGCAGTTACGTGATCCCGCGCGAGATGAACCACTACCGCCACAACGACAACTTCATCAGAACGGTCCTCGACATGCCCGCCGAGCGTTACGGCTTCATCTACCAGCGCCATTCCCAGGGCAACTTCACCGGGGTGGTCGTGTCGCGCCGGTGGAAACGGCCGCTGGTCATGGAATACAACGGATCGGAACTGTGGATCGCCAGGAACTGGGGCCGCCCGCTGTTCTTCGAACGGCTGGCCGAGATGGCGGAGACGGCCTGCCTGCGCCATGCCCACCTGGTGGTCACGGTTTCCGACGTCCTCAGGGACGAGGTGATCGCCCGAGGCGTGGAACCGGAACGCGTCGTCGCCTGTCCCAACGGCGTCGATCCCACCGTCTTCGATCCCAAACGCTATTCCCCGCCCCGCATTACCGAGGCGCGCCGTCACTTCGGGATTCCCCGGGATGCGGTCGTCGTCACCTTCGTCGGCACCTTCGGCCACTGGCACGGGGCCGAGGTGCTGGCCGGGAGCCTGCGCGAGATCGCCGTCTCCGACCCCCAATGGCTGGCCGACAGCAAGATCCACGTCGTGTTCGTCGGCGACGGCGTCAAGCGGCCCCTGGTCGAGGAGACGGTGTCGGATCCCCGGCTTGCCCCCTATTGCACGATCACCGGACTGATCGCCCCGGAAGACACGCCGTTGCTGATGGCGGCCTCGGACATCCTGGTGTCGCCCCACATCCCCAACCCGGACAGCTCGCCGTTCTTCGGTTCGCCGACCAAGCTGTTCGAGTACCTGGCGAGCGGGCGGCCGGTGATCGCCAGCAACCTCTACCAGATCGGCGAGGTGCTGCGCGGCGCATCCACGGTCGGCTCGCTGTCGCCGGGGGCGGGGCCGCCCGGGGAGGAGCAATGCGGCATCCTGGTGACTCCCGGCGACACCGGCGAACTGGCGGCGGCCGTCCGCTTCCTGGTCGAAAACCCCCAGTGGCGGCAGGCCGCCGGGCGCAATGCCCGCAAACGGGCGTTGGCGTTCTACACCTGGGACCACCACGTGGAAACGATCCTGGGCGGCCTGCAAGCGGTATTGGCCCGCGACGCCCAACGACCGCTCCGGCTCCTCTTCAACGGCCTGCATTCCAAGAGCGGGGGCGGGATCACCTACCTTCACAACGTCCTGCCGCTGCTCGCCGAAGATCCCGGGATCGAGGTCCACCTGTGCCTCCACGAGGAACAACGGGACCTTCTGCCGGCGAACCTCGACAACGTGACGGTCCACTTCCTGTCGTTCAAGACCGGCTTCTGGAGGCTACAGATCAACGAACAGCGCGAATTGCCCAGGCTGTCGCGCCGGATCGGCGCCGACGTCACCTTTTCTCCGGCCAACTACGGGCCGTTCCTGGCCCGCAATTCGGTGATCCTGGTCCGCAACGCCTTGAGCGTCGTCTTCGTCGAACGGCGTCCGGTCAAGCTGGCCTATTGGGCGATGGTCTACCTCGGCACGGCGCTCTCCCTGCTGTTCTGTAGCCGCGCGATCGCGGTTTCCGACTATGCCCGGCGGTCGCTCGGCGAGGTTCTGCTGCGCCTGGCCAGGGGGCGCATCTCGGTGATTCCCCATGGCGTCGGTGAGATCTTCTCGCCGCCGGCTGAGAGCGCCCGCCGCGAGGGGTTCCTGCTCGCGGTCTCGGACATCTACGTTCAGAAGAACCTGAGGAACCTGCTGTACGCCGTCGCCCGGTTGCGGGCCACCCATCCCGGCGTCGTCCTCAAGGTCGCCGGGCGGCCCATCGACGAGGATTATTACCAATCCCTCAAGAAAATCGTCGCCGAGGAAGGACTGGAGCCCCACGTCGAGTTCCTGGGCGAGGTCTCTCCGACCAACCTGGCCGACCTCTACCATCGCTGCGCCGTCTTCGTGTTCCCGTCCAGTGTCGAGACCTTCGGCAATCCCCTGGTCGAGGCCATGGCCTGCGGGGCGCCGATCGCCAGTTCCAATACGGCGGCGATGCCGGAGGTCCTCGGGGAGGCGGCGCTGTATTTCGACCCGGCGGACGTCGAGGACATGGCCTCGACGCTGAGCCGGCTCCTCATGGACGCCGGGATGCGCCGCGACATCGGCAAGCGGGCGTTGGCCCGCTCGCGCGACTTCTCGTGGCGAAAGACCGTCGACATGACGCTGGAGGTGATCAAGCAGGCCGCCCGTCCGTAGCCGAGCGGAACTTCCGGGTCACTATCAATGACCTTTGGTATAAGGACCGCTGGTCCTAAGCCGGCGCGCGTTGGCGCCGGCTTTTTCATTCGCCGGGGACTGGCCGATGGGTGAGTCGGTTGCGCCGTGTCTTGAACTCTTCTATGATCCCCGACCGTTTTTCCTGGGGGTACAAACCGCTCGAAGTTCTTCAATCGAGGCGGAAAATAATATCAAAATGAGCGGCTTACGGAAAATTCTGTCATCCATTATTGTCGCCGCGGGCGTCGCGGCACCCCAAGTGGTTTGCGCTCAGCCATCGGGAGACGAAGATGCTCGAATTATACTTTATGCCGACGAGCTGACCCACTACCGGGAACTTGGGCACATCGTCGCCTCGGGCAACGTCGAGGTGATCCGCGGCGAGGAGATCCTGCGCGCCGACAACTTGACCTTCAATCAGCGCGAAGACGTCATCACCGCCTCGGGCAACGTCAGCCTTCTCAAACCGAGCGGCGACATCATGTTCGCCAGCTATTTCGAGCTGACCAGCGACATGAAGGACGGAATCGCCCGGAACCTGCGCTACCTGCTGTCCGACAATTCGAAGGCCGCGGGAGCCGCCGGGCGGCGCAGCGCCGGGCGCAACACCACGCTCTACAAGGCGGTCTATTCACCGTGCAAGCTGTGCGAGGAAGACCCGACGCGCCCGCCGCTGTGGCAGTTGAAGGCCTATCAGATCAACCACGACGACAAGCTGCAACGCATCGAATACAAGGACGTCTTCATGGAAATCTACGGCGTCCCCGTATTCTATCTTCCCTACCTGTCCCATCCCGACCCGAGAAAGAAGCGCGAGAGCGGCTTCCTGATGCCCAGCTACGGCACCGATTCCGATCTCGGCGGCTTCCTGCAGACCCCCTATTACTTCAATATCGCCCCCGACCGGGACTTCACCTTCGAACCGGTCTGGTTCGTGGGCGGCCAACAGGCGTTGCTGGCCGGCGAATACCGCCAGCGCATGGCCACCGGCGAAATGAAGGTCTACGCCAGCATGACCCGGGAAAGCGATGAAAACAATTCCGACGGGATGCCCCGCAACCGCGGCCATATCTCGGGCGACGGCCGGTTCGATATCGACGACACCTGGCGCTGGGGGTTCGAAATCGAACGCTCCACCGACGACACCTATCTCCGCCGTTACGGGTTCCATTCCCCGCAGACGCTGACCTCCAACGCCTTCGCCGAGGGCTTCCGGGAGCGCAACTACGCCAGAGTCGATGTCTACAGTTTCCAGGACCTGCGCGGGGTCTCGGGGTTCACGACGCCGCCGGGGTTCGCCACCTCGATGGACTTCAACCATGTCGGCGAACCGGGAACCCTCGGCTCCTATTGGTCCCTTGACGGCAACGCCATGACCCTCAACAGGAACGGAGGCACCAGCAGCAACCGCCTTTCCGCGAAAGGCGGCTGGCATCTGCCCTACACCACCCGGATGGGGGAGATATACGAACTCTCGGCCACCCTCCAGGGGGATGGATACTACGTCGGCGACCAGAAGAATGTGAGCGGGTCGAAGGAATATACCGGTTTCACGGGGCGCGTGTTTCCCCAGATGAGCCTGCAATGGCGGCTTCCCCTGGTCCGCACCGAGGGCTCTTCCAGCGACATCATCGAGCCGATCGCCGCCCTCACGATCGCCCCCAACACCGGCAACCAGTGGAAAATCCCCAACGAGGACAGCCTCGATTTCGAATTCGACGACTCCAACCTGCTAAGCCCCAACCGCTACACCGGGATCGACCGGATCGAAGGCGGTCAGCGCATCGATTACGGGCTGAAATGGACGGGGAATTACAGCCGCGAGGGAAAGAGCGGCTTCTTCATCGGCCAGAGCTTTCGGTTTCGCGAAGACCACAAGTTCGTGGAGGGATCCGGGCTCGAGGATCACCTGTCGGACTTCGTCGGCAGGGTCTCGGTCGACCCCAGTGAATTCCTGAAAATCGATCATCGGTTCCGCGTCGACAAGGACAACCTGAGCTTACGGCGCAGCGAAAGCCGCCTTGCGGTCGGACCACAGTGGCTGCGCCTGGGCATCGGCCACATCTTCATCGACGGCGAGACGGGAACCGGCGGCTTCGGTGACCGCGAGGAGATCCGCGGCTCCATCTCGACCATCCCCTATGAGAATTGGAAGGCCTTCTTGACCTCGACCAAGCGGTTGAGCAGCCCTTCGGGGATGGTTTCTTCCGGACTCAACGTGTCCTATGAAGATGAATGCTTCAAATTCATCGCCAGCTTCGTGCGCCAGCACTTCGAAGACCGTGACCTCAAGCCCAACGACATCTTGACGCTGCGCCTGGTTTTCAAGAATGTCGGCCAACTGACGTCGCCGCGGTTCAACCTCAACCGCGGCGGGGGCGACTCCGACGAGGGAATCTTCGACCGCCTCAAGGGCTGGAGGGTGGAGGGCTAGTTATTCCATCAACCCCGGGCGCAATGCCGCCATGATCCGCAAGGCGATATGGCGATTGTACTGCGGGCTGTAATGAACCGAATCGATATATTGGTTTTGCGCGATTTCTTCCTTTTCCAGCCACAGAACGTTCTTCGCGAACATCCGTCCCTTGGCCTTTAGATCCTGGATCTTGCGGTATCCATCGGCGACGATCGGGGAAAATTCGATTGCCGGCTTGCCGTCGATCCGTACCGGGAACCTGTTTTCGTCGAAGGCGAATGAGGTGACCGGCTGTTGGACGAACAGCGAAAAAACACCTTGGTCGTCGGCGATGGCGGCGATCATCCGCCGGTTGCTGTTCAAGCGGCGGATGATCGGATCTATCTTGTCGGTCATTTCCGAACAATATCCTTGAGGGCGGGGGTCGATTCTGCGCTTGCCGGAGAAATGGTTGATCACCTTGACGATGTTCGACCGACGCTTGAGGGTTTGAAGGAAGGTGACCCGGGAAGGGCCTGAAAACAGCCTTTCGAGTTTATCGCTCATCCCCGTTCGGTCGGGAATATCGCAGAACAGAAAATCGTTCAATCCGTCGATGAAGACGACGGCGTCCGGTATCTGGCCTTGATTGATAAGGCGTTCGAGGAGGGTCCGTTCCTGGGTCGAGTAATATCCGACCGAGGAAAAGTTGAAGACCGTAACATCGTCGAGCCCCGAGGCATGAAGAAGTTCCTCGAGTTGATAGGCGATCGTTTCCCGGTCGGATACGCCGAGGCCGAAACCGGTCGATCCTCCGAAAACGAAGACCCTCCGCCCCGGAACATCCAGGTTCCACGGCCCGTCGGGAGTCGAGCGGAATCCCTGTTCCGAGACGGTCACGTGCCGGCCGCGGTATGGCAGCATGGAAAATTCGACGAACGGCTCATAGGCCACGGAAACCCCAAAGCCCCAGCCTTCGCGCATGACTTCGGAGTAGAATTCTGGGGTTTCGGTATTGTAGAGCCGCCGGATATTGTCGCTGGTGTAATTGACGACGAGAATATCCTGGTTCGCCTTGAAATACCTTACGGCATATCGCCCGAGTCCCTCGGCTATGGCGATCATGACGATCGTGATTGTCAGGATGAGCGATATAGTGGTGAAGAAAACCCGTATCCGCGCCATGTCGTGCATCCTCGCGAGTGAACCGATGTCCCGCCGTCGCTCTCCTCGGGCGCCGACCATAACATTCCGCTCCGGCGCCCGGAAGCTCTGCGGCCCATTAACCGCCGGTCATTGCCCTTGGCCGGGGACATCCTCCGCGGGCTCCCGACGTCGGGCGCCGGGGTTATACCAACGGTCCTGGATATTGACCCCTTGCGATCGCTTTTCCCGTTCCTTCGCCAGGAGGGGGCGCGCCGGCGATGCTGGCGCATCGTCAAGCGTTCCCGACGCCCCGAGGGGGCGGGAAAAGCGACCCTTCGGGCGGTCTTCCGAGGCTTCCGGGCGTCGTCGCGCGGCGCTGGTGATGCACCGGCATCACGGCGCGCCCCGCTCCTAGCCGGAAACCTCGGAAGACCGTCGCAAGGGGTCAATATCCAGGACCGTTGGTATAGGGGCCATTTCTCCGTGACCCGGAGAGAATCCCTATGTTAGGTTGAGCTCAGCGCGTGAGAGGGAAACCGCTTATGACCACCACCGCCGAGCTTGCCGCAAGCCTGCTTCGCAATGCAGCAAACTTCTTCCGTGGCGTTGGAAGCCAGAACCCGGCGATCAAGGAGCAGATGGACACCAACGCCAAGACCTACGAGACGGTGGCCGAATACCTGGAAAAAGACCCCAAGGGCGAGGTCTCGCGGATTCCCGGCGTCGCCAACAAATAAGCCGCCTTCGCCGTTCCATCCCCGATCATGTTTCCGGCCACGCGCGGATGGCGTAGACCGTGGTCGGCACGGCGCGCCCGCGCACGGTGATGTCGCCACCTTGACCTCGCCGTCGCCGGCCTCCGGTTCCTTGGAGATTACACCCACGCCGAGCGATCACGGCCCAACAAAGGACCGTGAACACGCCCCTGGCGGTCGAAGTTCGTTTACGGTTTTCGCACTGTTGGGTACCATGTGTCCGATGCGGGTCACTGGCAGGGGGAGCGTTCGAATGGTTCGTTGGGTGGTTGGCGGGTTATGCGTGGTGCTGGTCGGGGTGGTCGGTATCTGGATCCTGGTGGCCAGCCTGGATGCCACCAAGAAGTCCGACGAAATGGCGCGCACCGGCAAGGGAATCGTCGTCAGCGCCAAGGCCGACAAGAAAAAGCCGACGACCTCGGCCAAGGTCACGGCGACGCTGGGCGGCGGCGGCGGTTTCGGTTCCTTCTCGTCGCCGGAAAACGAGTACGAGAAGGGCGAGGTGATCGTCGCCAACCCGCCCGAGCGGTTCATCGATGCGGTGCGCCAGCTCGGCTTCTCGGTCACCGAGAGGGTGCAGCTGGTCGAGCTGTCGATCAATCTCTACCGGCTGCGGATTCCGGCGGGCATGAACGTACCCGAGGCGCGCAAGATGCTGCGCGGCCGGTTCCCCGGCCTGGTCGTCGACGCCAACCACAGCTTCCAGGCCCAGGCCCTCAAGGACTACCAGAAGCAGGTCCCCCGGGCGCTGATCGGGTGGCGCAAGGCGACCCCCGGGTGCGGTGGCGGCATCCGCCTGGGGATGATCGACTCGCCGGTCGACGTCACGCACCCGGCGCTGTCGGGCCAGAAGATCGTCTACAAGTCCTTCCACAAGAAGACCCGCCGCCCGGGAAAGGCCGACCACGGCACGGCGATCGCCTCGATGCTGGTCGGCAAGCCGAACTGGGGAGGACTGCTGCCGGGCGCCGAGCTGATGGCCGCCAACATGTTCGAGGTCAACGAAACCGGGCGCGTGGTGGGCAGCGGCGTGGGCCTCCTCAAGGCCGTCAACTGGCTGGCCCGGAAACGGGTCCAGGTCATCAACCTGTCGGTCGCCGGGACCGACAACAAGGTCGTGCGGATGGCCTTCGAGCGCGCCCGCTCCAAGGGCATGATCATGGTCGCGGCGGCCGGCAACTGGGGCAAGAAGGGCAACAAGCCGGCCTTTCCCGCGGCCTACAAGGACGTCCTCGCGGTCACCGCCTTCGGCGCCGGCAGGGTCATCTATTCGAAGGCCAACAGCGGCAAGTACATCGACTTCGCCGCCCCCGGGGTCAAGGTCTATACGGCGGTCCCGGGGGGCGGACGCCTGCAGAGCGGAACCTCGTTCGCCGCCCCCTTCGTCTCGGTGCTGCTGGCGCTCGAGATCGAACGGGGGGCGGCCAGGAAACCGTCGGCCCTGCGCAAGTTCATGCGCGGCCACACCATCGATCTCGGCGCCTCGGGCAAGGACGACATCTTCGGATGGGGGTTCGTCAACCTGCAACCCAGTTGCAAGTGAACGGGCGGCGGCGCGAAAAAAATGCCGGGCCATTGCGGCCCGGCGAGTTTTGCAGGGAGAGGAAAAACACTCATCACATAACGTGAAACATAGGCGCCATTATCCCATCCCAGCGACCGGAGCGCTGTGACGGCTGTCACAGGGGGCGAGATTTTTTTTCGGCCATCGGGCGTCACCCGGCCAGTAGCACGACCATGATCCCGGCGACGATGACGGCGGCCGCGGCGATGGGGCGGTGACCCAGGTGTTCGCCCGGTTCGAGGGCACCGAATCCCGGTCCCTTCGGACGAGCAGGATGTGGCGTTGGGAGATCATAAACCTTGTGGCGATTTTTACTTGCACAACGAAAGCGAAATTTGTTAGAACATTTAACGAACATTTACCGGCGCCGCGAGAAGCCCATGGTCAACCCCGATATCCGCCCCGGCTTGACGCCCCGTCCCGCCATGACGCAAGGTCCGGCGCCATGACCGACTCCCCGGCCCGTTCCCTGAGCGCCGCCGAGAGGCTGGACTGGCTGCGGCTGATCCGTTCGGAGAACGTCGGCCCGGTCACCTTCTACCGGCTGCTGGAGGCCTTCGGCTCGGCCTCCGCGGCGTTGCGCGCGGCGCCCGAGATGTCGCGCCGGGGCGGCCGGGCGAAGGCGATCAAGGTCTGCCCCCGGGCGGCCGCCGAGCGCGAGATGGAGACCCTGGAGAGATTGGGAGGCCGCCTGGTGGCCCGAATCGAGCCCGACTATCCGCCGCTGCTCGCCCATATCGAGGACGCGCCGCCGGTGCTCGCCGTGCTTGGCCACTGCCACCTGTTGGGGAACGAGGCGGTGGCCGTGGTCGGCGCCCGCAACGCCTCGATCAACGGCCGCCGTCTGGCCGCCCGGCTGGCCGCCGAGCTCGGCGCCGGCGGGCTGGTGGTGGTCTCGGGGCTGGCCCGGGGCATCGACGCCAGCGCCCACCAGGGGGCCCTGGAGACCGGCACCGTGGCGGTGCAGGCCGGAGGCATCGACGTTATCTACCCGGAAGAGAACGCCGGTCTCTACCGGGACATCGTCGGGCGCGGCGTCGTGGTCTCCGAAATGGCGCCCGGGACCCGGCCCCTGGCCCGTCACTTCCCGCGCCGTAACCGGCTGATCTCGGGGATCGCGCGGGGCGTCGTGGTGGTCGAAGCCGGACTGCGTTCGGGCTCGCTGATCACCGCCCGCATGGCGCTTGAACAGGGCCGCGAGGTGTTCGCCGTTCCCGGCTCGCCGATCGACCCCCGATCCCAGGGAACCAACCGCCTGATCCGCGACGGGGCGGTGCTGACCGAATCCGCCGAGCACGTTTTCGAGGTCCTCGATCCGATGCTCCGCAAACCGCTGGCGGAGGGCGAAACCCTTGATTTCAAAGCTCCTTCACCGACCTCGCCGGGTCCCGACGAGGTCGATTCGGGGCGCCGGGAGATCGTCGATGGTCTTGGCCCGGCGCCGGTGATGGTTGACGAAATCATCCGCAACTGCCATTTGTCCGCTCCCGTGGTCTCCATGGTGCTGTTGGAGTTGGAGCTCGCGGGCCGCCTGGAACGCCATCCGGGCAACAGGGTTTCATTGATTTTGGAAAGCCGTCTGCCTACTTGAGAATTCCCATGAACGTCGTTGTCGTAGAATCGCCTGCCAAGGCCAAGAGCATCAATCACTACCTGGGTGACGGGTACACCGTGCTGGCCAGCTACGGCCACGTCCGCGACCTGCCCCCCAAGGACGGTTCGGTGCGTCCCGACGCCGACTTCGCCATGGACTGGGAGGTCGATCCCAAGGCCCGCAAGCGGATCAACGAGATCGCCCGGGCCCTCAAGGGCGCCCGGCGCCTGTACCTGGCCACCGACCCCGACCGCGAGGGCGAGGCCATCTCGTGGCACGTCCGCGAGGTGCTGGACCAGAGGCGGGCGCTCGACGGCATCGACGTCAAGCGGGTGGTGTTCAACGAGGTCACACGGGGCGCGGTGCTCTACGCCTTCGACCATCCCCGCGAGCTGGACACCGGGCTGATCGAGGCCTACCTGGCGCGCCGGGCGCTCGACTACCTGGTCGGTTTCACCCTGTCGCCGGTGTTGTGGCGCAAGCTGCCGGGCAGCCGCTCGGCGGGCCGCGTGCAGTCGGTGGCGTTGCGCCTGATCTGCGATCGCGAAGCCGAGATCGAGGCCTTCGTCCCCCGGGAATACTGGACCGTGGACGCCGCCCTGACGACCCGGGCCGGGGCCTCCTTCAGCGCCCGGCTGACCCATCTCGACGGCCACAAGCTGGTCAAGATGGGGCTCGGCGACAACGCCGCCGCCCAGCGCGCCGTGGGGGCCGTCGAGGACGCCTCGTTCACCGTCGCCAAGATCGAGCGCAAGAAGACCCGGCGCAACCCGGCGCCGCCGTTCACCACCTCGACCCTCCAGCAGGAAGCCTCGCGCAAGCTCCATTTCGGCGCCAAGCGGACCATGATGATCGCCCAGCGGCTCTACGAGGGGGTGCGCATCGGCGGCGAGACGGTGGGCCTGATCACCTACATGCGGACCGACGGCGTGCAGATGTCCGGCGAGGCGATCGACGCCTGCCGGCGCCTGATCGGGGCGACCTACGGCGAGGTCTACATCCCCGAGACGCCCCGCCGCTATCGCTCCAAGGCCAAGAACGCCCAGGAGGCCCACGAGGCCATCCGGCCGACCGACGTCGCCCGCCACCCGCACAAGATCGCCTCCTCTCTGGACGACGACCAGCGCCGGCTGTACGAGCTGATCTGGAAGCGCACCGTGGCCAGCCAGATGGAGGCCGCGGTGCTCGACCAGGTGGCCGCCGATATCGCCTCGGCGGAGCGCGCGGTGATGCTGCGGGCCACCGGTTCGGTGGTCGCCTTCGACGGCTTCTTCCGCCTCTACCGGGAAGGCCGGGACGACGCCGAGGGCGACAACGGCGAACGCATCCTGCCCGACCTCAAGGAGGGCGAGGCGCTGACCCTGGGCAAGGTGACGCCCGAGCAGCACTTCACCCAGCCCCCGCCGCGCTACGGCGAGGCCAGCCTGGTCAAGACCCTCGAGGAACTGGGCATCGGCCGGCCCTCGACCTACACTTCGATCATCTCGGTGCTCCAGGACCGCGACTACGTGCGCCTGGAAAAGCGCCGCTTCGTGCCCGAGGAGAGGGGGCGGCTGGTCACCGCCTTCCTGAGCAGCTTCTTCGCCCGCTACGTGGAGTACTCCTTCACCGCCGAGCTCGAGGACAAGCTGGACGACATCTCCGGTGGCCGCATCGACTGGAAGACGGTGATGCGCGAGTTCTGGACCGCCTTCAACGAGGCGGTGGCCAAGACCAATGAGCTGGGCCGCCGCGAGGTGCTGGAGGCGCTGGACGAGCTGCTGGCCCCCTACCTGTTCCGCGAGGACAAGGGCGAGGGCGAGGGCGATCCCCGCCTCTGCAAATCCTGCGGCGACGGCCGGCTGAACCTCAAGCTGGGCCGTTACGGCGCCTTCATCGGCTGCACCAATTATCCCCAATGCCGCTACACCCGGCCGCTGGTCGGCACCGGCGACGAACCGGCGCCGGCCACCGACAACGGCCCCCGGGTGCTGGGACGCGACCCGCTGAGCGGCCTCGAGGTGACCCTGCGCCGGGGCCCCTACGGGGTCTACGCGCAACTCGGCGAGGCCGCGGCGGCCAAGGCCGGGTCCAAGGCCAAGAGCAAACCCAAGCGGGTCTCCCTGGCCCGCGGCATGGACGCCGAGCGGGTCGACCTCGAACAGGCCCTGGCCCTGCTCGCCCTGCCCCGCGAGGTCGGCGTCCACCCGGAGAGCGGCGAGACGATCACCGCCGGCATCGGCCGCTACGGCCCCTACATCCGCCACACCGGCGTCTATCTGTCCTTGAAGGGCGACGACGACGTGCTGACCATCGGCCTCAACCGGGCCGTCGCCCTGATCGCCGACGCCCCGGCCAGGAAGCCGGTCAAGACGCTCGGCGACCACCCCAAGGACGCCAAGCCGGTAACCCTGCGCTCCGGCCGCTGGGGCCCCTACGTCCAGCACGGCACGCTGCGCGCCAACCTCGCCAAGGGAACCTCCGAGGACACCGTGACCCTGGAAACGGCCCTCGCCCTCCTCAAGGCCAGGGCCGCCAACAAACCCGCCAAACGCAAACCAGCCGCGAAAAAGAAGAAGAAATAAGGGCTCGACTCACGGCCAACACAGGGCGCGCGAAGCGCATTCCCCTTTTCTTCCTCCGTGTCCTCTGTGGCTTTATCTTCCTCTGTGACCTCTGTGTGAAATTACCCCGTTCATCCCGCGCGCGGTGTTCGAACGGATAGCCTGAACGAACCGGGTAATTCGACACAGAGAACACAGAGGAAGATAAAGCCACAGAGGACACAGAGAAGCAGAAGGGAATGCGCTTCGCGCCGGTTCAAGCCAGGCGTTGTTCCAGTTCGGCGACCTCGGGGTCGCGGCGGCGGTAGCCGGTTTGGGCGATGATGTCGCGGGCCGTTTCGAAGTGGGGGCGGGCCCGGTCCGGCTGGCCGAGGTCGAGGTGGAGCCGGGCGTACTCCAGATGGGCGTCGGCCTCGAACAACCGCATGCCGCTCCGCTCAGCCAGCCGCAACACCTCGTCCAAGTCGGCCCTGGCCTGCGTCCTATCCTTCTTGATTCGCCATATCCCGGCGCGGACGAGCAGGCCGCGGGCGAGGAACTCTTGTTCTCCTGCCTCGTGCAAGCCGGTCACCGCCCGGTCGAGCAGGTCGCCGGCGGCGTCCAGGTCGGCGGCGGTATCGGCCTCGGCCAACCGTGCCCGGCCCAGGGACAGGGTGTCGAGGGCGATGGTGAGAATACTAAGGTTATTTTTCCTGGCCCATTCCCGGGTGGTGGCGGCCCGCTCGGCGACCGCCCCGGCCTCGCCGTCGGCCAGCAGGAGGTCGCAATAATGGAAGCCCCTGAGGGAGTAGAAGAAGGGGACATCGGGTTCCCGTTCCTTTTGCATGGCCTCGGCCTGCTCGAAGAGGGTCCGGGCGGCGTCGAGGTCGCCGGCCTGGTTCCTGGCGTAGGCTAGTATCGTCCTGTTGGCCATCCGCATGAAGGCGTCGCCGCTGTCGTCGGCCAGCTTCACCGAGCGTTCCGCCACCGCCACCGCGTCGTCGATGGCGCCCCGGGCGAGGTGGAGCTCGCTCAAGGTGCCGGCTGCCCTTGCGGCGTTCTTCCAGTCCTCTCGCTCTTCGTTCGATTCCAACGCCGCCGTCATGGGGGCGATTGCCTCGTCGAGGCGCCCCATGGCCCGTAGGTCAATCCCCGCCTCGTTGAGGAGAAACCCCCTGGCGGCCTCGGACAGGGTGTCGACAGGGCGGTTCCAGGGATGGTCGAAGAAGCCGGTGAGTACGGTCAGTTCCGAGCCAAAGGCTCCGAGCTTCCTGGAGATGAAGAACTCTTTCCCCCTATGGATGCGCCGCCGGTAGACGTCTCGGTAGGCCTCCTGGTGGCGGCCGGCGGCGCAGCCGTGGGTGACGGCGCGGAACAGCGGGGTCATCGCCTCGAGGGTTTCGGGGAGGTCTTCGGCGGTCGCGGCCAGATGGTCGAAGAGGCGGGAATGGCCAGCCCGCCAAGCCTCGGGGTTGTCGTCCCGGAGCCGCTCGCCGAAGTACGCGCGGACCAGGGGGTGGGCGTCGAGGTCGTCGGGCGCCTCGGCGGTCGCCGGGGCGAGGAGGCGGAGGCCGCGCAGCCGGGTCAGCGCCGCCCGCCACCCCGCTTGATCCAGCTCGGCAATGGCGTCGGTCAACCCGGGGATGGTCGGCTCTTGGCGCAGGGAGGCCACCAGGCCGGCCTCGGCAGGGCGGTCGAACAAGCCCATCAGGCGCAACACCGCAAGCTCCGGCCCATCGCCGAGCCATTCCGCGTAGGCCGCCATGACCCCTCGGGCGTAGTTCCCTGGCTCAAGGTCTCCAGGCAACAGCCCGACCTCGTTCCGTCGGGACGGGTCGCCCCCGTGGACGGCATCCAGGTAGGTGCCGAGCAGGGTCAGGGCCAGCCCGTGTCCTTCGTACTCGCGAGTAACCTGTTCCAGTTCCTCCTCGCCCCCCCGCACGTCGAGGACATCCAGCAACGCCGCGCCCGCCTCGTTCGACAATGGTTCCAGTTCAATCACCGGCGCGGTGCTCTTCTCCCAGCCTGCGATATCGGCGAGCCTGACGCGGGAGGTGATCAGACAGAGGCCGGAATTACCGACGCAGAGTTCCCTGAGCAACCACTTCAGGACTTGGCTCTTGAGGGTTCCCCCGGAGTCGTGCTGGAGGGGCTCGAGGCCGTCGAGGACGAGGATCGTCGGTTCCGCCTGGATCAGTCCTGCCAGCCGTTCGGCCTTCTCCCATGCCGAACCTTTCGTGTGGTCCGGATCTCCGAAGAAGTTTAGCGCCGCTTCGACGAAGGGCTCTGTTGTAGCCTCGGTCTCCCTCGCTCCCTGGCTATAGAACGACCAGCCAAAGACAAACTTGGCGCCCCTGTAGCTCTTCGCATCCATGCTGTCCAGCCAATGGTTGACCAGCACCGTCTTACCTGCCCCACCTCCGGCAATCAGGCTAAGCACCCGAATGCCCGGATCGTGCCAGGCATCGGTGAGAAGCCTGAGTTTGTCATCACGCCCGAACAGTTCAACCTCCGTGGCCGGCAGCTTGGCGCGGGAGACTTTGATGACCTTACTCGCAACCTTCTTTTTCTTGTGGTGCCCAATGATTAAATACGCGGTGGCGACAACGGTGCACACGGCACCAACAATAATGCCGCCGATTTGGAACAATTTCATGGTGGAGTCGGAAACGTCCAACGCCTTCCCCTTGCGGGCGGTGTGCCTCGTCCCTACCTTACAGCGCATCAGCCCTACGGCGGCGGGCGCGTGGGATGGTAGGCATCCGCCCCGTCCACTATACCGAAAGGCGTAACCCTTTCCAGCCCTTCCCGGGAAGCCCATGGCCAGATCTCTACCAAGCAAGAATAAAATCCTCGAGTACGTAAACCAGAGCCCGCGGAAGGTCGGGGTGCGCGAGATCGCGCGGGCGTTCGGGGTCGACGGCGAGCGGAAGGCGGCGCTGAAGAAGATGCTGCGCGAGATGCGGCGCGATGGCGAGATCGGCCGCCGCGCCGGCCGGCGGGAGCGGCCCGGCGGCTTGCCGGCGGTGGCTGTGGTCGAGGTTTCCGGCCTTGACGAGGACGGCGAGGCATTGGCCCGGCCGGTGGCCTGGGACGACGACGACCGTCCGCCGCCGGTGATCCGCATGGTTGCGGAGCGGCGGGGACGGCCGGCGCCGGGGCCCGGGGAGCGGCTGCTGGTCCGCCTGCAGCGCGACGGCGACGGCTACCTGGCCCGCACCATACGGCGCCTTCCCACCGCTCCGGCCAGCGTGCTCGGGGTGTTCGACGTGGTCGAGGGACAGGGGCGCATCCGATCGACCGACAAGCGGGCGCGCCACGAGCTGGTGGTCGCCACCGGCGAATCCCTGGGCGCCGTGCCCGGCGAGCTGGTGCGCGTCGAGGTGATGGCCGGGAGCCGGCTGGGGCTGCGCAAGGCGAAGATCGTCGAGCGCCTGGAGGGCGACGCCGACGGTTCGCGCTCGGTGAGCCTGATCGCCATCCACGACCACGCCATCCCGACCGTGTTTCCCGACTCCGCCCTGGAGCAGGCGGCGGCCTCGGGACCGGCCCCGGCGGACGAACGCGAAGACCTTCGAAGCATCCCCCTGGTGACCATCGACGGCGACGACGCGCGGGACTTCGACGACGCGGTGTGGGCGGCGCCCGATACCGATCCGGCCAATCCGGACGGCTGGCGGGTGGTGGTCGCCATCGCCGACGTTTCCTGGTACGTCCCCCCACGCAGCCCGCTCGACGTCGAGGCGACCCGCCGGGGCAACTCGGTCTACTTCCCCGACCGGGTGGTGCCGATGCTGCCCGAGGCGCTGTCCAACGGCTGGTGCTCGCTGAACCCCGATGAAGACCGGCCCTGCGTCACTGTGCGGATGTGGATCGACGCCGCCGGCAAGGTCCGCCGCCACCGCTTCGCGCGCGCCGTCATGCGCTCGGCGGCGCGCCTGACCTACGGCCGGATACAGGCGGCGCGGGACGGCCGTCCCGACGATCTCACGGAGGGGCTGATGGACACCGTCGTCGACCCCCTGTACGGCGCCTACGGGGCGTTGGCCAAGGCCCGGAAGCGGCGCGGGGCGCTGGAGCTGGAGCTCCCCGAGCGGCGCATCGTGATCGATGAATTCGGCGAGGTGGCGAGCATCGAGACGCCGCCCCGGCTGGACAGCCACAAGCTGATCGAGGAGTTCATGATCGCCGCCAACGTGGCCGCCGCCGAGACCCTGGACAAGCGGCGGAAGGGGGTGCTGTACCGGGTCCACGACGAACCGTCGGCGGAGAAGCTGGAGGGCCTTCGCCGGGTCCTCGACGGCATCGGCCTCAAGCTGGCCCGCGGCCAGCGGATGACGCCGGCGGTGTTCAACCGCGTCCTGGCCCAGGCGGCGGCGGCCGGCGAGGCCCGGCTGGTCGGCGAGATGGTGCTGCGCAGCCAGGCCCAGGCCGAATACGCGCCGCTCAACATCGGCCACTTCGGGCTGGCGCTTCGCCGCTACTGCCACTTCACCTCGCCGATCCGGCGCTACGCCGACCTCCAGGTCCACCGCGCCCTGATCGCCGGCCTCGGCCTGGGCGAGGACGGACCGGTGGAAGCGGAGGAGGAGGGGGAGGCGGACCTGGCCGGGCTCGGCAAGCACCTTTCGTTCACCGAACGGCGCGCCGCCAAGGCCGAACGCGACGCCGTCGATCGCTTCACCGCCGCCTACCTGGCCGAGCGGGTGGGGACCGAGTTCGCGGCAACCATAGCCGGGGCGACCCGGGCCGGGCTGTTCGTCACCCTTGAGGACACCGGGGCCAACGGGCTGATTCCCATCCGCAGCCTGCCCGACGACTACTACCAACACGACGAACGCCGCCAGGCCCTGCGCGGACGCCGCACGGGACGCACCTACCGGCTGGGCGAGGCGATCAGGGTGCGGCTGATCGAGGCCAACCCGCTGACCGGCGGCATGATCATGGAAGTGGTCGAGCGCGACGCCAGCGCCAGCCGGCGAGGCGGCCGGGGGTCGATGCGCACCGGGCGCCGGCGGTGAAGGCCGCGGATCCGCATTCAAAGGGTGACGGAGGCCGTGAAATCATGGAAAATCGGCCCCATGACGCGATCTGACCCCTTCCGCGGGCCGGCGATGCGCGCCGCCGCCGTCCTCGTCGCCTGGCTGGCCGCCGCCTGCGCGCCCGTCCCCCTGCCCCCGTCCGAGGACGCCGCGGCGTTTCCCCGGGACGCCGCCAGCGAGATCTTCTCCGCCGGCTACGGCTCGATCAGCGAGCGCTACATCGAGCCGGTGACGCCGGCGGCGCTGGCCCTGGAAGGGATGCGCGGCCTGTCGGCCATCGATCCCGAACTGACGGTGGGCCGCAGCGGCGACACCATCGTCGTCTCCTCCGGGGACCGCCTGGTGGCCCGCCGTCCGGCCCCGGGCGACGACGACGTCGAGGGCTGGGCGGCGCTGACCTCCGAGGTGTCGGCGATGGGGCGGCGGAACTCCGACGAGCTGCGCGAGATTTCCGAGGAGAAGCTCTACGAGGCGGTGTTCGACGGGATGCTGTCCAACCTCGACATCTACTCGCGCTACGCCGGGGCCGAGGAGGCCCGCGACAACCGCGCCAAACGCGAGGGCTTCGGCGGCATCGGCATCCGTTTCCGGATCACCGGGGAACGGGTCCTGGTGAGCCATATCATGCCCAACAATCCGGCCGCCAAGGCCGGCCTGAAGCGGGGCGACGTCATCACCCACGTCGGCGCCGTCCCCCTGGCCGGGCTGGCCAAGGGCGAGGTCACCGCCCTGTTGCGCGGCAAGGTGCACAGCAAGGTCGAGCTGACGGTGGAACGCAAGGGAAGCGACCGGCTGCTACGCTTCGAGATCGAACGCAAGCACATCGTTCCCACCACCGTCACCTACGGCCACGAGAACGGCATCGTCTTCCTCAAGGTCACCAGCTTCAACCAGCGCACCTCGCGCTCCATCGCCGAAAAGATGAAGAAGGCCCGCAAGACCCTCGGCGACGAGCTGAAGGGGCTGGTGATCGACCTCAGGGGCAACCCCGGGGGGTTGTTGAAACAGTCGGTCAAGGTGGCCAACCTGTTCCTTACCCAGGGCAATATCCTGTCGACCCGCGGCCGCCATCCCGACAGCGTCCAGCATTACGAGGCCGACGGCCGGGACATCGCCGAGGGCCTGCCGGTGGTGGTCCTGGTCGACGGCAAGTCGGCCTCGGCCGCCGAGATCGTTGCCTCCGCCCTCCAGGACCGCGGCCGCGCCGTGGTCATCGGCACCGCCTCGTTCGGCAAGGGCACGGTGCAGACGGTGATCCATCTGCCCAACGACGGCGAGGTCACCCTGACCTGGTCGCGCCTGATGACGCCGTCGGGTTACCTGCTGCACGGCCTGGGCGTGTTCCCCGACCTGTGCACCAGCGGGGTCTCCGGAAACGTCCACGGGGTGGCCGCCGAGCTGATCGCCGAGAGGGCCAAGTTCGCGCCGACCCGGAGCGCCTGGCGCAAGACCGGCGCCGGCGGGGAGGACCGGCGCCGCGAGTTGCGCGCCTCGTGCCCGGCCCAGCGCCGCCGGCTGCCGGTCGAGGCCGAGATCGCCCGCCAGGTGATCGCCGACCGGGAGATTTACCGGCGGGCCCTGTACGAGTCCCCCGCCACCGCCGAGGCGGTCGAATAGACGGCGCCCTTGACACCGCCCTTGACACCGCCGGCGCGCCCGCTATGTTTCGCCGCCTGAGGCTCTAATACGGATTTCCGACGATGGCCAAACCCACCACCATCCTCATCAAGCTGGTCAGCACCGCCGACACCGGGTTCTATTACGTGACCAGGAAGAACACCCGCAATTCCACCGAAAAGATGGAATTCCGCAAGTACGACCCGGTCGTGCGCAAGCACGTGATCTTCAAGGAATCCAAGATCAAATAGCCCGCTTGCGGCGGCGCCCTTGAGCATTTCAGGATTGATCGCGCTCACGCGATCAATCCGCGTTCAAACGCCACGCAGGCTTACGCTCTAAACCCGGAAGATCTTGCCCGGGTTCATGATGTTGTCGGGGTCCAGCGCCCTTTTGAGGGCCTGCATGACGTCCAGCGCCTCGCCGTGCTCGGCGGCCAGGAAGTCGATCTTGCCGAGGCCGACGCCGTGCTCGCCGGTGCAGGTGCCGTCCATGTCGATGGCCCGCATCACCAGCCGTTCGTTGAGGCGGCTGGCCTCGGCGATGTCCTCGGGCCGCTCCGGGTGGACCAGAAACGCGAGATGGAAGTTGCCGTCCCCGACGTGGCCGACCACGGGCGCGGTGAGGAACGATCGGTCGATGTCGACCTTGGTCTCGAGCAGGCACTCGGCGAGCCGCGAAATGGGCACGCAGACATCGGTCACGAACAGCTTGGTCCCGGGCTCCAGCGCCAGCGCCGCGTAGGCCGCGACGTGGCGGGCCTCCCACAGCCGGTCGCGTTCCTCGGGCCGCGTCGAGAAGCGGAAATCGCCGCCCCCGTTGTCGGTGCAGATGCCCTGAACGGCCTCGGACTGTTCGCGGACCCCGGCCCGGGAGCCGTGAAATTCCAGGAACAGGGTCGGCTGGAGCGGATAATCCAGCCCCGAATAGCGGTTGATGGCGTCCATCTGGACTTCGTCCAGCAGCTCGATGCGGGCGATGGGAATCCCCGACTGGATGGTGGTGATCACCGAATCCACGGCCTTCTTTATGGTCGGGAACGAAACCACGGCGGCCGACATCGCCTCGGGGATGCCGAACAGCCTCAGCGTCACCTCGCAGATCACCCCCAGCGTCCCCTCGGAACCGACGAACAGGTGGGTCAGGTCGTAGCCGGCCGCCGACTTGCGGGCCCGTCGGGCGGTCCGGATCAGCCGGCCGTCGGCGGTGACCACCGACATCGCCATCACGTTCTCGCGCATCGCCCCGTAGCGCACCGTGGTGGTGCCCGAGGCCCGGGTCGCCGCCATCCCGCCGATGGTCGCGTCGGCCCCCGGATCGACCGGGAAGAAGAGGCCGGTGTGGCGCAGGTCTTCGTTGAGCTGCTTGCGGGTCACCCCGGCCTGGACGGTGACGTCCATGTCCTGGGCGTTGACCGCCAGGATCTGGTTCATCCGGGTGAAGTCGATGCAGACCCCGCCGTGGAGCGCCGTCACCTGGCCCTCCAGCGAGGTCCCGGCGCCGAAGGGGACGATCGGAACCTTGCGCCTGGCGCAGGCCCCGACCACCCCCACCACCTCGTCGGTGGACTGCACGAAGACCACGGCGTCGGGCGGCCGGCACTCGTGGTAGGACTCGTCGTGGCCGTGCTGTTCGAGGACCGGCGCCGCTCTCGACAGCCTGTCGCCGACGATGGCCCGCAGGTCCTCGATCAGCTCGGCGTCGAAATTGGAAGTCCGTTGGCTCATGGCGGGCCCCCTCGGGTTGAAGGCCGGGAAGGCTACCGCGTGGCGGAACCGCCTTCAAGGCCGCCAATCCGTAAACACAGCTTCCGCACCCGTCCCTTGACCACCGCCATGTGGGGATTGACGGCCAGGGGGAATGATGGCGGTCGTTCAGGCGGCGCGGGGGCAGCGGGCCAGGCGGTCGAGGGAGGCCATCACCCCGCCCCGTTCCCCCGGGTCCCAGTGGAGCGAGAAGCGGGCCTCGTTGGCCGAGCAATAGGGATGGTAGTGGGGAAGCGTGCGGTCGCCGGCGATCCCGGTGAAGCGGCTGTCGAGGACGAAGGTCCGGCCGTCGAGGGCCGCCGTCAGCACCGCGTGATGAGTCCCGGTCCCGGCGTCCTCCACCCATACCACGCGCAGCCGCCGGTGATGGAACCCCAGCCGGCGCAGGGCGACGTACTTGACCAGGGCATAGTCCTCGCCGCCGCCGGTGTCGAAACAGGCCACCGGCGCCGCCCAGTGATGGGTCTTGAGGCGGGCGGCGAGGTCGGCGACGCCGCGCAGGTTGTTGACGCCGCCGCCGCCGGCTCCTAGGTTCGCCGCCATGACCGAGCTTGAGGACGCCGCCCGCGACAGCAACGCCTGGCCCTTCGTCGAGGCGCGGGCGTTGCTCAAACGCCTCGGCGGGCGGACCCCGGACAAGGGCTACGTGCTGTTCGAGACCGGCTACGGACCGTCCGGACTGCCCCACATCGGCACCTTCGGCGAGGTCGCGCGGACCTCCATGGTGCGCCATGCCTTCGGCCTGCTGAGCGACCTGCCGAGCCGGCTGTTCGCCTTCTCCGACGACATGGACGGCCTGCGCAAGGTGCCCGACAACATCCCCAACCGCGAGATGGTGGCCCAACACCTGGGCAAGCCGCTGACCTCGGTCCCCGATCCCTTCGGTACCCACGACAGCTTCGGCCACCACAACAACGCCCGGCTGTGCGCGTTCCTCGACGACTTCGGTTTCGACTACGAGCTGGTGAGTTCCACCGAGTGCTACCGCAACGGCCGCTTCGACGCCGTCCTGCTCAAGGTGCTGGAGCGCTACGAGGCGGTGAACGGGATCATGCTGCCGACCCTGGGGCCTGAGCGCCGGGCCACCTACAGCCCGTTCCTGCCGGTGTGCCGGAAGACCGGCAGGGTGCTGCAGGTCCCCATCCTCTCCCGCGACGTCGACGCCGGGACCATCGTCTATGAGGACGAGGACGGCTCGAAGGTCGAGACCCCGGTCACCGGGGGGCACTGCAAGCTCCAATGGAAGCCCGACTGGGCGATGCGGTGGACGGGACTGGACGTCGACTACGAGATGTCGGGCAAGGACCTGATCGATTCGGTGCGCCAGTCCGGCCGGATCTGCCGGGTGCTGGGCGGCGTCCCGCCGGCCGGCTTCACCTACGAGCTGTTCCTGGACGAGAACGCAGAGAAGATCTCCAAGTCGAAGGGCAACGGGATGGCGGTCGAGGAGTGGCTGCGCTACGCGCCGCCCGAGAGCCTGTCGCTGTTCATGTACCAGAAGCCCCGCACCGCCAAGCGGCTGTTCTTCGACGTCATCCCGCGCACCGTCGACGACTACCTGGCCCACCTGTCCAGGTTCCCGGGCCAGGAGCCGGCCAAGCGGCTGGACAACCCGGTGTGGCACATCCACCAGGGCCGGCCGCCGGTCGAGGACGCCCATCTCAGCTTCAACGTGCTGCTCAACCTGGCCAACGTCTGCCACACCGAGGACAAGAAGGTCATCTGGCACTTCATCAGCCGCTACCGGCCCCAGGCGACGCCCGAGACGGCGCCCATCCTGGATCGGCTGGCCGGATACGCCATCGCCTACTACCGCGACTTCGTCAAGCCGGCCAAGCGCTACCGCCTGCCCAGCGAGGACGAGAAGGCGGCGCTCGGCGACCTCGCCGAGACCCTCGCCGCGCTCGACGCCGAGACCGAGGCCGAGGACATCCAGAGCGAGGTCTACGAGGTCGGCAAGCGATATTTCTCCGCCGACCTCAAGTCCTGGTTCCGGGCCCTCTACGAGATCCTCCTCGGCCAGAGCCAGGGTCCGCGCATGGGCTCGTTCATCGCCTTCTACGGGCTGGGCGAGACCATCGCCCTGATCCGCCGGGCGATCGCCGGCGAGGACCTCTCCGCCGACTGAAGAATAATGGTGACTCGAGAAAATGGTGACTGTATATAGTTTTTTCTCGAAAACTATATACAGTCACCATTTTCTCCAGTCACCATTATTCTTCCTCCGATATTTCCACCTCGAGCTGTTGCGGGGTTTCGGCATCCACCACCCGGCGGGCGACGTCGTAGGCGAAGCCGGCCCGGGCCAGCGCCGCCAGGTCCCTCTCGCGCCTCTCGGCACGCCGTGCGGGCTCACGGTAGGGGCCGAGCCGGCGGCGCCGGGCGAGGGCCAGGGCGGCAACCAGTTCCGGGCCCCGCCTTTCCCCGTCCCCGGCGGCCAGCGCCGCCTCGACGGTCTCGGGCGCCACCCCCTTGGCCCGCAGGCGGGCGCGGATGGCGTGGCCTGAATCGCCGCGCCGGCGCCGGGCGGCGACCTGGGCGGTTGCGTAGGTCATGTCGTCGAGCAGGCCCGAGGCCTCGAAGCGGACGATCAGGGCGTCGATCGCCCCGGCGCCCTCTTCGGGATCGGTGCCGTGGAAGCGCGCCGAGCGCTCGACCTTGCCCATCAGCACCCGGCGCAGGTTGGCCGACGAGCTGGCGAAGCGCCCCAGGTAATGGAGCGCCGCGTTGCGCAGGTAGGCGGGAGTGGCCTTGCGCGGGCCGCGCCGCCGCCGGGGCTTGGGGGCCATGGTCCGTCACTTCCGCTTTGAACGCCGGGAATCCAGGGTATATATGATACCAAAGGTCATTGATAATGACCCATAGAGATCGCGCCTGCGCCCCGTCGGAGGGCGTCAGAAAACCTCGACGATGCGCCGCATCGCCTTCGGCTTCCTTCCTGCCCGACGGGACGCAAGCACGATCTCTATGGGTCATTATCAATGACCTTTGGTATGACTCGCGTCGCCGACACGAGGAGAGAGCGATGATCGTAACCGACTCCGTCAACTGGATCGGGCTGTGGACGCTGTATACGCGCGAGGTCCGCCGCTTCATGAAGGTCTTCTTCCAGACCCTGGTCGCGCCCATGGTGACGACGCTTCTGTTCCTGGCCGTCTTCACGCTGGCCCTGGGGCGGGCCGGGCTCACCGTCGGCGGGGTGCCGTTCGCCGAGTTCCTGGCCCCCGGCCTGATCATGATGGCGATCGCCCAGAACGCCTTCGCCAACACCTCGTCCTCGATCATGATCGCCAAGATCCAGGGCAACATCGTCGACACCCTGATGCCGCCGTTCTCCGCCCACGAGCTGACCCTGGGCATCGCACTGGGCGGGGCGACCCGGGGCATCGTCGTCGCCCTGGCGGTGGCGGCGGGGATGGCGGTCTTCGTCACCCTTCACGTGCATAACCTCGCCTTCATCGTCTTCCACGCCGCCGCCGCCTCGCTGATGATGTCGCTGCTCGGCCTGATCGGCGGCATCTGGGCCGACAAGTTCGACCACATCGCCGCCGTCACCAACTTCGTGGTGATGCCGCTGTCGTTCCTCTCGGGCACCTTCTATTCGATCGAGCGGCTGACCCCGATGTTCCAGACGGCGGCCCACCTCAACCCGTTCTTCTACATGATCGACGGTTTCCGCTACGGCTTCATCGGCCACGCCGACGGCTCGCTGAGCACCGGGGTGGCGGTGATGATCGGGGTCGACGTCGGGCTGTGGGCGCTGTGCCACTGGATGTTCGCGTCGGGCTACAAGTTGAAGGCGTGATAAAGCGGCCTGTTCGTTGACATCCCGGCCTAAGATCATGATACTCCACCGCTTTCCCTTGAGGAGAGTTCCTGTGTTCCCCGCCGTCATTCCCACCTATGCCCGAACCGATCTCGCCTTCGAACGCGGCGAGGGCGCCTACCTGTACACCGCCGACGGACGCCGCTACCTGGACTTCGCGGCCGGCATCGCGGTGTGCGCGCTGGGCCACTGCCACCCCCACCTGGTCGAGGCGCTGCGCCAACAGGCCGGCCGACTGTGGCACTGCTCCAACCTGTTCCAGATCCCCGGCCAGCAGCGCCTGGCCGAGCGCCTGGTCGCCAACACCTTCGCCGATTCGGTGTTCTTCACCAACTCGGGCACCGAGGCCGTCGAATGCGGCCTCAAGATGATCCGCAAGCACTTCGACGACGCCGGCCAGCCCGAGCGCTTCCGCGTCATCACGTGTCGGGACGCCTTCCACGGCCGCTCGCTGGCGGCAATCGCGGCGGGCGGCCAGGAGAAGCACCTCAACGGCTTCGATCCCGTGGTCGAGGGCTTCGACGAGGTCGCCTTCGGCAACCTCAACGAGACCCGCGCCGCGATTACGCCCGAGACCGCCGCCATCCTGGTCGAGCCGGTCCAGGGCGAGGGCGGGATCAAGCCGGCGCCGGTCGAATACATGAGGGGCCTGCGCGAGATCGCCGACGAGTTCTCCCTGCTGCTGTTCCTGGACGAGGTCCAGTGCGGCATGGGCCGCACCGGACGCCTGTTCGCCCACCAGTGGGCGGGCATCGAGCCCGACCTGATGGCCGTCGCCAAGGGGCTCGGCGGCGGCTTCCCGGTCGGCGCCTGCCTGGCCGTCGAAAAGGCGGCCGCCGCCCTGACCGCGGGCAGCCACGGCTCGACCTTCGGCGGCAACCCGCTGGCGATGGCGGTCGCCAATGCGGTGTTGGACGTGGTCCTGGGCGACGGCTTCCTGGAGCGTGTCGAGGCCGTCGCCGCGACCCTGCGCGCACGCCTGGAGGGGCTCGTCGAGGATCATCCCAAGGTGCTGGAGGAGGTCCGGGGGTCGGGCCTGATGCTGGGCCTCAAGTGCGTGATCGCCAACACCGACCTCAAGGACAAGTTGGAGGACAACGGGATGCTGGCGGTGGCCGCCGGCGACAACGTGGTCCGCTTCGTGCCGCCGCTGATCATCGACGACAGCCACATCGAGGAGGCGCTGGACATCCTGGATGGAAGCTGCGGCGGGCTGGCCTGAGATGATACAGGCCACTAGACATTTCATCGACATCGACCGCTTCGACGAAGCCACCCTGCGGGCGATCCTGGATCTGGGCTCGGCCTTCAAGCGCGGCGAGGGAGCGGACGGCGGGCGGCCGCTGGTTGGGCGGACGCTGGCCATGATCTTCGAGAAGCCCTCGACCCGGACCCGGGTCTCGTTCCAGGTCGCCATGCAGCAGTTGGGCGGCGCCGTGGTGGTGATGGGCGGCGGCGAGTCCCACCTCGGGGTCAGCGAGACCACGGCCGACACCGCCCGCGTGCTGTCGCGCTTCGTCGATGCGATCATGATCCGCACCGATGATTCGGCCAAGCTGGACGACATGTGCGCCCACGCCACGGTGCCGGTGATCAACGGCCTGACCGACCAATCCCACCCCTGCCAGTTGATGGCCGACGTGATGACGTATGAGGAGCACCGCGGTCCGATCGCCGGCCGGCGGGTGGCATGGTGCGGCGACGGCAACAACGTCGCGGCGTCGTTCATCCACTGCGCGGCGCGGTTCCGGTTTCCCATGGTGCTGGCCTGCCCCGACGGCTTCCACCCGGGGGCCGGGGTGCTGGACTGGGCGCGCGCCGAGGGCGCCGAGGTGACGGTGGTCGCCGATCCCGCCGAGGCGGTGGCCGGCGCCGACCTGGTGGTTACCGACACCTGGGTGTCGATGGGCGACGGCGACGCCGAGGAACGCAAGCGGCGGCTGGAACCCTACCGCATCGACGCGGCGCTGATGGCGCGCGCGGCGCCCGACGCCCTGTTCATGCACTGCCTGCCGGCCCACCGCGGCGAGGAGGTCGCCGACGAGGTGATCGACGGCCCCCGCTCGGTGGTCTGGGACGAAGCCGAAAACCGCCTCCACGCCCAGAAGGGAATATTGGCGTGGTGCCTGGGGTAAGGGAATCCACGATCCCCGATATGTGGACGATTAAACGAAAACCGTTCTGAATTCAGCGTGCACCGTCCAGAGGGCTCAATCTTCAACCGCGAGGCGGGCGGCGCGGCCGCCCGCCTCGACGGCGGCCAACGCCTGCTCGAAATGTCCGGGCATTCTTCATCTCCCCCGATCCGCGTCATTGCACGCCAAGCCCCAGATTGACCCGCAAACGCAGCTTCGATCAAGTGGGGATGATTGGGCTTGATCCGGGAATTCGGGGGAAAATGGCCTTTTTCTGGCCTCCCAAGAAAGTAGATTGAAGGAAGGAAAGCTTTTTTCATTATTCTCTTGAGAGACCGCTATTCGGCCATTCTCCCGAGCCGACCTACAATCATCACGCCCCCCCGGCCATGGTCTACGACCGGGACGCCATCGCCGCCGTCTCCACCGTGCTGACACACCCGGCGCCGATCAGCCAGTCGCCTTGGAACCCCATCGAGGGCACTCCGATCAGGTGCAGAATCCGCGCCCGGCGGGGGATCGCGACCTACCGCGCCGGGTTAGGGCCGGAATCGTGCTGGGACGTCCTTTGTGCTACAATCGTCAGCAACTGGGGAGGGGAGGCTATCTGGGGAATCCCCGTTGATTTAATGGCCTTCCCTATTTACAATGCTATACACTATATCAAGCCCGGTTGGAACGAAACCGATGAGGCAACGAAATGGTAACAGCTGTCGTCGTTGTAGCTCTGATTGCCTGCTTGATTGGAGCCTGGTGGATTTCGCGTGGAATTAGGTTGGTTGAATACGCGTCGAATAGGTCGCAATCCGCATTCTCTCAGATTCTGTTCACCATACTTGGCAGTTTGGTTGGCGGCTGGATGTTTTTCGGGCTCTCTGCTGTTGGGTATGAAGCTGGTGTAGTGGGTTATGCCATCGGTATCGGGTATGGAATCGGTCTCATTATTCTGGCCCTAGCCATCCCCCGCATAAAGCGCGCGATGTCCGCTGAAAACTGCGATACCATGGACGATTTGATCGGCGTGCGTTATGGGCGCGCCGCACAGACTTGTGTGACCGGTATCAACCTGTTGTTTTTCTTGGCGATATTGGCGGCGCAGTTCATTGCGATGACCGCTTTCCTGAAGATTTTCGTCCAAATTGAAACGGAATGGTCGTTTTATGTCGCCGTCGCGGTCGTCCTGATTTACACGGCGCTGGCAGGCTTCAAAGGCGTCTTGCTAACCGACATGTGGCAGTTTTACGTGCTGTCGGTGAGCGCCGTAGTGATCTTCGCACTTTTGACAGCCAATGCCGATGGGGCCGCCGTCTTCGCGCTAGACAAGAGCTATTTCAATGGCACGGGTTACGGCATAGGGTTCCTTGTGGGTGTTTTGATTTTGTTCCCACCGTCACTCCTGGCCAGATCCGATTTGTGGCAGCGGATCGCCTCGGCCAAGGATGCCGTTGCTGCGCAGCGGGCCTTCTTTATTTCCGCACCAACGCTCCTCGTTTTTTACGTGCTGTTGACGACGATCGGCATTTACGGCCGTGCCGCTTTGGGCGAGGGCGCGAATCCAGAGACCGCTGGCTTTGTTCATTTTCTCAACATCGTGCGCGGCCCATCCGACCAGTCTCTGTCGCTGGGTGCCAGCGTGTTTCTCAGCATCCTGGCCCTCGGTGTATTCGCTGCTCTCTTGAGTACGGCCGACACGTTCCTAAACATCGTCTCGGTTGCCGTCTCGAAGCTCGTCCGAGGCGATGACTGGAAACGTTTTGAGCACGATACACCCGACAAATTCGTCGGCGAAAGAACCGAAGACGAACTTCGGCTTCTAAACGTCACGCGTGTGATCGCATTGGTGCTGGGGTTGCTTGCGGTCATTGTAGCTAAGGCCATCCCTGACATCGTGAATCTCATGGTCGGGGCGGCCAGTGCGGTGATGGTCTTTCTCCCGGCCGTCTTGATGACCGTCTTTCGCGGGACTCGCAAAGTCGCCCCGGCTGTCGCCAGTATTGTATGCGGATTTATTGTTCTATTGATCGTGCTCAACCTTGCACCCAAGGTTGCATTTCTACCAGCGACCCTAGTCGCTGTTGTTGTCTATTTTACGATCGCGCCATTCGTGAAAACTCCAGCGGAAGAGCATGAGTAATGAGATTGGTATCATCAAACTTTGAAAGCGTTGAGTTCATGCGCTTACCCATGGATCGGCGCGCCGCTTTTTCTCGCCTCCTTAATCGTTCGCCGACTCCACTTGTAGTTCTTACGAACGACCGCGTCCGGCTAATAGGACTCGACGCAGGAGTCAACTCCTCCATCCCTGTGGATATGCCCATTCCAAATGGCAATCGAATTCTATTAAAGTTAGAGCATCTTGGCGCTTATTGCTCGACTGGTAGTTTTTATGATCGATTGTACCCATGGCTTTTCCTCCGTGCCGAGCTCGCCGGATTTATCCATCCGGCAAGAACTCGCTTGATAGAGTGCTCGGTCGGTAACGCCGGCGCTGCTTTTGCCAGCGTGGCCCGCGTGCTTGGTTACAAGAACCCACTTGTTCTTTTGCCTGCGGATATTTATCCGTCTCGCGTTCGCCAAATCAAAGAATTGGATGCCGAGGTCGTATTCTCACCATCGTGCGTTGGCCCGATAGGTTACATTAAACTCTTGGAAGAAATGCTTGCGGACGATTGGCGTAACCATGGTAGACCGAAGAAAGGAGGCTCATCGCTCTTTCCCATATCGAAGATTCGCAAAGTTCCCAACGAACCGTATGCGGAATTTCTCGCTGAGGTCCTTCACCAGTTGACTCGAAATGGTTTGGCACCGAGAATCGACACCTTCGTATTCGGCGTGGGCTCGGGAAATACGATCTCACAAGTGGGCTTTGCTTTAAAAAGGGTAAACCAAGCCGCAAGAGTCATCTGCTGTGAACATCAGGAGTACCCATTTGTTGAACGGCTCTTGAACGGACGATATCCTGACGACATTGACGATTGGCCGGAACCCGATTGGCCCGCCTCGACGATTCACGGGGTGCCCCTAAAGAAGCTCAATCTGAAGCTCGACGTGATTGATGACGTCGTATCGTTGCCTCGCCAAACGAGGGAGGAAGGATGGTTTCTCGCCAACAATATCCTTGGTCTTTCTGCTGGTCGCCCCACTGGCCTCGCAGTTGCGGCGGCCTTGGAAATCGCAAATAGGGTCGAACATCAAACAATCTTAACGCTCGTCTTTGACAATCTCGGTAAATACTGGCAAGAGCGTCGCCCGATTGTTGTTCCATACGTAGTGCGGGATGACATGTCAGACAAAGCCTTCATATATGGCTAACGTTAAGCCTTCATACAGTTACTCCCTCACATATGATCATCGCGATGTCTTTGCCGAATTCGACCCTGCGCCGAAAGACAAAATTCGGAAGCTTCTAAGGACCCCCCCTAAAGAACCCTTCGTCAAGGCGCTGGAGCAACTGCGCCAGAAATTCACGCCCCACGTTGACCGTCAAGAATGCCCGTGGATAATCCATCAAAGTCTTGCGAGGAATTACGAGGAAATATATAATAAATCAGGACAAGATACAAAAGAGAAAAATAAAATAATAGAGGAAAAGAAGGCAATAAATAAGGAAATAAAAGACACGATCGACAAAATACTGGCCCCTTGGTCACTGGCGTGGTACTGGAAAGCACTGTTCACTGCGATGTCGAAAGGTCGCACCAGGAAGGAGTTTCTTGATGGCAATGTTAAGATCCGGGTGTCACAAATCCGACAATGGGTGCTCGTCGTAGTCTATACGGAAAAGGTCGATTTTAATATAGATATCAAGCTTCCGGTTCCATATCGTACATTGCTTAGACCACCGCTGTTCGGGCAGAGCGCCCGTTTCACGACGTGGGAGGAATATCTTACCTTATACCAGTTCCAGCCTGAGGTTGTCGAGGCATGGGAGAAGACGATATCAGATGAACTTGATCCTGAGCGCCGCCACGAAGAGCAATGGTACGTTCTGGGTCGCCACGATTTGATTTACACAATGAAGCACATTGGAAGAAAAGGAAAGAGCAACGCGGTGACCGTTAACATAAAGCTCGAACTAGCTTTAAACCCGTATGAGGCGGAAAATTGGGCGGTCGCTAAACGGGCGCGCGAGCTTGAGCTTCTTGGCACGAACCCGAATCAGGTCGGTATTTTGAAAGGAAATGCGGCGAAGAGGAAAATGCCTCTGCGTTTGGCGGAGAAAGAAAAAACAGTCCGTATCCGATTTCCATACGACTATGTTTCGGTGCCTGTCTTCCAGCGCAAAGCTGGAAAAAAACGGCCCGGCGAGAATTTGCAGCCGTCAAAAGGACCCGAACCCAGAGAGGAACCGATTCTTCTTGCCAGCGATTCTGTTTGCCGGGCTTACGAAATGCTTTCAGAGATATGGAACGACAGGACTGCGAAGTCCGTACTTGTCATTGCACCGCCAGGTTCGGGCAAAGAACTGCTTACGCGATCGATTCACTATTTTCAGGACATTGAGGGTCCATATGTGACGTATGCGCTGTCACCATCATCTCATGAGCGAAATGATCAAGTTCTATTCGGGCGTGATCTTCGATCGATCTTTGAACCTAGCTGGAACGAATTACTTGTTCGCGCAAAAAATCAAGGACAGAGTATTTCGGACTCTCTAGAGAAAACCCATACGCGATTGTTAAAGATTTTCGTTGAAACTGTTAAATGGGTCGAAAGCGGAGAGGAACCAACATGGAAACAGAAGGGTAACCGGGCGCCTAAAGGACACACTGGAGGTGACATATCAGACCCTGACACGTTTATATCCGATGGTCTTTTGTTCAAGGCCCGAAGAGGCGCGCTGTTTCTGGATGAAATCGACAAGGTCCCCAAGCAAACCCGGGCAAGCCTGCTTCGGCTCCTCGAAAACGACGAGTTCGCATTGTACGAAACGTCAATGGTAGTCAAATTAAACAAATGGCGTCCCCTTTATATCTTTGCAGGAAGCATCCCAAGGGAGCAAATGTTTCAGTTGCACCCTTTCGACTTTTGGACGCGAATTAGCCACATTATTGAGATGGAACATCCGCTCGACATCGACGATCAACAGGAGCGCCTTCGTGTCACCAAAAGCTACTTTTCTTTCTTCTGGGTACAGCACATTGAGAAGTTTTTCAAGGGAGCAACGCTTCTTCCTTTCAGATTCGAGGACGAAATAAAAATTTACTTCCAGAGCTATTATATTTCTTTATTTACGCTTCTCAATCGTTATGAAGTCGTCGATAGGATCGCTAGCATGTTTGCCGAGGAAATCGAAACTGGAGCGGGAAGCAGCCGATTCAGTGTAAGAAACATCCGCGGCATCGTTGCTCGCGTGATCTATGGTTTGGTGGACTATCTTCTTTATGACAGGAGCCGCGATTCGGCTCTTTTCACGATACGGGAGTTCGTTATTAACCCGGACAAAATTAAAAAGGCGTTCAATAATGAAATACCGGTCGGAATTGAAGAACAGATTTCCTGGTTTGAACTACTTCGCTTGGTAATGACTATGCCGATATCGGCCGAGGAGGAGGACGGCGAGACCGGTGACGCCGCGAGTGGCGATGAACAGAGCAACGATGAATCGAAGATTGACAGGTTCATAAAAGTAATAGATCAGCGTCACGGTGAGCAATTTCGAGCCGAGATTCGGCACATCGTGCGCGCTGCGATTCGTAAGATATACATCTAGTGTCGCTTTCCCGTCCGGCGAGCGAATATTCCGGCTTTAACGGGGATTCGTAGCACCTCGTATCGTGGTACGCGGCGTAGAGCAGCGCGCCCATGTTGCCCAAGCCGATGAAGCCGTATTCCATCGCCGGTCTACTTTATCTCTGTCGAGGAGACGGTTCAGGCCGCGTTTTCGAGTCCGTCCGGGGTCTCGCGGATCATCGTCCTCAACTCGCGGCGGACCGCTTCGGAGATGATGCTGGTGCGGTCGATGGCCAGCCGGTAGAGGGCCTCGGCGCTGGCCCTGTCCGGCGTCCGCTCGGCCTCGTCGATCAGCCGCGAAACGTTCTCGCACTGCCGGTTGATGAGCAGGAAACGTTCGGCGTCGTTCATCGGATCGCCCTCCGGGATGGCGGCGGGAGAATCCCGCCATTGCCCGACCCTAGCCGAAGGTGGTTAACGATCGCTGAATGGGAAGGACTTGATCGGCTCCGCTGCGCCGTGATATGTTCTTCTTATGTTCCGATCTCTCGTGTCCACGCGGCACTCGCTGGTGATCTTCGCCTCGCCGGTGGCGGCGGGCTTCCCGTCGCCCGCCGAGGATTACGTCGAGGGCCGGCTGGACCTGAACGACCGCCTGGTGCGGCGTCCCGCCGCCACCTTCATCGTCCGGGCCGAGGGCGAGTCGATGACCGGGGCGGGGATCCTGCCGGGCGACCTGCTGATCGTCGACCGCTCGCTGGAGGCCCGCTCGGGGAGCATCGTCATCGCCGTCCTCGACGGCGCGCTGACCGTCAAGCGGCTGGCCGGCTCGCGGAGGGGCTGGCGGCTCGAAGCGGCCCACCCGGACTACCCGGCGACGGCGATTGACGGCGACCGGGAGTGCGTCATCTGGGGCGTGGTGACCGGCGCCGTCCACGAGTTCGACCGCCGATGAGCGGCTCCTTGGTATTAGCCCTGGTCGACTGCAACAACTTCTACGTCTCCTGCGAGCGCCTCTTCGCGCCGGCGCTGGAGGGCCGGCCGGTGGTGGTGCTGTCCAACAACGACGGCTGCGTCATCGCCCGCTCCGAGGAGGCCAAGGCGCTGGGCATCGCCATGGGAGCGCCGGTGTTCGAGGCCGCCCCCGTGTTCCGCCGCCACCGGGTGCGGGTGTTTTCGTCCAACTACGCGCTCTACGGCGACATGTCCCAGCGGGTGATGGCGTTGCTGGGCGAGTTCAGCCCCGAGGTCGAGGTCTATTCGATCGACGAGGCCTTCCTCGGCCTGTCGGGGTTCGCCGGCCTCGAGGCGACCGCCTACGGCCACCGCCTCAGGAACCGCATCCGCCGCTGCACCGGGATTCCCATATCGGTGGGGATCGCCCCCACCAAGACCCTGGCCAAGCTGGCCAACCGGATCGCCAAGAAGGAGGGCGACGGCGTCCTCGATTTGACCCTCGCCGGGCGAAGGCGCCGCGCCCTGGCGGCAACCGATGTCGGCGAGGTGTGGGGGATCGGCCGGCACCGCCGCGAGATGCTGCGCGCCAACGCCATCCGCACCGCGCTGGACCTCCACGACACCCCGGAGTGGTGGGTCAGGAGGCGGATGGGCGTGGTCGGCGCGCGGACCCTGCTCGAGTTGCGCGGCGTCCCGTGCCTGGGGCTGGAGAGCCAGCCCGCCGGGCGCAAGTCGGTGGTCGTCTCGCGCTCCTTCCGGTGGCCGCTGGAGGACCGCCGCCAGCTGCGCGAGGCGGTCGCCGTGTTCGCCGGGCGGGCGGCCGAGAAGCTCCGCCAGGGCGGCCTGGTCGCCGGCGCGCTGACGGTGTTCGTGGACACCAACCGCCTCAACCCCCGGCAGCGCCAGCACCACGACGCCGTCACCGTATGCCTGGCGGTGCCGACCGGCCACGGCGGCGCCATCGCCAAGGCGGCGGCGCGGGGGCTGGAGGGCATCTTCCGCCCCGGCTACCGCTACAAGAAGGCCGGCGTGCTGCTCCACGAGGTGAGCCCCGCCGAGGGCTTCCAGCCGACCCTGTTCGAGGGCGCCGGGGACGTCCGCGCCGGCCGCCTGATGGAAACCATCGACGGCATAAACCGGCGGCTCGGGCCGGGCATGGTCCACTACGGATCGAGCGGCGTCCGCCCCGGTTGGCGGACCACCCAGGACCACCGCTCGCCACGCTACACCACTCGCTGGCGTGACCTGCTTGGGGTAGGCGATTAAATGGTGACTGGATTAAATGGTGACTGTATATAGTTTTTATTTAATTGGTGACTGTATATAGTTTTTCGGCGGCGGTTAACCCGCCGCCGAAAAACTATATACAGTCACCAATTAAATAAAAACTATATACAGTCACCATTTAATCGCCGAGTCGTCAGATCACCGATTCGATCCATTCGACCAGCTTGCTCTTGGGCAGGGCGCCGATCTTGGTCGCCGCGACCTCGCCGTTCTTGAACACCATCAGGGTCGGGATGCCGCGCACCCCGTACTTGGACGGCGTCATCGGGTTCTCGTCGATGTTGATCTTGGCGACGGTCAGCCGATCGCCCATCTCGGTGTCCAGTTCCTCGAGCGCCGGCGCGATCTGCTTGCAGGGACCGCACCATTCGGCCCAGAAATCGACGATCACCGGGGTCGGGGACTTCAGGACGTCGGCTTCGAAGCTGTCGTCGCTTACGTGTTTCGGCATCTAACGAATCCTATCAATATCCTGAAAACGGGCCGCTTGCGGCGCTCACCCCTGCGGCCGGCGTTTTGTTGAATCTAGGGAGCGGACGGGTCCCCGTCAAGGCGCGTGGCGGTCAAAAAGCCGATCGGACAGCGCCATCAGCCGCGGCCCGTCGGTCCACAACAGCAGGGCCCGCACCGGGCGCCCCGGATAGACGCCCCGCAGCGCCTCGCGGTAGGCGGCCATCTGCCGGAGGTAGAGCGCCGGCACCTCGTCCTCGCTGGCCGGCGGCGGCCGGTTGGTCTTGTAATCGACCACCCACACCTCCCGTTCGCCGACCAGCAGGCGGTCGACCTGGGCCGAAATCGCGTACCCGGAGACGACCCCGCACAGCGATACCTCGGGGCGGCTGCCGGGACCGAACAGGGGGCCGTGGTCGGGGTGCTCGAGGACCGCCATGGTCTCGGCGGCGATCTCCGCGCGCTGGGCCTCGGACAGGCCGTGGACGGGCCGCGCCAGGTAGGCGGCGGCGGCCCCCGCCCGGTCCCCCGGGGGCAGTTCGGGCAGGCTTTGCAGCAGCCGGTGGATCAGCCGCCCGCGCTTGAACCGGGCGCCGTCGTCGGCACCCAGCGGCGAGCGCACCGGCGGTTCGTCGTCGGCCGGGCGCGACGGCGCCAGGGGCCGGGGCGGGGCAGGCTCGG
>CAZWEZ010000015.1:19864-49412 GCA_964632795.1 uncultured Thalassospiraceae bacterium | reverse complement strand
ATGGGAATAGGTGGCGATGTCCTCGGCGCTGGTCGCCGTCGACGCGGCCTCGGCGGCGGAGAGCGCCGTCTCGGCGGCCGCCGAGACGGCGGTGGCGGAGGTGGCGGCGGCGGTCGCCTCCGCGGTCGCCTCGGCGGCGGCCTCGGAGGCGGTTTCGGCGGCCTCCTCGAGGGCTTCGTCGGTCGGGTCCGCCTTGGAAGCGGCGGCGGCCGCTTCGGAGGCGTCGGCGGCGTCGGCGGCGTCGTCGGCGGCGGTGTCGGCGTTGATCTGCGCCTCCTCGGCGGCGGTCGCGGCGGCATCGGCGGCCGTTGCGGCGGCGGTGACCGCGGCGCTCGCCTTGTCGGCGGCGAGGACGGCGGCGCTGGCCGCCTTGGCGTCGGCTTGCGGTCCGCCCAGGTAGTTGCGCAGGTCGGCCTTGATGTCGAAGGTGATCACCTTGGGCAGCTTGATCGGCGAGCCGCCGCCGAGATCGGCGCCGACCACCTTGTTGCCGCGGACACCGACCCCGGGCTGGTAGGCGACGTCGGGGGACGGGGCGTGCTCGACCAGCCGCTTGCAGTCCTTGGCGGTGATTTCGACCTTGTCCTGGGCCGTTGCCGGTCGAGTCGCGAGAATAAGGCCCCACGCCCCCAGGACCACGAAAACCAAGAATCGTTTCATATCAAGATCATCCCGTACCCCGCTTAACAAACGGCTAAGGCATGTATAGAAATCTACCTGACTTTCACAAATTCAAGGATGACTTCGCCATGCTTGAAACCATGTTCAAGCTCTCGGACAACGAAACCACCGTCGGCCGCGAGCTGATGGCCGGGCTTACCACCTTCCTGACCCTGGCCTACATCATTTTCGTCAACCCCTCGATCCTCGCCGCCACCGGCATGGACCAGGGGGCGGTGTTCGTCGCCACCTGCCTGGCGGCGGCCATCGGCACCCTGATCATGGGGCTGTACGCCAACTACCCGGTGGCCCTGGCCCCCGGCATGGGGCTCAACGCCTACTTCACCTACGGCGTGGTCCTGGGCATGGGACACGCCTGGCAGGTGGCGCTGGGCGCGGTCTTCATCTCCGGCATCCTGTTCATCATCCTCAGCGTGCTGCCGGTCCGCGAATGGATCGTCAACTCGATCCCCAGGTCGCT
Organism: uncultured Thalassospiraceae bacterium; assembly: GCA_964632795.1. Classification (GTDB taxonomy): domain Bacteria; phylum Pseudomonadota; class Alphaproteobacteria; order Rhodospirillales; family 2-02-FULL-58-16; genus CAZWEZ01. The sequence continues at coordinate 48,271 of CAZWEZ010000015.1, read as the reverse complement.
CAAGATGGCGATCTCGGCGGGCATCGGGCTGTTCCTGGCGATCATCGGCCTGCAGAACGCCGGCATCGTCGTCGACCACCCGGCGACGCTGGTCACCATGGGCGACCTGTCCGATCCCAAGGCGCTGCTGGCGGCGGCCGGTTTCGGGCTGATGGTGGTGCTCAGCGCCCGCAAGATCCCCGGCGCCCTGATCATCGCCATCCTGGTGATCACCGTGGTCGGCATCGTGCTCGGGATATCGGATGCCCAGGGCGTGTTCTCGATGCCGCCCAGCCTGGCCCCGACCTTCCTCCAGATGGACATCGCCGGGGCCCTCGAGGTGGGCATGATCACCATCATCTTCGCCTTCCTGTTCGTCGATCTGTTCGACACCGCCGGGACCCTGGTCGGGCTGGCCCACCGCGCCGGCATGCTGGACGCCGACGGCCGCCTGCCCCGCCTCAGGAAGGCGCTGCTGGCCGACAGCACGGCCACCGTCGCCGGGGCGGTATTGGGCACCTCGACCACCACCAGCTACATCGAGAGCGCGGCGGGCATCAACGCCGGCGGCCGCACCGGGCTGACCGCGGTCGCCGTCGCCGGGCTGTTCCTGCTGTCCCTGTTCCTGTCGCCGCTGGCCAGCACCATTCCGGCCTACGCCACCGCTCCGGCGTTGATCTTCGTCGCCTGCCTGATGATGCGGGGGCTGTCGGAGATCGACTGGGAGGACATCACCGAGGTCGCCCCGGCCGTGGTCACCGCCATCGCCATGCCGTTGACCTACTCGATCGCCACCGGGATCGGCTTCGGGTTCATCACCTACGCCGTGGTCAAGCTCCTTGGCGGCCGCGTCTCCGAGGCCAGCCCCGCGGTCCTGTTCCTGGCCGCCGCCTTCGTCGTCAAGTTCGCCGTGGTCTAGCGAACGGCGGGTCCAGTTCGGCGATACGCTTGAACACCGGGCAGTCCTCGCGGTGGGCGCCCGGCAGGTAGCCGATGCTGATCAGGAACTCGCCGGTGATCTCGCCGCCGGTGAACTTGAAGGTGGTCTTGAACAGCTTCACCCACCGCGCCTTGGACAGGGGGTGGTGGGATTCGAGCCAGCCGGCGAAGCCGCCATCGCCGCCCCTCATGGCGGCGATGGTCCGGGCGTTGTCGATGATCGCGGCGATCTTGAGCCGGTTGCGGATGATCCCGGCGTCGGCCAGCAGGCGTTCCACGTCCGCCGTCCCATAGGCGGCCACCGTATCGACATCGAAGCCGTCGAAGGCGGCCACCGTGGCCGGGCGCTTCTTGAGCACGGTCAGCCACGACAGCCCGGCTTGGAAGATCTCCAACGACAGGCGTTCGAACAGGCCCGCCTCGTCGCTCAGCGGAAAGCCGTACGCGGTGTCGTGATAGGGGCCATGGAAGGGATGGCCGGGCGCCGCGTCGCAGTACCAGGACAATCTCTAAGCCTCTTCCAGCTCGGTCAGGGTGCCGCAGAGGTCCTTGGGGTGGAGGAACAGCACCGGCTTGCCGTGGGCGCCGATCCTGGGCTGGCCGTCGCCCAGCACCCGCATCCCCCGGTCCACCAGGCGGTCGCGGGCGGCGAGGATGTCGGCGACCTCGTAGCACACGTGGTGGGGGCCGCCGGCCGGGTGGCGTTCCAGGAACCCGGCGAGCGGCGAGTCCTCGCCCAGGGGTTCGACCAGTTCGACCACCGCGTTGTCCAGTTCCACCATGACCACGGTGACCCCGTGCTCGGGCAGCGGCCGAGGCTCCGACACCCTGGCCCCCAGGGCGTCGCGGTAGACGGCGGCCGCCGCCGCCAGGTCGGGCACCGCGATGGCGAGGTGGTTGAGTCTGCCGATCATCGCTCACCTCCTTTTCACAGGCGGACCAGGTGCACTTGCGTCACGGGTTTCTTGCCGACGGCGTCGCGGAAGGCGCGGCGGACCGCGAGTCTGACCTCCTCGCGCACCTTGTCGTCGTCCTTGCGCGAGGATGCCGGCATCCTGCCGACGGCCCGGCGGACGGCGTCGATGACGGCGTCCGCCATCGCCACGTCCCCGGCCTCGAGAAGGCCGATCGCCGACACCTGCGGCTCGCCGGCCAGCCGGCCCTTGGCGTCGAGGACCACCGTGACCATCGCCGAGCCGTTGAAGATCGCCCGGCTGCGCCCGCGCACCAGGTCGCCGTCCATGGGCACCACGCGGCCGCCCTCGAGGGCCAGGCGGCCGGTCGGCGCCTCGCCGACCAGGCCGGGGGTTCCGGGAGCGAGGCGCGCCATGGCGCCGTTCTCGGCGACCACCACCTGTTGGACCCCGCACCGGCGGGCGAGGACGGCGTGTTCCCTCAGGTGGCGGGTTTCGCCGTGGATCGGCACCGCGATCCGCGGCCTGATCATGTCGTAGAGCCGGACCAGTTCGTCGCGGGCGGGATGGCCCGAGACGTGGACCGGGGCGTCGTGTTCGGTGATCACCTCCACCCCCTTGCCGATCAGGCGGTTCTGCAGGCGGCCGATGGAGCGTTCGTTGCCGGGGATGACCTTCGACGAGAAGATGACCGTATCGCCGTCGCCCAGGGTCACCCGGGCATGGTTGCCGGTGGCGATGCGCGACAGGGCGGAGCGCGGTTCGCCCTGGCAGCCGGTGCAGATGTAGAGCACCTTGTCCGGGGGCAGCCGGGAGGCGTCGACGTCATCGAGGAAGGCCGGGATGCCCTCCAGGTAGCCGTTCTCGCGGGCCGCCTCGGTGATCCGCCACAGCGAACGGCCGACCAGCGCCACGTCGCGGCCGTTGGCGGCGGCGGCGGCGGCGATGGTGTGAAGGCGGGCCACGTTGGAGGCGAAGCAGGCCACCGCGAGGCGCCTCTTCCGGGCGCCGATCATCTCGCCGAGGACCGGCAGCAGGTCCGCCTCCGAGCCCGAATCCCCGGGCTCGAAGACGTTGGTCGAATCGCAGGCCAGGGCCAGCACCCCCTCCTCGCCGAGCCGCCTCAGCGCCTCCTCGTCGGCCCGCTCGCCGATCACCGGTCCCGGGTCCAGCTTCCAGTCCCCGGAATGGAGCACCATCCCCAACGGGGTGCGGATGGCCAGCGCGTTGGGTTCGGGGATCGAATGGGTCATCGAGACCAACTCCACGTCGAAGGGGCCGGCCCGGAAGCGGCCGCCGAGCGGGGTCTCGATGATCTCGACCTGGTCCTGGATCCCGGTCTCGGGGAGCTTGCGCCTGAGCAGGGAGGCGGTGAACGGGGTGGCGTGGATGGGGCAGCGCAGCCGCTCCCACAGGTAGGGCACGGCGCCCAGGTGGTCCTCGTGGGCGTGGGTCAGGACCAGCCCCTCCAGCCGTTCGCGGCGGTCGGCGATGAAGGCGGGATCGGCCATCATGACATCGACCCCGGGCGTGCTGTCGTCGCCGAAGGTGATGCCCAGATCGACCATCAGCCAGCGGTGGTTGCCCTGGCGCCCGTAGCCGTAGAGATAGAGGTTCATGCCGATCTCGCCGGCCCCGCCAAGGGGCACGAACAGCAGTTCCTCGGCCGAATCGGAGCTCATGGCGCACTATTACGGCGATGGATGGCGAGCAGCCCGCGCAGGGTGAGGTCGGGGTCCGAGCACTTGATGCAGTCGATGGACTTGGCGAACAGGGGGGCCAGGCCGCCGGTGGCGACGACCTCCATGGAGCTGGCGAATTCGTCGCCGATGCGCACCACCAGACCCTCGATCATCGCCACGTAGCCCCAGAAGATGCCCGACTGCATGGCCTCGACGGTGCCCTTGCCGATGACCCTGTCGGGGCGCCCGATAGCGACCAGGGGCAGCTTGGCGGCGGCCATGTGCAGGGCCTCCAGGGACAAATTGATGCCCGGCGCGATGACGCCGCCGCAGTAGTTGCCCTCGCCGTCGATGACGTCGAACGTGGTCGCGGTGCCGAAGTCGAGGACGATCAGCGGGCCGCCGTAGCGCTCATGGGCGGCAACGGCGTTGGCCAGGCGGTCGGCGCCGACCTCTTCGGGGCGATCGACCAGCACCTTCAGGCCGAGCTCGACACCAGGGTCCCCGACCACCAGGGGATTGCACCCGAAGTACTTCTGGCACAGGGTCTTGAGGCCGAACAGGGTCGCCGGAACCACGGTGGCGACGATGGCGTCGGTGACGGCGTCGCGGTCGATGCCCGCCAGCGCCATCAGCCGGTCCAGCCACACCCCGAACTCGTCGGCCGTGCGCTCGGTGTTGGTCGAGGAGCGCCACTCGCCGAGGATCCCGCCGTCGTCGTCGAAGACCGCGAAGACGATGTTGGTGTTTCCGGAATCGATGGTCAACAGCATCTCACCTGGCCTCCGTTTCGGTTGCCCTCGGGAACACGTCGGCGGCGGTGATCCGCCGTTCGACGCCCTCGACATCCATCACCAACGTCCCGTCCTCGCCCAGCGTCCGGAAGACGCCGTCGAGCGTCTCCCCCTCCAGGTGCGCCGTCATCGGCTCCCCCAGTCCGTGGGCGCGTTGCAGCCACGCCCTGCGGACCGAGGCGAAGCCCAGGTTGCGCCACGTCACCAGCCCGCTCAGGAAGCGCAGGCAGACCGTCTCCAGCATCCCCGGAACGGTGATCTCGCGCGCCCCCTCGCTCAGCAACGAGGTCGCCGGGAACCCGACCTCAGACGGGTGGTGGGCGACGTTCAGTCCCACCCCCACCACCAGCCAGTCGAGCAGGTTATCCTCGCTGGCCGCCGATTCCAACAGGATGCCGGCGACCTTGCGGCCTTCGACCAGCACGTCGTTGGGCCACTTGCAGGTGACGAAGGCGCCCCGGGGCAGCACCGCCAGCACCGCCTCGGCCAGGGCGATGGCGGTGACGAACCCCAACTGCATGGCAACGGTGGCCGGATAATGGGGCCGCAACAGCAGCGAACAGTAGAGGTTGCCGGGCGGCGAGACCCACCCCCTGCCCCGCCGTCCCTTGCCGGCGGTCTGTTCGCCGGCCCACACCACGGTAACCTCGGGCGCCCCGCCGGCGGCCAGGCGCTTGGCCTCCTCGTTGGTGCTGTCGATGCTGTCGAGGGCGATCAGCCGGAACGGATCGGGTAGCGAGACCGTCGTCTCCGCGGTCATGGCGGCGGTCTCAGAACAAGGCCGCGGCGGCCGCCGAGGCACTGGACAGGATCGGCGCCGGATAGACGAAGAAGAAGACGACGAACAGGCCGGTGACGATCAGGACGGCGGTGATCTCGCGGTCGATGGGGCGGTCCAGGACCTCGCCCGGGTCGTCGAAGTACATCACCTTGACGATCCGGATGTAGTAGCAGGCCCCCACCACGCTGGTCAGGACGCCGATGATGGCCAGCGTGAACTGTCCCGCCTCGATGGCGGCGAGGAAGATGTAGAACTTGCCGAAGAAGCCGGCCAGCGGCGGGATGCCGGCCATCGAGAACATGAACACGGCCATCGCCGCGGCCATCATCGGGTGGCTCTTGGACAGTCCGGCGAGGTCGTCGATGCCCTCGGCCATCAGGCCGTTGCGCCGCATGCACAGGATGCAGGCGAAGGCGCCGAGGTTCATGAACAGGTAGATGGCCATGTAGATCAGCACCCCGCGCACCCCGACCTCGTCGCCGATCGCCAGGCCGATCAGCGCGTAGCCGATGTGGCCGATCGAGCTGTAGGCCATCAGCCGCTTGATGTTGCGCTGGTTGATGGCGGCGAAGGCGCCGAGCACCATCGAGGCGACCGAGACGAAGATCACGATCTGGTGCCACTGCTCCGCCAAGCCGCCGAAGGGGCCGATCATCACCCGCAACAGCAGGGCGACGGCGGCGATCTTCGGACCCACCGAGAAGAACGCGGTGACCGGGGTCGGCGCCCCCTCGTAGACGTCCGGCGTCCACATGTGGAACGGCACCGCCGAGACCTTGAAGGCAAGGCCGGCGAGGATGAACACGATGCCGACCACCAGGCCGACCGCGGGTTCGTGCGCCGGGGCCTCCTTGAACAGACCTGCCAGGACGTCGAAGCTGGTGGTGCCGGCGAAGCCGTAGACCAGCGAGCTGCCGTAGAGCAGCATCCCCGAGGCCAGGGCGCCGAGCACGAAGTACTTGAGGCCGGCCTCGGTGGAGCGGGTGTCGTCGCGCTGGAAGGCGGCCAGGACGTAGAGCGACAGGCTCTGCATCTCGAGGCCGAGATACAGCGAGATGAGATCGTTGGCCGAGATCATCATCATCATGCCGATGGTGGCGAACAGGATCAGCACCGCGTACTCGAAGCGCGCCATGCCCTGGCGCTCCAGGTAGTTGCGCGAGATGAAGATGGCCAGGCACGAGGCGATCAGGACCAGGACCTTGAAGAAGTCCGAGAACGGATCGGCGACGAACATGCCGCCGAAGGCGAGCACCCTTTCCCCGCCCTGGGCGACCACCCAGAACAGGGCGACCACCAGGGCGAAGATGCTGAGGTAGGAGACCAGCCGCGCCGTCCCGGCCTCCTCCCCGGCATCAGCGTCGTTCTGGAACACGCCCAGCATCAGCAGGGCCATCGCCGCCACGGCCAGGAAGATCTCCGGCAGGGCCGGGATCAGGTTGGGAACATCGGCCATCGGCATCGCCGGAGCTCTCCTCTATTGGCCGGCCAGGGCGAGGCCGCCGCCGGCCGCCCGCGCCGCCTCGAACTGTTCGATCAGGTTGCTCACCGAGACGTGCATGAAGTCCAGGAACGACGGCGGATAGATGCCCATCCACAGGACCAGCGCGACCAGCGGCGCGAAGATCGCGATCTCGCGCCCGCTGAGGTCGAGGATCCCCATCAGGTCCTTCTTGGTCAGCTTGCCGAAGATCACCCGCCGGTACAGGTACAGCATGTAGACGGCGCCCAGGATGACGCCGAGGGCGGTGAACGCGGCGACCCAGGAATTGGTCTGGAAGGCGCCCATCAGGATCAGCAACTCGCCGACGAAGCCGCTGGTCCCCGGCAGCCCCACCGAGGCCAGCATGAACAGCATGAAGCCCAGCCCGTAGGCCGGCATCCGGTGGACCAGCCCGCCGTAGGTGGAGATGTCGCGCGAATGCATGCGGTCGTAGACCACGCCGACGATCAGGAACAGCGCCGAGGCGACCACCCCGTGGCTCAGCATCAGGTAGATGGCGCCCTCGATCCCCTGGACGTTGAGGGTGAAGATGCCGACGGTGACGAAGCCCATGTGGGCGACCGAGGAATAGGCGATCAGCTTCTTCATGTCCTGCTGGGCCAGCGCCACCAGGGAGGTGTAGATCACGGCGACGATGCTCAGGGTGAAGATCAGGGGCGTGAACTGGACGCTGGCCTCGGGGAACATCGGCAGCGAGAAGCGCAGGAACCCGTAGCCGCCGAATTTCAGGAGCACCCCGGCCAGGATCACCGAACCCGCCGTCGGCGCCTCGACATGGGCGTCGGGCAGCCAGGTGTGGACCGGCCACATCGGCACCTTGACCGCGAACGAGGCGAAGAAGGCCAGCCACAACCAGGTCTGAAGGGTGGCCGGGAAGGCGTGGCGCATCAGCTCCGGGATGTCGGTGGTGCCGGCGTCGAAGTACATGGTCAGGATGGCCAGCAGCATCAGCACCGAGCCGAGCAGCGTGTAGAGGAAGAACTTGAAGGCGGCGTAGATCCGGCGCGGCCCGCCCCACACGCCGATGATCAGGAACATCGGGATCAGCACGCCCTCGAAGAAGATGTAGAAGACGACCAGATCCAGGGCGCAGAACATGCCGACCATCATCGTTTCCAGGACCAGGAACGAGATCATGTACTCCTTGACCCGGTCGGTGATGACCTCCCAGCTGGCGAGCACGCAGATCGGCGTCAGCAGCGTGGTCAGCAGCACGAACAGCATCGAGATGCCGTCCACCCCCAGGTGGTAGGAGATGTTGAAGGCCGGCATCCACGCGATGCGTTCCTCGAACTGGAAGTCGGCGGTGGTGATGTCGAAGTCGATCCAGATGAACAGCGACAGGACGAAGGTGATGACCGACGTCCACAGCGCCACGTTGCGGGCATTGCGCGCGACCACCTCCTCGCTGCCGCGGATGGTCAGGATGAAGGCGGCGCCGACCAGGGGCAGGAAGATCACCAGCGACAGGATCGGAAAATTGCTCATCGTCGTCTCATCCCGATTGATGGAGCAGATACCAGGTGACCAGGACCACGATCCCGCTCAGCATCGCGAAAGCGTAGTGGTACAGGTATCCGGTCTGAAGGCGGGCCACCCGCCGGGCCATGTCGAGGGTCGAGGCGGCCACCCCGTCGGGGCCGATGCCGTCGATCAGGGTCCCGTCGCCGATCTTCCACAGGTTGTGGCCGAGGTAGAACGCCGGACGCACGAACACGATGTCGTAGAGGTCGTCGAAGTACCACTTGTTGAGCAGCAGCGCGTGGATCGCCTTGAACCGTCCGGCCAGCGCCGCCGGCAGGCCGGGGGCGACGCTGTACATGAGATAGGACAGCCCCAACCCGCCGACGCCGACCACCAGGGGCAGGTACTTGACCCACAGCGGCACGTAGTGGGCGTTCTCCAGCGCCCGATGGCTGTCCAGGACCAGCAGGGAATCGCCCCAGAAGCGCCCGGCCTCGTGGCCGACGAAGTACTCGTAGCCCAGATAGCCGGCGCCGATCGCCCCGCCGGCCAGGAACAGCAGCGGGATGATCATCACCTTGGGCGATTCGTGGACGTGGGCCAGCACCGTCTCGTCGGCCCGCGGCGCGCCGTGGAAGGTCATCAGCAACAGCCGCCCCGAATAGAAGGCGGTCAGGAAGGCCGCCGCGATGCCCATCCAGAAGGCCAGCGTGCCGACCCCGGTCTGGGCGGCGTAAGCCGATTCGAGGATGATGTCCTTGGAGTAGAAGCCGGCGAACGGCCAGATGCCGATCAGGGCCAGCGAGCCGACCCACATCAGCAGGTAGGTCACCGGGATCATCTTCCACAAACCGCCCATCTTGCGCATGTCCTGCTCGTCGGACATGGCATGGATCACCGACCCGGCGCCGAGGAACAGCAGCGCCTTGAAGAAGGCGTGGGTGATCAGGTGGAAGATGCCCGCCGAGTAGGCCGAAACCCCGAGGGCGAAGAACATGTAGCCGAGCTGCGAACAGGTGGAATAGGCGATCACCCGCTTGATGTCGTTCTGGACGCAGGCGATGGTGCCGGTGAGCAGGGCGGTGGTGGCGCCGACCACGGTGACCACGGTCAAGGCGACGTCGGAGTATTCGAACAGCGGCGACATCCGGGCGACCATGTAGATGCCGGCGGTGACCATGGTCGCGGCGTGGATCAGGGCGGAGACCGGGGTCGGCCCCTCCATGGCGTCGGGCAGCCAGACGTGGAGGCCGATCTGGGCCGACTTGCCCATGGCCCCGAAGAACAGCAGCAGGCAGATCACGGTCAGGGCGTGGAACTCGCCGCCGAACACCGACAGCGTGGCTTCGGACTGGCTCTCCGCGGCGGCGAAGATGGTGTCGAAATGGATCGACTCGAACAGCATGTAGACCGCGAAGATGCCGAGCAGGAAGCCGAAGTCGCCGACCCGGTTGACGACGAAGGCCTTGATCGCCGCGGAGTTGGCCGAGGGCCGGTCGTACCAGAAGCCGATCAGCAGGTACGACGCCAGGCCGACCCCCTCCCAGCCGAAGAACAACTGGATCAGGTTGTCGGCCGAGACCAGCATCAGCATGAAGAAGGTGAACAGGCTCAGGTACGACTGGAAGCGCGGGATCGACGGGTCGTGGTGCATGTAGCCGATGGAGTAGATGTGGATCATCGACGAGACCACCGTCACCATCAGCAGCATGGTTGCCGACAGGGCGTCCATCTTGACCGCCCACGACACCTCCAGGGCGCCCGAATCGATCCACGTGAACAGCTCCACCGTGCCCGGGTTGCCCTCGACCACCACGTCGATGAAGATGAACAGGGCGAAAACCGCCGACAGCAGCAGGGCGCCGCAGGTGACCCACTGCGCGGTCCGGTCGAGGCGCACCTTGGCCGCCTTGTCGGCGGGGGCGACGAAGGCCAGCAGCCCGGCGATGACCGAGCCCAGCAACGGCAGCAGAACGGCGCTGGCGTACATACCCTTCCCTCACCCCTTCATCATGTTGATGTCCTCGACCGCGATCGAGCCGCGATTGCGGAAGAAGACGACCAGGATCGCCAGCCCGATGGCCACCTCGGCGGCGGCCACGGTGAGCACGAACAGGGCGAACACCTGGCCCACCAGGTCGTCGAGGTGGGCCGAGAAGGCGACCAGGTTGATGTTGACCGAGAGCAGCATCAGCTCCACCGACATCAGGATGATGATGACGTTCTTGCGGTTGAGGAAGACCCCGAAGATGCCCAGCGCGAACAGGATCGCGGCCAGGCTCAGGTAATGGGAGAGGCCGATTTCCAACATCAGATTCCCTTCCCCGTCGGAACGTCACGCAGTTCCACCGTCTCCTCGGCGCGCCGCGCCAACTGGTCGGCGATGCGCTGCTTGCGCACCCCCTTGCGGCGGCGGTGGGTGAGCACGATGGCGCCGATCATGGCCACCAGCAGGATGAGCCCGGCGGCCTGGAACAAATAGATGTAGTGGGTGTAGATGAGCTCGCCCAGGGCATGGGTGTTGGTCATCGCGTCGGCGGCCGGAGCCGGGGCCGCCGCCGTGCCGACGGCCTCGGGCGACAGCACCCAGCCACCGACGATGAACAGCAGCTCGAACAGCAGGACCAGCCCGATCAGGCCGCCCAGCGGCAGGTAGTTGAGGAAGCCCTGGCGCATCTCGACGAAGTTGATGTCCAGCATCATGATCACGAACATGAACAGCACCGCCACCGCGCCGACGTAGACGATGACCAGGATCATGGCCAGGAACTCGGCCCCCAGGAGCAGGAACAGCCCCGCCGAATTGAAGAAGGCGAGGATCAGGAAGAGCACCGAATGGACCGGGTTGCGCGACGAAATGACCATCACCGCCGAGGCCACGGTGATGGTGGCGAACAGATAGAAGGCCAGGGCCTGGACGATCATCGCCCTCTCCTCCCGGGTCCACGTCGCCGGCGATCGGCGGTTTGTCTGGTCACCCTCATTGCTCCCTCACCGGTACGGGGCGTCGGCGTTCAGCCGCGCCGCGATCTCGGTTTCCCAGCGCTCGCCGTTGGCCATCAGCCGGTCCTTGTCGTACAACAGTTCCTCGCGGGTCTCGGTGGCGAACTCGAAGTTGGGCCCCTCGACGATGGCGTCCACCGGGCACGCCTCCTCGCAGAAGCCGCAGTAGATGCAGCGCGTCATCGAGATGTCGTAGCGGGTGGTGCGGCGGCTGCCGTCGGCCCTCGGCTCGGCCTCGATGGTGATCGCCTGGGCCGGGCAGATGGCCTCGCACAGCTTGCAGGCGATGCAGCGCTCCTCGCCGTTGGGATAGCGGCGCAGGGCGTGTTCGCCGCGGAAGCGCGGGCTCAGCGGTCCCTTCTCGTAGGGATAATTGATGGTCACCACCGGCTTGAACATGTAGCGCAGGGTCAGCCACAGGCCGCTCAGCAGCTCCAGCAGGAGGACCGTTCGTGCGCCGTGGCGTATGAATCCCATTGCCATCCCCCGCCCTCAGCCCGCCACCGGCACCCAGTCGAAGGCCACCAGGACCCCGGCGACCACCACCACCGCGGCCAGCGACAACGGCAGGAACACCTTCCAGCCGAGCCGCATCAACTGGTCGTAGCGGTAACGCGGGAACGCCGCGCGCACCCACAGGAAGACGAACAGCAGGGCGGCGATCTTGAGGGCGAACCACACCGGTCCCGGGACCCAGGTGAAGGGCGCCACGTCGAACGGCGGCAGCCACCCGCCGAGGAACAGGATGGCGGTGATCGCCGCCATGATGATCATGTTGGCGTACTCGCCGAGGAAGAACAGGGCGAAGGTCATCGCCGAATACTCGACGTTGAACCCGGCCACCAGCTCGGCTTCGGCCTCGGGCATGTCGAAGGGGTGGCGGTTGGTCTCGGCCAGCGTCGAGACGAAGAAGATCACCGCCATCGGCAGCAGCGGGATCACGAACCACACCTTCTTCTGGGCCATCACGATGTCGCTGAGATTCAACGAGCCGACGCACAACAGCACGGTGATGATGATGAAGCCCATCGACACTTCGTAGGACACCATCTGGGCGGCCGAGCGGATCGCCCCCAGGAAGGCGTACTTGGAGTTGCTGGCCCAGCCCGCCATCAGGATGCCGTAGACCCCCAGCGACGAGATCGCGAACAGGTACAGGACGCCGACGTTGATGTCGGCCAGCACCAATCCCTGGTCGAAGGGCACCACCGCCCAGGCGATCAGGGCCAGGATGAAGGTCAGGCACGGGGCCATGAAGAACACCGCGCGGCTGGCGCCGGTCGGGATCACGGTCTCCTTGACGAACAGCTTGAGGCCGTCGGCCACCGGCTGCAGCAGCCCGAAGGGGCCGACCACGTTGGGTCCCCGGCGGCGCTGCATGGAGCCGATCACCTTGCGCTCGAAATACGTCAGGTAGGCCACCGCCCCCAGCAGCGGCAGCACGATGACCAGGATCTTGAAGACGATCCAGATCAGCGGCCAGATGTAGCCGTCCCAGAGCTCAGCCATCGGTTCCGGTCTTTCTCTCGGTCGGAGCGGCGAACAGTCCGCTGCATTCGGCCATGGTCGGCGAGGCGCGGCTGATCGGATCGGTCATGTAGAAGTTGGCGATCGGCGATACCAGGGGCTCCGAAGACGTCTTGCCGGGGGTCCCGAAGTCGCCCCACGGCGCCGGCGCCGGCGTCTCCGCCTCCCCGAACAGCGGATTGGCCTCGGCCATCCGGGCCCGCACCTGATCGAGGGTATCGAACGGCAGCTTGCGGCCCACCGCCTCGGACAGGGCGCGGACGATCTTCCAGTCCTCGCGCGCCTCGCCGGGGGGATGGGTGGCGAGGCTGGTCCTCTGCACCCTGCCCTCGGTGTTGACGTAGGTGGCGTTCTTCTCGGTGTAAGCGGCGCCGGGCAGGACGACGTCGGCGCGCTGGGCCCCGGCGTCGCCGTGGTGGCCCTGGTAGACGACGAAGGCGCCGCCCAGGCGGCCCATGTCGATCTCGTCGGCGCCCAGCAGGTAGACGACCTCGACGGCGCCCGTCGCCGCCCCCTCGAGGATGCCCTCGGTGTCCAGCCCCCCCGATCCGGGGAGAAACCCGAGGTCCAGCCCGCCGACCCGGGCGGCCGCTGTGTGGAGGACGTTGAATCCGTTCCAGCCGTCCTGGCGCCCGGCCATGCCGCAGCCCTCGGCGATCCGGCGGGCGACCGCCAACAGCGCCGCGCCGTCGGCCCTCACCAGCGCCCCCTGGCCCAGGATCAGCATCGGCCGGTCGGCGCTATTGAGCACCTCGGCGAACTCGTGATGGCCCGAGACGATCTTATCCAGAACCTCAGGATTGTCTCCCAAGTAACTGTATTTGTACGTTAATTCTTCCAGTTCTCCGACCACGCCGATGTCCAGCTCGCCGCTCAGGTAGCGCTTGCGCAGGCGGGCGTTGATGATCGGCGCCTCGCGGCGCGGGTTGGTGCCGATCAGCAGGCAGGCGTCGGCCGCCTCGATGCCGGCGATGGTGGTGTTGAACAGGTAGCCGGCCCGGCACGAGGCGTCCAGGCGGGCGCCGTCCTGGCGGCAGTCGGTGTTGGTCGAGCCCAGCGCCGCCATCAGGTCCTTGAGCGCCATCATCGCCTCGCAATCGGCGAGATCGCCGGCGATGGCGGCGAGGCGCCCGCCGTCGACCCCCTCGAGTCTGTCGGCGATGGCGGTGAAGGCCTCGGCCCACGACGCCGGCCGGAGGCGGCCGTCGCGCCGCAGGTAGGGCGTATCGAGGCGCTGGTAACGTAACCCGTCGCAGGCGAAGCGGGTCTTGTCGGAAATCCACTCCTCGTTCACGTCCTCGTTCAGCAGGGGCAGGATCCGCATCACCTGGACCCCGCTGACGTCGATGCGGATGTTGCTGCCCACGGCGTCCAGGACGTCGACCGACTCGATCTTCCTGAGCTCCCACGGGCGGGCGGCATAGGAATAGGGGCGCGAGGTCAGGGCGCCGACCGGGCACAGGTCGATCAGGTTGCCCGACAACTCGGAGCTCAGCGCCTTCTCGACGTAGGTGCCGACCTCCATCTGCTCGCCGCGCCCGGTGGCCCCCAGTTCGGGGACCCCGGCGATCTCGGTGGCGAAGCGGATGCAGCGGGTGCAGTGGATGCAGCGGGTCATCTCGGTGCGGATCAAGGGTCCGATGTCCTTGTCCTTGACCGCCCGTTTCTCCTCGGTGTAGCGGCTGCGGTCGAACCCGTAGAGCATGGCCTGGTCCTGGAGGTCGCATTCGCCGCCCTGGTCGCAGATCGGGCAGTCCAGCGGGTGGTTGATGAGCAGGAACTCCATCACCCCGCGGCGCATCCGCCGGACGTTCTCGGTGTTGGTCCGGATCACCATGCCGTCGGCCACCGGCATGGCGCACGACGCCACCGGCTTGAGGGCGCGTTCCATCTCGACCAGGCACATGCGGCAGTTGCCGGCGATGGACAGCCGTTCGTGGTAGCAGAAACGGGGGATCTCGATGCCCATCTGCTCGCAGGCCTGGAGCACCGTCAGGCCCGGTTCCACCTCCACCTCCCTGCCGTCGATGGTCAGCTTCGGCATGGTCTCTCCCCTACGCCGCCCGTTCGCTCTTGGCCGCCTGGAAATCGGCGATGCGGCGCTCCATTTCCGGCCGGAAATGGCGGATCAGGCCCTGGATCGGCCACGCCGCGGCGTCGCCCAGGGCGCAGATGGTATGGCCCTCGACCTGGCGGCTGACCTCTTCCAGGATGTCGATCTCCTCGACGGCCGCGTCGCCGACCGCCATCCGCTCCATCATCCGCCACATCCATCCCGTGCCCTCGCGGCACGGCGTGCACTGGCCGCAGCTTTCGTGCTTGTAGAACCTGGCCAGGCGGGTGATCGCCCGGATGATGTCGGTCGACTTGTCCATCACCATCACCGCCGCCGTGCCCAGGCCCGACTTGGCCTCGCCCAGCGAGTCGAAGTCCATCAGCACCGTCTCGCAGACCGACTTGGGGATCACCGGCACCGACGAGCCGCCGGGAATGATCCCCAGCAAGTTGTCCCAGCCCCCCCTGACCCCGCCGGCGTGCTTATCGATCAACTCCCTGAGGGGGATGCTCATCTCCTCCTCGACGGTGCATGGGGTGTTGACGTGCCCGGAGATGCAATAGAGCTTGATGCCGGTGTTGTTGGGACGGCCGATGCCGGCGAACCAGGTGCCGCCCCGGCGCAGGATATCCGGCACCACGGCGATCGACTCGACGTTGTTGACGGTGGTCGGGCAGCCGTAGAGCCCGACGTTGGCCGGGAACGGGGGCTTGAGGCGGGGCTGTCCCTTCTTGCCCTCCATGCTTTCGATCAGGGCGCATTCCTCGCCGCAGATGTAGGCCCCGGCGCCCAGGTGGATGTGGATGTCGAAGTCCCAGCCCGAGCCGCAGGCGTCGTTGCCGATCAGGCCGGCCTCGTAGGCCTCGTCGATGGCCCTTTGCAGGGCCTCGGATTCGCGGCGGAACTCGCCGCGGACGTAAACGTAGGCGACGTGGGCGCCGATGCCGACGGCCGACAACAAAGAGCCCTCGATCAGCTTGTGGGGCTCGTTGCGGAGGATTTCGCGGTCCTTGCAGGTGCCGGGCTCGCCCTCGTCGGCGTTGACCACCAGGTAATGGGGACGGCCGCCGGCCTCCTTGGGCATGAAGGACCACTTCATGCCGGTGCCGAAGCCGGCGCCGCCGCGCCCGCGCAGGCCCGACTCTTTGACCTGGTCGATGATCCACTCGCGGCCCTTGGCGATCAGCTCCTTGGTCCCGTCCCAGTCGCCGTGGCCCCGGGCGCCGGCCAGGCCGGTGTCCTCGAAGCCGTAGATGTTGGTGAACACACGGTCCTTTTCGCGCAACATCACGCCCCTCCCGATCCGACGTCCCCGCCCCCGGCCGGTTCGCAGCCCTTGCGGGCGCTCTGGGGGCCGGGCTTGGGCGTGCCGCCGCCCTTGAGGACGCTGAGGACCGATTCGGCGGTGACGGCGTCCAGGTCCTCGTAGAAGTCGTCGTCGATCTGCAACATCGGGGCGTTGACGCAGGCGCCCAGGCATTCGACCTCGGACAGCGTGAACTTGCCGTCCCTGGTGGTGTCGCCGACGTCGATGCCCAGGCTCCGCCGGCAGGCCGACATCACCTCGTCGGAGCCGCGCAGCCAGCACGACAGGTTGGTGCACACCTGGACGTGGTGCTCGCCGACCGGCTCGAGGTTGTACATGGTGTAGAAGTTGGCCACCTCGTAGACGCCGATCGGCGGCATCTCCAGCAACTCGGCCATGTAGTCCATGGCCGCCCGCGGCAGCCAGCCGTCGTTCTGGCGCTGGGCCAGATCGAGCAGCGGCATCACCGCGCTGGCCTGTCGGCCTTCGGGATACTTGGCGATGAAGGCCTTGGCCTTGGCCATGTTCTCGGCCGTGAAGGCGAAGGTTTCGGTCTCGGTGCTCATCGGTCGACCTCGCCGAAAACGATGTCGATGGAGCCCAGGTTGGCGACGATGTCGGCCAGCATGTGCCCCTTGGTGATGAATTCGAGGGCCTGGAGGTGGGCGAATCCAGGCGCCCGGATCTTGCAACGGTACGGCTGGTTACTGCCGTCGGAGACCAGGAAGACGGCGAATTCGCCCTTCGGAGCCTCGACCGCGGTGTAGGTCTCGCCGGCCGGCACGTGGTAGCCCTCGGTGTAGAGCTTGAAGTGGTGGATCAGCGCCTCCATGGAGTTCTTCATGTCTTCCCGGCTGGGCGGCGAGATCTTGCGGTTGTCGGTCTTGACCGGTCCCTTCGGCATCTCGTCCAGACACTGTTTGACGATGTTGACGCTTTGGCGCATCTCGGCGATGCGGACCAGATAGCGGTCGTAGCAGTCGCCGTGCTTGCCGACCGGAATGTCGAACTTCATCTTTTCGTAAACGTCGTAGGGCTGTGCCTTGCGCAGGTCCCAGGGCACCCCGGCGGCGCGCAGGTTGGGTCCGCTGAACCCCCAGTCGAGGGCCTGATCGGCGGTGATCACGCCGATGTCGACGGTGCGTTGCTTGAAGATGCGGTTCTCGGTGAGCAGGGTTTCGATGTCGTCGATGGCCTCGGGGAAGTGCTCGCACCACGCATGGATGTCTTCGGCCAGTCCCCCCGGCATGTCGCGGGACACCCCGCCCGGCCGGAAGTAGGCCAGATGCATGCGGGCGCCGCTGACCCGCTCGCCGAACTCCAGCAGCCTCTCGCGTTCCTCGAAACACCACAGCATGGGGGTCATGGCGCCGACGTCCATGGCCGCCGCGCAGACCCCGAAGATGTGGTTGAGCAGGCGCCCGAGTTCGGCGTAGAGCACGCGCAGGTATTGTCCCCGCGGCGGCGCCTCGATGCCGAGAAGCTTCTCCACCGCCAGCGCGAAGGCTTGCCCGGAGTTCTGCGGGGCGGCGTAGTCGAGGCGGTCGAAATAGGGCACCGCCTGAAGGTAGTTCTTGTACTCGATCAGCTTTTCGGTGCCCCGGTGCAGCAGGCCGATGTGGGGGTCGGCGCGTTCGATGACCTCGCCGTCCATCTCCAGCACCAGGCGCAACACGCCGTGGGCCGACGGGTGCTGGGGCCCGAAGTTCATGGTGATGTTCTGGATCCGGGTCTCAGCCATCGCCCTCGCCCTTCTCCGGGCTTTCCGGCTGGTCCTCGGAGATCGCCTGTTGGACGCCTTCCCAGGGGCTCAGGAAGTCGAAATTGCGGAAGTCCTGGGGCAGGTTGACCGGTTCGTAGACCACCCGTTTGCTCACTTCGTCGTAGCGCACCTCGGTGAACCCGGTGAGCGGGAAGTCCTTGCGCAGGGGATGGCCTTCGAACCCGTAGTCGGTGAGGATGCGGCGCAGGTCGGGATGGCCGGAAAAGGCGACCCCGAACAGGTCCCAGGCTTCGCGCTCGAACCAGCCGGCGCTGCTGAAGACGCCGGTCACCGAGGGAACCGGGGTGTCCTCGTCGGTCCGCACCTTGATTCGGACCCGAAAGTTGTGGGTCAGGCTGAGCAGGTTGTAGACCACCTCGAAGCGCTCTTCCCGCTGGGGATAGTCGACCCCGCAGATGTCCATGAGCTGGCGGAACTGGCAGTTGACGTCGTCGCGCAGGAAGGTCAGCACCTTGACCACGGCATCCCGGCGCGTGGTCACGATCAGCTCGTCATAGGCGATCTCGGTCCCCAGGACCTCCAGGGGCAGCGCGTCGGCAATGAATTCGCCGAGGTCTTTGAGAGCCAGATCCATGTTCCGTCGACTGCCTTTTGTTTGACTTTCCGGGGCCGGCTTAGCGCCACAGCGTGCCGGTCCGCCTGATTTTCTTCTGAAGCTGGAGGATGCCGTACAACAGGGCCTCGGCCGTCGGCGGACAGCCGGGGACGTAGATGTCGACGGGAACGATGCGGTCGCAACCCCTGACCACCGAATAGGAGTAGTGGTAGTAGCCCCCATCGTTGGCGCACGAGCCCATGGAGATGACCCACCGCGGTTCGGCCATCTGGTCGTAGACCCGGCGGAAGGCCGGCGCCATCTTGTTGGTCAGGGTGCCGGCGACGAGGATCACGTCGGACTGGCGCGGGCTGGGCCGGAAGACCACCCCGAAGCGGTCGAAGTCGTAGCGGCTGACCGCGGCGTGCATCATCTCGACGGCGCAGCACGCCAGGCCGAAGGTCATCGGCCACAGCGAGCCGGTGCGCGCCCAGTTGACCAGCTTGTCGACCGAGGACAGGACGAAGCCCTTGTCCGCCAGTTCGCCGGCAACCAACTCGAGCAGGGCGTCCTGCTCGGCGCCGGAAGGGGTGGAGGGGGGGGATGTCACTCCCATTCCAGGGCTCCCTTTCTCCACTCGTATATAAAGCCGACGGTCAGGATTACGAGGAATATCATCATCGACCAGAATCCGAAAACCCCTATTTTCCCCAAGGAGATAGCCCATGGAAACAGGAACGCCACCTCGAGGTCGAAGATGATGAACAGGATCGCCACCAGATAGAACCGGACGTCGAACTTGCGGCGCGAATCGTCGAAGGCGTCGAAGCCGCATTCGTAGGCCGAGGTCTTTGCGCTGTCGGGGTGCTGGCGGCCGATGATGTAGGACGCGATCACGGCGCCCCCGGCGAAGGCGACGGCGATGCCCAGGAAGATCAGGATCGGCAGGTATTCGGACAGCATCACGTCCACGTCGGCTTTCTTCTTTGCGGGCCCTCGGCGCTACCTCTTGGCGGGATCGAGCCTTGCGGTCAGGATCGTGGACGCGAGTTGGCGGGAGTGACGAGACTTGAACTCGCGACCTCCGGCGTGACAGGCCGGCGCTCTAACCAATCTGAGCTACACCCCCGAATCAAGAACTCGGCCCTGGTTGGGTTGGGTTGATGTAATCCAGCCCCTGTTGGCTGTCAAGCACCACCGCCACGCGGTCCGACAAGGGGCGACGGGCGAAAGATCGTCGCTGAATCGGTGGCAAGGATTCGCTAAGCGCCCCGGAAGCCTTGGTGGGCGATGACGGATTCGAACCGCCGACCTCCTCGGTGTAAACGAGATGCTCTTCCAACTGAGCTAATCGCCCCTTCCGCAGCCGTTCAACCGATACATACGACCTTTCCGTCCTCCGGCACAAGACGGTGGAAAAACAATGCCGGCTGCCCTTGCGAGCAGCCGGCATCGAACTGAAACGGTTGCCGGAGGGTTAGTTGACAGCGCTCTTCAACCCCTTGCCGGCCTTGAACTTCGGCTGCCTCGACGCGGGAATCTGAATCCTTTCTCCGGTGCGGGGATTGCGTCCCTGTGTCGCGGCGCGATTGGCAACGCTGAAGGTGCCAAAGCCGACCAAACGAACTTCCTCGCTGTTCTGCAAGGAACTGGTGATGGCTTGGAACACGCCGTCGACCGCCTTGGCGGAATCGGCCTTCGACATACCAGTGCTGCCCGCAACTGCTGAGATTAGATCATTCTTGTTCAACTTCTGGCCCCCTCTATCTGACAGAGTAAAATTCCTGAGCGGTCTGAACCGCTGAAACGTTTTCGCATCGACGGCGCGCAGTTTAATTGGTCGCCCGTGGGCGCGTCAATCGCAGAACGGCCGTTTTCCGCAGGTTTTTTGCGGTATCCGGCAACTTCGGGGCGAAACCGGAGGCGACCGCCGGCCCGGAACGAGCGGCGGCGTATCCTCAACCGGGAACGATGTCAGTGGGTTACGAGCCCGCTTCCGTCTTCCTCGTCGGAATGCGCGGCGGCCAGCGTGGCGGCAGCCAGTTCGGCCTGCTCGTCCCATTCGATCGCCGTCAGGGGCAACGCCAGGGCGTGGACCAGGACGTCCCCGACGTTGGCCACGGATATGATGTCCAGGCCACGCTTGATGTTGTCGGGAATCTCGGCCAGGTCTTTTTCGTTGTCCAAGGGGATCAACACCGTCTTTATGCCCCCGCGCAGCGCGGCCAGCAGCTTCTCCTTGAGACCGCCGATGGGCAGCACCCGTCCGCGCAAGGTGATCTCGCCGGTCATCGCCACATCCTTGTGGACATCGATCCCGGTGAGCACGGAAACGATCGAGGTGACCATGGCGACGCCCGCCGACGGCCCGTCCTTGGGCGTCGCCCCTTCGGGGACGTGGACGTGGATGTCCTTGATCTTGAACAGCGTCGGCGTGATGCCGAACTCGACGGCCCGGGACTGGACGAAGGACTTGGCGGCCTGGATCGACTCCTGCATGACGTCGCCCAGCTTGCCGGTGATGATCATCTTGCCCTTGCCGGGCACCATCAACGCCTCGACCGACAGCAACTCGCCCCCGACCTCGGTCCACGCCAGGCCGGTGGTGACGCCGACCAGGTTCTCGGTCTCGATCTCGCCGAAGCGGTAACGGCGGACGCCGGCGTACTTGCCGAGGTTGCGCCGGGTCACCGACAGCCGCTTGTACTCGCCGAGCAGGATGCCCTTGATCGTCTTGCGGGTCAGGTTGGCTATCTCGCGCTCCAGGTTGCGGACCCCGGCCTCGCGGGTGTGGTAGCGGATGATGTCCAGCAAGGCGGCGTCGGAAATCTTCCACTCGTCCTTCTTCAGCCCATGGGCTTCCATCTGCTTGGCGATCAGGTGGCGCTTGGCGATCTCCACCTTCTCGTTCTCGGTGTAGCCGGAGATGCGGATGATCTCCATGCGGTCCATCAGCGCCGGGGGCAGGTCGAGGGTGTTGGCGGTGGTCACGAACAGGACGTCGGAGAGGTCGTAGTCGACTTCAAGGTAGTGGTCGTTGAAGGCGAAGTTCTGTTCGGGGTCGAGGACCTCGAGCAGCGCCGAGGCCGGATCGCCCCGCCAGTCGCTGCCCATCTTGTCGACCTCGTCGAGGAGGAACAGGGGGTTGGACGACTTGGCCTTCTTCATGCTCTGCAGGATCTTGCCGGGCATCGAGCCGATGTAGGTCCGGCGGTGGCCGCGGATCTCGGATTCGTCGCGCACCCCGCCCAGCGACATGCGCACGAAGTTGCGCCCGGTGGCCCGGCTGATCGACTGGCCGAGCGAGGTCTTGCCGACGCCCGGCGGCCCGACCAGGCACAGGATCGGCCCGCGCACCTTCTTGGTCCGCTGCTGGACCGCCAGGTATTCGACGATCCGTTCCTTGACCTTCTTGAGCCCGTAGTGGTCGTCGTCGAGGATCTCCTGGGCCTCCCTGATGTCCTTCTTGATCCGGGTCCGCTTCTTCCACGGGATGGAGAGCATCCAGTCGAGGTAGTTGCGGACCACCGTCGCCTCGGCCGACATCGGGCTCATCGAGCGCAGCTTCTTGAGTTCGCTGACCGCCTTCTCGCGGGCTTCCTTGCTCAGCTTGGTTTCGGCGATGCGCTCCTCAAGCTCGGTGGCCTCGTCGCGGCCGTCCTCGGATTCGCCCAACTCCTTCTGGATCGCCTTGAGCTGTTCGTTGAGGTAGTACTCGCGCTGGGTCTTCTCCATCTGACGCTTGACCCGGCTGCGGATCTTCTTCTCCACCTGGAGGACGCTGATCTCGGCCTCCATGAAGGAATAGACCCTCTCCAGACGCTCGGCGATGGTCTCGGTCTCGAGCAGTTCCTGCTTCTCGGAGATTTTCAGCGCCAGATGCGAGGCCACGGTGTCGGCCAGCTTGCCGGAGTCGTCGATCTGGTTGATCGAAACCAGGGCCTCCGGGGGGATCTTCTTGTTGAGCTTGATGTACTGCTCGAACTGGGAGACCACCGAGCGCGACAGCGCCTCCAGCTCCTCGGGGCCGCCCTCGAGCTCTTCGATCAGCTCGGCCTCGGCCTGGAAGAAGTCCGGATTTTCGGTATAGCACACGACCCGGGCCCGCTGCCCGCCCTCGACCAGTACCTTGACCGTCCCGTCGGGCAGCTTGAGAAGCTGGAGCACGGTGGACACGGTGCCCACCGAATAGATGTCGGCGGTGGTCGGGTCGTCCTGGGCGGCGTTCTTCTGGGCCAGCAGAAGGATCTTCTTGTCGTCCTTCATCACGTCCTCAAGGGCGCGGACCGATTTCTCGCGGCCTACGAACAAGGGCACGATCATGTGTGGAAAGACCACGATGTCCCGCAGCGGAAGGACGGGATACGGATCGCCTTTTGTGGTAACCAGCATGGAGCCTCTCAAGGTCTGTGAACCCGGGACGCGGAAGACGTCGGGTTGGGTCGTGGGATCGTCACTCCGTGTGCCATAAGTTGGCCCCCGGAAACGCCATGTTCAAGGGGCAAGGACGTTTATGGCCGGCGATTACGCGCTGCTCTCCACATCTTCATGGCGGTCGGCGTAGATAAACAGGGGCTTGGCGTTGTTTTCGGCCACCTCGCGATTGATGACCACCTCCTCGACGCCGTCGAGCGAGGGAAGGTCGAACATGGTGTCGAGCAGGATGTCCTCCATGATCGAGCGCAGGCCGCGGGCGCCGGTCTTGCGGTCGACCGCCTTCTTGGCGATGGTTTCGAGCGCGCCGACGGTGCATTTGAGGTGGACTTCCTCCATCTCGAACAGCCGCTGGTACTGCTTGACCAGGGCGTTCTTGGGGGTGGTCAGGATCTCCACCAGCGACTCCCGATCCAGGTCCTCGAGGGTCGCGGTCACCGGCAGGCGGCCGACGAATTCGGGGATCAGGCCGAACTTGAGCAGGTCCTCGGGCTCCACGTCGCGCAGGATCTCGCCGGTCTGGCGCTCGTCCGCGGCCCGCACGTCGGCCCCGAAGCCGATGGTCGTCCCCTTGCCGCGGGCGGTGATGATCTTGTCCAGTCCCGAGAAGGCGCCCCCGCACACGAACAGGATGTTGGTGGTGTCGACCTGCAGGAATTCCTGCTGCGGGTGCTTGCGCCCGCCCTGGGGCGGGACGCTGGCCACCGTGCCCTCCATGATCTTGAGCAGCGCCTGCTGGACGCCCTCGCCCGAGACGTCGCGGGTGATCGACGGGTTGTCGGACTTGCGCGAGATCTTGTCCACCTCGTCGATGTAGACGATGCCGCGCTGGGCCCGTTCGACGTTGTAGTCGGCCGACTGGAGGAGCTTGAGGATGATGTTCTCGACGTCCTCGCCGACGTAGCCGGCCTCGGTCAGGGTGGTGGCGTCGGCCATGGTGAAGGGGACTTCGAGAATCCGGGCCAGGGTCTGGGCGAGCAGCGTCTTGCCGCAGCCGGTGGGGCCGATCAGCAGGATGTTGGACTTGGCCAGTTCGACGTCGTTGGCGCCGTCCGAATGGCACAGCCGCTTGTAGTGATTGTGGACGGCGACCGACAGCACCCGCTTGGCATGTTCCTGGCCGATCACGTAGTCGTCCAGCACCGAGCAGATCTCGCTGGGATTGGGGATGCCGTCGGAGGACTTGGCCAGCGAGGACTTGTGCTCCTCGCGGATGATGTCCATGCACAACTCGACGCATTCGTCGCAGATGAACACGGTCGGGCCCGCGATCAGCTTGCGGACTTCGTGCTGGCTCTTACCGCAGAAGGAGCAGTAAAGGGTGTTCTTCGTATCGCCGCCGGTGGATTTGCTCATGGCCACTCCGTCCGAAAGACCGGCATGTTTTCATGTTACCCGCTGGGATCGGCAACGCCAATCCCAAATGCCGTCGCGCTCGAGCGATATCTATCGATATAGTGCCTCGAAGAGGTTGCTCAATCCTTAAGTTCGGTGAGATCGTCCTCGTCTTCGGGTTTGGGGCGGTTGACCACCACCTCGTCGACCATGCCGAAATCCCTGGCCTCCTCCGGGGTCATGTAGCGATCGCGCTCGAGGTTGGACTCGATGACCTCCAGGGTCTGGCCGGTATGCTCGACGTAGATCACGTTCAGCCGGTGCTTGAGGGCCAGGATCTCCCTGGCCTGGATCTCGATGTCGGTGGCCTGGCCCTGGGCGCCGCCGGAGGGCTGGTGGATCATGATCCGCGAGTTGGGCAGCGCATAGCGCTTGCCCTTGGCGCCGGCGGCCAGCAGCAGCGAGCCCATCGACGCCGCCTGGCCGATGCACACCGTCGAGACGTCGGGGCGGATGTAGATCATGGTGTCGTAGATCGCCAGACCGGCGGTGATCACCCCGCCCGGCGAATTGATGTAGAACGAGATGTCCTTGTTGGGGTTCTCCGATTCCAGGTACAGGAACTGGGCGCAGACCAGGCTGGCGACGGCGTCGTCGATGCCCCCGGTGACGAAGATGATGCGCTCCTTGAGCAGGCGCGAAAAGATGTCGTAGGCCCGCTCCCCCCGGTTGGTGGTCTCGACGACCATCGGGACGAGATTGCTCGTGATGGGTTCAGGCGGGGTGCGCATGGTCTGCAATTCCTCTCTGCCTACGCATGGTCATTCCTTCTTGGCCGCCTTCTTGGGAGCCGCCGGTTTCTTCTTGGCCTTGGCCTTGGTTTTGGCCTTGGCCTTGGTTTTGGCCTTGGGCTTGGCCTCGGGCTTGGCGGCGGAAGCCGGGGGGGCGTCCGGCTCGGCGAGCAGCTCCTCGAGGGTCGCCTTCCTGTCGGTGACGGTGGCCATCTCGATGATGAAATCGACGACCTTCTCCTCGTACAACGGCGCCGTCAGTTGTTCCTGGGCCTCGGGCGTGTTGCGGAAATGGTCGAGGACGGCCTGTTCCTGTCCCGGATAGCGGCGCGCCTCCTCGTTGATCGCCCGGTTGATCTCCTCGCGGCCGACCTGGATGTTGTTGAGGCGGCCGACCTCGGCCAGCAACAGGCCGAGCCGGACCCGGCGCTCCGAGATGGCGCGGAATTCATCCTTCAACTGGTCGTCGCTCTTGCCGGCATCCTCGGGATCCAGGTCCGTCGGGTTGGCCTTGCGCTGTTCCTCGAGCTGCCCCCAGACGCTGTTGAATTCCCTTTCGAGCAGGCTCGGGGGAACCTCGAAGTCGTAGTCGGCGGCGAGGATGTCCAGAAGGGCGCGCTTGAGCCGCTGCCGGGACAGGGTCTTGTATTCGCGCGACCGTTCCTCGCCGATGGCGGCCTTCAACGCCTGCAGGTTCTCCATCCCCACCTTTTTCGCCATCTCGTCGTCGATGGGGGACGGGGTGGTCTCGCGCAACTCCTTGACGTCGACCGCGAACACCGCCTCCTTGTTGGACAGGTCTTCCCCCCCGTAACCCTCGGGGAAGGTCACCTTGACGTCCACGCGATCGCCCGCCTTGACGCCCACGAGTTGGTCTTCGAAGCCGGGGAGGAGGCTGCCCGAGCCCAGCTCCAGGTGGTAGCCTTCGGCCTTGCCGCTGGTGAATTCCTTGCCGTCCACGGTGCCCAGGAAGTCGATGACCAGCACGTCGCCCTGCTTGGACTTGCGCTTGGCGGTCACCGGCTCCGAGGTCCTGTTGACCTCGGCCATGCGCTGGAGCGACGCCTCGACGTCGGTCGCCTCGACCTCGACGACAAGGCGTTCCAGCTCGAGCTTGGAGAAATCGAGGGGCGCGATCTCGGGTATCAGCTCGACGTTCATGGTGAATTCCAGGTCAGCCCCGTTCTCGAACGAGGTGATCTCGATCTTGGGCTCCATGGCCACCCGCAGGCCCCGCTCGCGCAGGACCCCCGACGTGGTCTCGTTGAGGGTCTTCTCCAACACCTCGCCCATCACCGAGGCGCCGTACTTCTTGCGCAGCAGGTTGACCGGCACCTTGCCGGGTCGGAACCCGGGGTAGCTGACGGTCCGGGCCAGCTCCTTCAGGCGGCCGGTGACGTTTTCCTCGATCTGGGCGGCCGGGACGGCGATCTTGAATTCCCGCTTCAGCCCTTCGGCCTTGTCTTCTGTGACCTGCATGAATCGTCCTATCGGAAAGCTCTTGGATAACGGTTTATCACAATAAAACCGCCGTCCCCGCGAGGCGTGGAATCACGTGAGAAAGCCGTTCTGGTGCGGGCGGAGGGACTCGAACCCCCAAGGCGTTTCCGCCACCAGGTCCTAAACCTGGCGTGTCTACCAGTTCCACCACGCCCGCACAAGACGCCACCGGGACACGCCGACCCCGACAACCGTGTCTTATGGGGTTGGCCTTCTATACCAATATTCCAGGGGAGGCAATCGGCCCCGCTCAGTCCTTGAGCAGGGCGCGGATCGCCGACGAGGTCACGACCTTGCCGGTCGAGGTGTAGATCTCGTGGTTATCGTCGATCTTGCCCAGGCCGTAGAGGTAGTTGATCATCATCCCCGCCGACTGCTCCAGGCCCCTGGGAGAGCGGTCGCCCATCCAGTTGAGGCGCTCCATGCTGGCCCCGTTGCTGAGGTGGAAGTGGGCCACCGAATCGAGGGTGGTGCCGTCTTCGCGCTTCTCCTGGGTCAGGTAGCGGACGGCCAGGCGCATCAAGGGTCCTTTCAGGGCCTGGGCGTAGATTTCGTTGTGCTCCCACCCGGGCTTGTTGAGCATCGCCTTCAACGCCCCCTTGGCCCCTCTGGGGCGGCCGGCGGCGACGCCCAGCGCCTTGCGTTCGCCGGGCAGCAGCAGTCCCGGCTCGCCTTCCGACAGGGCGCCGTCCAACCACTTGCGGAAGCCGGGGATCGGCGACAGGGTGGCGAACCGGCTCAGCCCCTTGAATTCCCGCGACAGGCTGTCGACCACCAGCTTGATCAGGAAATTGCCGAAGCTGATCCCGGCCAGTCCCTTCTGGGCGTTGGAGATGGAATAGAAGATGGCGGTGTCGGCGGACGCGGGGTCCTGCACCGGCGCCGATTCGTCGAGCAGGTCCTGGACGTTGCCGGCCATGCCGTTGATCAGCGCCACCTCGACGAAGATCAAGGGTTCGTCGGGCATCCGGGGATGGAAGTAGGCGAAACAGCGGCGGTCGGAATCGAGCCGGTTCTTGAGGTCGTGCCAGCTTTCGATGGCGTGCACCGCCTCGTACTCGATCAGCTTCTCGAGCAACGCCGCCGACGCCGAATCCCAGGAAATCCGGTGCAACTCCAGGAAATCGACGTCGAACCAGGTGGTCAGCAAGGTCTTGAGATCGCTCTCCAGGGACTTGAACGCCGGATCGCGCCTGGCCAGCTCCAGCAGGTCGGCCCGCATGTCGACCAGGAACTTGACCCCCTCGGGAAGGGCGTTGAACTGGGTCAGCAAGCCGATCCTTGGGGCTTCCAGGACCTTGCGCAGCTCCCGCTCCGCGTGGCGGCGGGACTCCGGGTCGCCGGCCCGGCGGACGGCCCCGATGGCGGCGTCCACGTTGTCGCGGTCGACGTCGAAGTCCTCGACCAGGACCCGCAGGAAACGCTCCCGTCCGGTGTCGTCGAGGGCCAGATAGGCATGGCCCAGCGCCGCCGCCCGGGCCCGCGCCGAGACCTCGCCGCCACGGGACTCCAGGCAGGCGCGCATCTGTTCGCGCAGCCGCTCGGCGTCCTCCTCGGGAAGGTCCGGGCGCAAGCTGGCCGCCGTCGCATCGTAGGCCGCCCCGGCGATCCCCCGCCACGCGCTGCGCAGGTTGCGCAGCGTCCGGTCGAGGAAGCCGTTTCCGTCGTCGCCGATCATATCCGCTCCCCGATGATCCGCGGCAGCCCTTCGGCGATGTCCTCGGCGATCAGCCCGGGGCCGAACGCCGCCGCCGCCGCGCCGTGGACCCAGGCTGCGGCGCAGCCGGCGTCGAAGGCGTCCATGCCCTGGGCCATCAGGCCGAGGGCGAACCCGGCCAGGACGTCGCCGCTGCCCGCGGTGGCCAGCCAGGGCGGGGCGTTGGCGTTGATCGCGGCCCGGCCGTCGGGGGCGGCGATTACCGTATCGGAGCCCTTGAGCAGGACCACCGCGCCGCTGCGCGCGGCGGCGGCGCGGGTCCGCGACAGCTTGTCCCCAGCGCCGGGGAACAGGCGCCCGAACTCCCCTTCGTGGGGGGCCAGCAGAGTGGGCGCCGAGATCGCCGAGAACAGCGCCTCGGGT
>CAZWEZ010000015.1:0-19854 GCA_964632795.1 uncultured Thalassospiraceae bacterium | reverse complement strand
GAAGACGGTCAGGGCGTCGGCGTCGAGGACCGCCGCCTTCCCCGCCTCGAGGATCGACAGCACCCGGCGGCGGGTGGTCTCCGAGATCCCGGCGCCGGGGCCGGCGAGGACGGCGTTCTTGCGCCGATCGGCCAGCAGGTCGTCGAACCCGGCGTCGTCGGCCACCGCCTTGACCAGGGTCCCCGGGGCATCGCCGGCATAGACGGCGAAGACCTCCGGCGGCGCGGCGACGGTGACCAGGCCGGCGCCGATCCGCCGCGCCCCGAGGGCGGCCAGCCGGGCGGCGCCGGTCATCTCGCCGCCGCCCAGGACCACCGCGTGGCCGCGGCCGTACTTGTTGGCGAAGAGGTCGGGCCGGGGCCAGCGTCGCCGCCACAGCCCGGGGCCGTTGGCGAAGGTGCGGGGAGCGATCCCGGCGAGGACCGAGTCGGGGATTCCGATGTCGGCGACCACCACCTCGCCGACCAGCGCCCGGCCGGGCAGCAGCAGGTGACCCGGCTTGGCGCGGAAGAAGGTCACGCTGAGGCAGGCCCGGACCGCCTCGCCCAGGGCCTGGCCGGTGTCCCCATGGACGCCGCTGGGGATATCGACGGCGACGCACTCGAAGCCCCCGGCGTTGACCGCCTCGACCGCGGCCCGCGCCGCGCCCTCCAACGGCCGGGCCAGCCCGGCCCCGAACAGGGCGTCTACTAGTAGAACATTTCCGGACAACGAATCGGCGGCGAACCCGGCCACGGGTTCCACCTCCCCCAGCCAGCGTGCGGCGTTGGTCGCGGCGTCGCCCTCGAGCTTGTCGGGTGCCCCCAGCAGGAACAGCCGCACCGGCCACCCGGCGCCCCTCAGCAGGCGGGCGACGACGAAACCGTCGCCGCCGTTGTTGCCGGGGCCGCACAGCACGGCCACCGGCCGCGGCCGCCAACGACGGCGGATCTCGCGGACGACGGCGCTCCCGGCGGCCTCCATGAGTTGCCGGCTGGGCACGCCGGCGGCGGCGGCGGCGGCATCGGCGCGGTAGGTTTCCTCGACCGTGAGCAGTTCGCTGTCAAGCATGTCCGGACCGTAACATTCGATACCCGAGGGGCGATCATAATGCCATGGCGGCCCGCCCGTAACCCTTGAAGCGGCACAAAAAAAGGACGCCGGCCACACGGGCCGGCGTCCAAGGACCGCGACGGCGACCAGATCAACGCCGCCATATGGGTCGCGATAACTTCTCGATCAGTGCTTGAACAGGCTTCTTAACAGCGGACTACTTGACAGGCAACGACTGGCAATAGGCCGTGATGTCAACCAGATCCTCAATATCCAGGACAGCCAGCGCGACCATGCCGACGCCCGGTTGACCGAAACGGATCTTGTGTAGGGCCTCCCATGGGTTCTTCGCGCAGACGGTGCCGACGTATTCGGCCTTCGGCGGATCCTTGAAGTTGATGTCGCGACCGTCGAAACCATGGCACACGGCACAGACGGTCTGGTAGAACCGCGCCCCACGCCGGGGATTGCCTCGCGCCATCTTAGTCTCTCGGTCGATATAGCGGTCGGTGTCGATCTGGCCCTCGCTCAGGAACAGCCCCAATTTCTCCATCGCCGAATGGGTTATCATCCGTTCAGTGAAAGCATGGGTTTTATCCATGATGATTTTATGGATCACTTCGGAGGACTTGCCGACCATGGCGCGCACGCCCTTGATTCCGGTAAAGTGCGAGCCCTTGGCATATACACCGTCCTTGCCCATGTAGTCCCAGCCGTGGCATTCCTTGCACCGCCAGGTGGCGGAACCCTTTTTCTTGCTTGTCTTCGGGTAGGCCGGATGAGTTTCTTTTGGTTCGTTAGCCTCCAGCACCGACATCCAGTTGTCGTAAAGCTGCCCGCCGCGAGCGATAGCCCAAATATCCGTCGGATCATGGGCGTGAGTGGCCGTCACAGCATGTTCATCTTCATGAGCATAGACGGTGACTGAGGAAGTTAGTGTCAATACAGCGAACACGGTCGTAATAACCGCCCCAAAAACGGCATCAAATGCGATCCTAGACATTCAGCTTTCCCTTCTTTCCTTTTATTTGAAGAAACCAAAACAAACGATTTGTCATGTCGCTAACGAGTCGACGATCACATCGAAATCGACCTGGCCGCGGGTCACGAACAGCGCTAACGCCATGATCGCGGCGTCGGACATCATCTTGGTGTCGAAGCCGTGGACCTCGCTACGCAGGGACAGGATGACCTTGTCCGGATCGCCGCCGTCCAGCACCATTACCGCGGTTGTTCCGAATTCGCATTTCACTGATTCCTTCGCCTGTTTTCTCAAACCTGACCAAAGCTCTCCTCATGATAATTATCCAACATGAACCGACGATGAACGAAAGAACTGTGGGAGGCGGGATTTACCCCTACGCCATTTGCCTAACCGCCTGTGAAAAAAGGCGGACGGCATTGACGGGGAGGTTCATCGGGCGTTCATGTCGATTGTGGTATCCGTTGATGTTCGCCAGGGAAGAATTCGGATATAACGACAAGACCTGCTAAATATTGCGCGCGGAAATCACGAAATTCCTTCGTCAACGAAGTTGCGTGCGGGGACGGTGATGCGGATTCTCTTAGTCGAAGATGATTTCCTTTTGGCCCGACAGTTGGTGACCGCGCTCAAACGAGCCAGCTATTCGGTCGACGTGGCGAGGGACGGCGAAGAGGGACAGTTCCTCGGCGAAACCGAGCCATACGACGCCGTGATTCTCGACCTTGGGCTGCCCATCGTGGACGGTTTGACGCTGCTGGCGCGCTGGCGCCAAGCCGGCCGGACCATGCCGGTGCTCATCCTTACCGTGCAGGATACCTGGACCGAGAAGGTCGCGGGTTTCGACGCCGGCGCCGACGATTACCTGAGTAAACCCTTTCACATCGAAGAGGTCCTTGCCCGTCTGGCGGCTTTGATCCGCCGGTCCGCCGGCCACGCCAATCCGCTCATGGAATGTGGCCCCATTCAGTTGGACACCCGGACGGGGCAGGTCACCCGGGCCGGTGAGACAGTGAAGTTAACGGCCTACGAGTTTAAGGTTCTTTCCTATCTGTTTCACCACCAGGAACGCATGGTGACACGCAGTGAATTGATCGAACACGTCTACGAGCAGGATTTCGACAGGGATTCCAATACCATAGATGTGTTCATCACCCGCCTTCGCAAGAAGCTGGGAAGGGAAACGATTGTAACTCACAGGGGGCTGGGATACCGCCTGGCCAAGGTGCCGTATGTTTCTTAACTCGATCAGCCTGCGTCTGGTTGTCGGAGCCTCACTTTGGATCACCGGGGCATTGGTCCTGACCGGTGTCGTGCTGAACGCGTTTCACTGCGATCATGTGGAGCAGGAATTCGACTCCTACCTGAGCGATCACGCGAAAGAAATCTTCACGCTGACGGATGTGGACGGCAACGGGCAGCCCTATCTCAAACGGCATCCGGCGGATCCCCGGTTCAACGATCTTTTCTCCGGGTGGTACTGGCAGATGCATGTCCCCGGCCGACACCTGTCATCGTCACGCTCGCTGGGGGACGGGAACTTCCCGGAGCCGGCTGTGTGGCCACGCGGGAAAGGCACCATCTACGTGACCGACGGGCCTCGGAATCAGTCTTTGAGGGTCTATGCGAGAACCTTCACCATGCCCGACTCGGACCAGAAACTCCTCATCCTCGTTGCCGGCTCCACCGCCGAGATCGAAAAGGAAATAAATGCCTTCTCCAATGCCATCAAAGTGATCCTGACCCTGCTGGGACTTGGTTTGATCGGAGCCATCGTACTTCAGGTCCGTTTCGGACTGAAGCCCTTGCGGCGGATGAGCCAGACCCTATCCGACATCCGGGCCGGCCACGCCGCCCGCATAGAAGGTCCCATGCCGGTTGAGATCGCCCCCCTGGCCAAGGAACTCAACGCTCTGCTCGACTACATCACCAGGGTGAGCGAACGGGCCCGCACTCAGGCGGACGATTTGGCCCATATGCTGAAAACCCCTCTCACGGTTCTGAGGAACGAGGGAGAACGGATCGAAGGCGAAGCGGGCGAAGTCGTGCGCCAGCAGATCGCTCTCATGAACGCCCGGGTCAGCCATCACGTATTCCGGGCCAGGGTGGCGGGGCTGCAAGGCATTCTGGGTGCCCGCACCGAGGTTTGCCCCGTGATCGAGGGGTTGCGCCGGACTCTCCTGCGGATTTTCGAGGACCGGCACATCGACATCGATTTCAGCGTGACGAAAAATCCGTACTTCCAGGGCGATCGCCAGGACCTGGAGGAAATGCTGGGAAACCTCATGGAAAACGGTTGCAAGTGGTCGCGCCAGCGGATTCGCGTCCATGGGGAGTTGGAAAACGGCGAACTGAACCTGATCGTCGAGGACGATGGCCCCGGAATCCCCGTGAAGCTCCGTTCCGACGTCCTGGACCGGGGTCGGCGGCTGGACGAAAGCACCCCGGGAAGCGGCCTCGGCCTTTCCATTGTCCGCGAAATGGCCGAACTGTACGGCGGTTCGCTGAAACTGGAAGAGTCGCCCCTTGGCGGCCTGTTGGCGCGGCTTCGCTTTCCGGCGGCCGAAGCCTAAAGACGCTGGGCCACGGTCTTCTGGTAGAGACCGCCGAAGTAGGTCTGCTTGCGCCAGGCGAATCGTTCCGGGTCGGTGGCGAAATCCCGGATTTCGGCCTCGCAGAGGCTCTTCACGAACGGCTCCAGGAGCCTGTTGACGACGCTCATCACGGGCCGCAGGGGATGGGCCCAGTGGGGTTTGTGGTAATCGACGAAGACCACCTTGTTTCCGGGCTCGACGCACCCCAGCAGGGCGTCGACGATCAGCCGCCGGTAGTCGTTGGGCAACTCGTGGAGCAGGAAGAAGCAGCACACCGCGTCATAGGGGGCGCCGCCGGGGTCCTTGGCGTCGGCCAGGCGCACCGTGGCGTTGGGGAAATCCTTCAGCTTGCGCCGGCAGCTTTCGACCTGCACCGGGGCGATGTCGATCACCTCCAGCCGGCCCTCGGGGCCCAAATGCCGGATCAGGTTGGGCGCGAAGTCGCCGTAGACGCTGGCCGGCTGGAGAACCCGCTGGCCGGGCTCCAGCTCTTCGAAGGCGGCCCGTTGCAGGCGGTGATCGTTGGTCCACAGGATGGCCCACACCACCGACCGGCGGTCGAGAAGGCGCACGTTGCGGGGGTTCAGATAGGCCCAATGGTAGATCCGTTGCAGGTATTCGGGAATCGGCGGCGCATCGGCGGCTGGGGATGCGTCTTCGGACTGAGAGGTCATGTCCTGTCTCCGCGGCCGGTGCGGCCGCCGGTGGGAGTGATCGAGGGCGAGAGACGGGAAGTTCGCCGGGCGAGCTTCGCAAGGAGGCGACCATACTCCCGGCGCCGTGAAGGTCAACCCCCGAGACGACAGGCATGTTGCCGATTATTTCGTGGCGGAACGCGGGCGGCGACTGTACAAACGGGACCGCCCGAGACAACCGAAGAGCCGCCACCATGGCAGGACCCACGAGCCCGCGAACCACGATGACCGTGGACGACGTCGAAGTGGTCGACAAGACCAGCCCGTTCGAAGGCTATTTCCGGATCGACCGCTACCGCCTGAGACACCGCCTGTTCGAGGGCGGATGGGGCGACGAGATGAGCCGCGAGATCTTCGAGCGCGGCCACGCCGTGACCGTCCTCCTCTACGATCCCGACCGCGAGAGGTTGGTGTTCATCGAGCAGTTCCGGCCCGGCGCCCTGGCCGCCATGGCCTCGCCCTGGTACGGCGACGATTTCTCGCCGTGGCTGGTCGAATCGGTGGCCGGGATCATCGGCGAGGGCGAAACCCCGGAACAGGTGGCGTTCCGCGAGGCGGTCGAGGAGGCCGGCTGCGAGATCCTGGACCTGATCGAGGTGTGCCACTACCTGGTCAGCCCCGGGGGGACCTCGGAATCCATCTTCGTGTTCTGCGGCCGGGTCGATTCCTCCACCTCCGGGGGCATCCACGGCCTCCCCGAGGAGCACGAGAACACCCGGGTCCACGTGATGGCGGTGGACCAGGCCCTGGAATGGCTGGAAGCGGGGAAGTTCAACAATGCCATGACCCTGGTCGCCATGCAGTGGTTCAAGATCAACCACCGGACGGTGCGCGAGAGGTGGAGCGGAACTTGATCGCCCCCGGAGCGGTTGTTATATCAAGGGACCCGTTCCCCGACCGGTAATTCTCCATGGACATTCGTGACGGTTTCGCCGAGAGCATCGGAAGGACGCCCCTGATCCGCCTCCGCCATGCCTCCGAGGCCACCGGCTGCGAGATCCTGGGCAAGGCGGAGTTCGCCAACCCCGGGGGCTCGGTCAAGGACCGCGCCGCCCTGTTCATCGTCCGCGACGCCGAGGAACGGGGCACGCTGCGCCCCGGTGGGGTGATCGTCGAAGGCACCGCCGGCAACACCGGCATCGGCCTCGCCCTGGTCGGCAACGCGCTGGGCTACCGTAGCGTCATCGTCATCCCCGAGACCCAGAGCCAGGAAAAGAAGGACATGCTGCGGCTGTGCGGGGCCGACCTGCGCGAGGTCCCCGCGGTGCCCTACAAGGACCCCGGCAACTACGTCAAGGTGTCCGGCCGGCTGGCCGAGGAACTGGCCAAGACCGAGGCCAACGGGGCGATCTGGGCCAACCAGTTCGACAACCTCGCCAACCGCCGCGCCCACTACGAGACCACCGGCCCCGAGATCTGGGAACAGACCGAGGGCCGAATCGACGCCTTCGTCTCGGCGGTCGGTACCGGGGGTACCCTGGCCGGGGTCGGCGCCTTCCTCAAGGAGCGCAACAAGGACGTGGTTACCGCCCTCGCCGACCCCATGGGTTCGGCGCTCTACAACTACTACGCCCACGGCGAGCTGAAGGCCGAGGGCACCTCGATCACCGAGGGCATCGGCCAGGGACGGATCACCGCGAACCTCGAGGGGGCGGCCGTCGACGAGGCTTTCCGGATCACCGACGCCGAGATGCTGACGGTGGCCTTCGACCTGCTCAAGGACGAGGGGCTGTGCCTGGGCGGCTCCAGCGGCATCAACGTCGCCGGGGCCATCCGCCTGGCCCGGACTCTCGGCCCCGGACACCTCATCGTCACCATCCTCGCCGATCTCGGCACCCGCTATCAAAGCAAGATGTTCAATCCCTCGTTCCTGCGCCAGAAGGACCTGCCGGCGCCCGACTGGCTGGAGTAACCTCAACTTTCCAAACAGGCTCTCAAGGAAGTTTGCCATGGACTACGCCAACCCCCAGGCCCTGGTCGCCACCGACTGGCTGGCCGACAACCTGGACAACCCCGAGGTCGGGGTGATCGACGCCTCGTGGTTCCTGCCCACAATTCCACGCGACGCCCGGGCCGAGTACGAGCTGCGCCACATCCCGGGCGCCGTGCGCTTCGACATCGACGACATCCGCGACAAGGACAGCGACCTGCCCCACATGCTGCCGGACCCGGAGACGTTCGCCGCCAGGGTCGGCGGGCTGGGGCTGGGCAACGACATGCGGATCGTCGTCTACGACGCATCGGGCGGCTACAGCGCGGCGGCCAGGGTGTGGTGGATGTTCCGGGTCTTCGGCCACCACGACGTGGCGCTGCTCGACGGCGGCCTGCGGCGCTGGGACAAGGAGGGCCGGCCCACCGAGGGCGGCGTCCCGACGCCGCCCCGACGCCCCTTCGAGGCCGACTTCACCCGCTCCCTGGTCCGCGGCGCCGACCAACTGCTGGCCAACCTGGACGGCCACCACGAACAGGTCGTCGACGCCCGCAGCGCGCCGCGCTTCGCCGGCCTCGAGCCCGAGCCCCGGCCGAGCAGGAAGCGCGGCCACATCCCGGGCAGCCTCAACCTGCCGTTCGGCGCCCTGATGGACCCCGACAACGAGTTCGTCATGCGCCCGGCCGCCGACCTCGCCGGCATCCTCGAGAAGGCCGGCGTCGACACCGGCCGGCCGATCGTCGCCTCCTGCGGCAGCGGCGTCACCGCGGCGGTGATCGCCTTCGCCCTCTTCCTGCTGGGCCACGAGGCGGTGCCGGTCTACGACGGCTCGTGGGTCGAATGGGGCAACCGCGACGACACCCCGGTGGAATCCTAGATGGCGGACGATTCCGAATCGGAGGACGACTGGGTCATCCGCCCTTACGGGGATTCGGATTTCTCCGCCGTCGAGGCGCTGTGGCAGGCTTGCGGGCTGATCGTCGCCCACAACGAGGCGGCGCGCGGTTTCTACCAGGCCATCGGCTACGCCTGCGAACCGCGGATCGTCATGTCGCGGTTGCTGCCCCGATGAAGGTCCCCGCCGGCAAGCTCGAATGCGTCATCACCTACCTGGAGATGAGCCAACCGCCGGGCTCCCCGGGACCGCCCGCGCCGGCCGCCAAGCTGGCCCTGTTGCGCGCCGAATCGCCCCCCGTGGCCTTCTACCGCTACCTCTACGACACCGTCGGCGGCCCCTGGCTGTGGTACGAGCGCCGGCGGCTCGATGACGACACCCTGGCCGCCATCATCCACGACCCCAAGATCGAGATCTACGTGCTGTACGTGGGCGGGGTGCCGGCCGGCTACAGCGAACTCGACCTGCGCTCGATGCCGGACATCGAACTGGCCTACTTCGGCCTGATCCCGGACTTCATCGGCCGCGGCCTGGGTCGCTATTTTCTGAGCTGGACCATCGACCAGGCGTGGACCCTCCACCACCCCAGGCGCCTGTGGGTCCACACCTGCAGCCTCGACCACCCGCGCGCCCTCGAGGCATACCAGCGCGCCGGCTTCGCCCCCTACCGCCAGGAAACCACCCTGATCGACGACCCCAGATTGAGCGGAAACTTCAACGGCGCAAGCCCTCGGTTTTTTTAATCCATTACTTAGAAAAACAGGTTTAACTCCTTAAAATAAAACGATATTCTCGTCAACAGCACCTCTTTCAAGGTGACCCTGAGCGGCCCCTGTCCGCCATCTGACACGGCTTTTCAGCGAGCGCCCGTAATCCCCTGAATCGCCTCGTTGATATACTACATAGTGTGCTTTTCTTTCGGATTAGCACAAAATCTTGTTGCGCCTGGGACTCCGTTAGGCTACATTTTGTGCGTTCAACCTGGGCATTCACAATTTGTTGTTATGCGGGGTTGTGGCCCCAGGGGGGACCAGGGGGCTCTGAACAAGAACTGGTCTGAGGCAAGAAAACCATAAAGCCAGTTGGGGGCGGCATGCGTATCAAGAGGCACTTCACCAAGCGCGGCGAGTCACCTTACGATTCTCTCGAGTTCCACACCACGTCGAGCGAAATCCGCAACCCGGACGGCTCGCGGGTCTTCAGCCTGGACGACATGGAGGCACCGGTTTCCTGGTCCCAGGTGGCCTGCGACATCCTGGCCCAGAAGTATTTCCGCAAGACCGGAGTCCCCGCCGCCATGAAGGCGGTGGAGGAAGACGACGTGCCCTCGTGGCTGTGGCGCCACGTCCCCGACGAGGAGGCCCTGGCGGCGCTTCCCGAGGACCGGCGCCGGGGCGGGGAGACCAGCGCCAAGCAGACCTTCGACCGTCTCTCCGGGACCTGGACCTACTGGGGCTGGAAGGGCGGCTTCTTCGATTCAGACGACGACGCCGCCGCCTACCGGGACGAGGTGCGCCATATGCTGTGCGCCCAGATCGGCGCCCCCAATTCCCCGCAGTGGTTCAACACCGGCCTCCACTGGGCCTACGGCATCGACCGCCCGGCCCAGGGCCACTTCTACGTCGACTACCGGAGCGGCGAGCTGACCCCGTCGGCCTCGGCCTACGAGCACCCCCAACCCCACGCCTGCTTCATCCAGGGCATCAACGACGACCTGGTCAACGCCGGGGGCATCATGGACCTGTGGGTCCGCGAGGCGCGGCTGTTCAAGTACGGCTCCGGGACCGGGACCAATTTCTCGAACCTGCGCGGCGAGAACGAGCCGCTGTCGGGCGGCGGCAAGTCCTCGGGCCTGATGAGTTTCCTCAAGATCGGCGACCGCGCCGCCGGGGCCATCAAGTCGGGTGGCACCACGCGGCGCGCGGCGAAGATGGTTACGGTCAATATCGACCACCCCGACATCGAGCACTTCATCAACTGGAAGGTCCGCGAGGAACAGAAGGTGGCGGCCCTGGTCGCCGGCTCGAGGCTCGCCGAGAAACACCTCAACGCGGTCATGCGGGCGTGCCGGGACGGCGCCAACGGCGGCTCCGAGAACGACCGCTTCGAACCGAAAAAGAACCGCCTGCTGAAAAAGGCGGTCATCGCCGCCCGCCGGGCGATGATCCCCGAAAGCTACATCCAGCGGGTCATCGAGTTCGCCCGCCAGGGCTTCACCGAGGCCGCCTTCCCGGTCTTCGACACCGACTGGGATTCGGAAGCCTACATGACGGTCTCCGGCCAGAACTCCAACAACAGCGTACGGGTCTCCAACGACTTCCTGGAGAAGCTGCTGGAGGACGGCGACTGGGAGCTGATCCGGCGCACCGACGGCGAGGTCGCCAAACGCATCAAGGCCCGCGATCTGTGGGACGACATCGGCTACGCCGCCTGGGCCTGCGCCGATCCCGGCCTGCAGTTCGACACCACCATCAACGAGTGGCACACCTGTCCCGAAAGCGGCCGCATCAACGCCTCCAACCCGTGCTCGGAGTACATGTTCCTGGACGACACCGCGTGCAACCTGGCCTCGATCAACCTGCTCAGGTTCCTCGGCGAGGACGGGACCTTCGACGTCGAGGCCTTCGAGCATACGGTCCGCCTGTGGACGATTACCCTCGAGATTTCGGTGCTGATGGCGCAGTTCCCGGCGTCGCGGATCGCCGAGCTGTCCTACGACTTCCGGACCCTGGGGTTGGGCTTCACCAACATCGGCGGCTACCTGATGGCCTCGGGCATCCCCTACGACTCGCCGCCCGGGCGCGCCATCTGCGCCGCCGTCTCCTCGCTGATGACCGGCGTCGCCTACGCCACCTCCGCCGAGATGGCCGAGGAAATGGGCGCCTTCCCGCGCTACCGGGAGAACCACCAGGCGATGCTGCGGGTGATCCGCAACCACCGCCGGGCCGCCTATTCCAAGAGCGATGGCTACCAGGGGCTGTCGGTCAAGCCGGTGCCCCTGGACGCCGAAAACTGTCCGGACCGGGAACTGGTCCAGGCCTCCCGCTGGGCCTGGGACCGGGCGCTCAAGCTGGGCCAGGCCACCGGCTACCGCAACGCCCAGGTGTCGTGCCTGGCGCCGACCGGCACCACCGGGCTGGTCATGGACTGCGACACCACCGGCATCGAGCCCGATTTCGCCCTGGTCAAGTTCAAGACCCTGGCCGGGGGCGGCTACTTCAAGATCATCAACCGGATGGTGCCCAGGGCGCTGGCCCGGCTCGGCTACTCCGAGCGCCAGATCGAGGAGATGGTCCGTTACGCGGTCGGCCACGCCACCATGGCCGAGGCCCCGGGCATCGATCACCGGGCGCTCCGCGACAAGGGCTTCACCGACGACGCCATCGCCAGCGTGGAGAAGGCCCTGGGCGAGGCCTTCGACATCAAGTTCGCCTTCAACAAATGGACGCTCGGCGAATCGTTCTGCACCGAGACCCTGGGCCTGGCCTCCGAGAAGCTGGACGACATGTCCTTCGACATGCTGGCCGAGTTGGGCTTCGGGCGCGACGAGATCGCCGCCGCCAACACTTACGTCTGCGGGGCGATGACCCTGGAGGGCGCGCCCCACATCGAGGACCGGCACCTGGCGGTGTTCGACTGCGCCAGCGCCTGCGGGCGGGTCGGCACCCGATACCTTTCGGTGGAAAGCCACATCCGGATGATGGCCGCCAGCCAGTCGTTCATCTCCGGCGCCATCTCCAAGACCATCAACATGCCCCATTCGGCGAGCGTCGAGGACTGCAAGGACGCCTACATGCTGTCGTGGCGCCTGGGCCTGAAGGCCAACGCCCTGTACCGGGACGGCTCCAAGCTCTCCCAGCCCCTGCAGGCGGCGATCCTCGCCGACGACGAAGAAGGAGACGAGGACCTGGCCGCCGAGGTCGCCGAGGCGCCGGCCGCGGTACGCGCCGAAATGGTCTCCGAACGCATCATCGAACGCATCGTCGAACGCGTCGTCGTCACCCGCCGACGACTGCCCAACCGCCGCAAGGGCTACACCCAGAAAGCGGTGGTCGGCGGCCACAAGGTCTACATCAGGACCGGCGAGTACGAGAACGGCAAGGTCGGCGAGATGTTCATCGACATGCACAAGGAAGGCGCCGCCTTCCGCAGCCTGATGAACAATTTCGCCATCGCCATCTCGATCGGGCTCCAGTACGGGGTGCCGCTCGAGGAATACGTCGAGGCCTTCACCTTCACCCGCTTCGAGCCCTCGGGCGTCGTCGAGGGCAACGAAACCATCAAGATGGCGACCTCGATCCTCGACTACATCTTCCGCGAACTGGCGGTTTCCTACCTGGCGCGCAACGATCTCGCCCACGTCGCCCCGGAAGACCTGCTTCCCGACAGCCTGGGCCGGGGCAACGACGAGGGCAACCTGACCGGAGGCGACGAGGCCGGCGCCCTGATGGGGAGCGAGCGCTACACCAGCCAGGGCTTCGTGCGCCGCAGGTTCCAGGTCATCAAGAGCACCAAGAGCTTCGCCAGCGCCTCCGCGACCGCCTCCGGCGGCGGCGGCCGGACGCTGGCCGTCGAGGAGAAGGTGGAAGCGGTGGGCCTGGAAAGCAGCGTCATCGAAAGCACCGACACCCGGCTCGCCAACGTCCGCGTGGCGAAGATGAAGGGCTACGAGGGCGATCCCTGCGACGAGTGCGGAAACTTCACCCTGGTCCGCAACGGCACCTGCCTGAAGTGCGTGACCTGCGGAGGGACCAGCGGATGTTCCTAGACCCGCTACGAATCGATTCCCGGAGATCCTCCCTGGGAAACTTGGGGCGGTGGTCGGGGGCCTTGCCCCCGGTCACCCCCTTTTTTTCGCCACCCGCGAAGGAGGTGTCTGCCGGATAAGCGTTGCAACAGGGATCCTCCCTGGATAACTCGGGGCGGTAGCTCGGGTTGATGCCCGACCGCCCCATTTTTTTGCATTTTATTGTTTGCAATACCGCCTGGCGATTCGTGTCGATTGTCGCCGGGGCGATTACCACTTATAAACAATAGACGGGAACTCCGGAAACGCAGGTTGCGTTCCCTGCCTTGCCCGGCCATCCAAATCTATCCTGCTGGTCATGGGCAAACGAAACCGCTACCGTTGACCGTGGAATTTTAGGCGCGTCATGGCAAAGAAGAGAATTTACAGCTTCTACATTGTCGACGACGACAAGGACTTGGTCGAATTCTTGACCTCGTTGCTGGAGGCGGCCGGTCACAAGGTGGCCTCGAACACCTCGAGCCCCGAAGCCCTGAAGGACATCGTCGAGTCCAAGCCGGACTGCGTGATCGCCGACATGATGATGCCCGAGCTGGACGGCACGGATCTGTGCCAACGGTTGCGGGAAAACCCGGCTCTGGAAAAAACCAAGATCGTCGTGGTCTCGGCCAAGGCCTACGAGTTCGACCGCAAGCAGGCCTTCAAGTTCGGCGCCGACGGCTACATGGTCAAGCCGGTCAACGTCGAGACCTTCGTCACCAGGGTGGTGCGGACCATCGAGGACCGCATGGAAATGACCTTCTGGGGGGTCCACGGGACCCTGCCGGTTCCCGGCCCGGGCACCTTGAGGTACGGCGGCAACACGTCGTGCGTGTCGCTGGAATTCTCCAAGGACCGCCTGTTCGTCTTCGACGCCGGCAGCGGCATCAAGGTGCTGTCGGACCGGCTGATGGCCCAAAGGCGGCGCAACATCGAGGCCAAGATCTTCATCTCCCATCCCCACTGGGACCACATCAACGCCATACCCTTCTTCACCCCCCTCTATATTCAGGGCAACGAGTTCGAGATCTGCGGGGCGCGCCACGGCGACATCACCACCCGCGAATTGATCTCGGCGCAGATGGACGGCGTCTACTTCCCGATCACGGTCAAGGAGTTCGGGGCCAGGGTCTACTTCAAGGACCTGGAGGAGGAGGAACTGGACATCGACGGCATCAAGGTCACCACCATGCTGCTCAACCACCCCGGCAAGTGCCTGGGGTACCGGGTCGACTACAAGGGCAAATCCTTCTGCTACATCACCGACAACGAGTTCTACCTGGAAGACAACGAATTCTACAATCCGTTCTACGTCAAGAACTTGGCCAAGTTCGTCGAGGGCACCGACGCCCTGATCACCGACTGCACCTATACCGACGACGAATACAGGACCAAGGTCGGGTGGGGACACTCGTGCATCTCCAAGGTGGTCGAGTTCGCCGACCTGGCCGAGGCCAAGACCCTTTACCTGTTCCACCACGATCCCGAGCATTCCGACGACGACATCGACGCCAAGGTCAAGACCGCCCGGAAACTCCTCAAGCAGCACAAATCCAAGACCAAGGTCGTGGCCCCCGCCGAGGGCCAGATGTTCAATATCTGACCTGCCGCCGTCGGGCCAGTGCACAAACCCATCGAGGGCTGGATGACCGAAACGCCAACCCCCGATGTCGGGATCGCCCGCC
Organism: uncultured Thalassospiraceae bacterium; assembly: GCA_964632795.1. GTDB lineage: Bacteria > Pseudomonadota > Alphaproteobacteria > Rhodospirillales > 2-02-FULL-58-16 > CAZWEZ01. The sequence continues at coordinate 5,255 of CAZWEZ010000015.1, read as the reverse complement.
TGCACCGCACCGGCGGCACCACCGGCAAGGCGACGGCCGGGCGCATCGCCGCCTTCTCCAAGAGATGACCGGAGAAGAGAGCCACGGGAGGCGGCGGGCGACGCTTGCCACCTGCTGCACGGCCCATTTCCTTCACGACGGCTTTTCCAATCTCCTGTACCTGCTGCTGGCGGTGTGGCAGGGGGAATTCGCCCTGTCGTTGACCCAGGTCGGGATGGTCAAGTCCCTCTACTCGGGGGCCATGGCAACCTTCCAGCTTCCCGCGGGACTCCTCTCGGAGCGCTGGGGAGAGCGAAGACTGCTGGCGCTGGGGACGGCGGTGACCGCGCTCGGCTACATGGCCGCCGGCGTCGCCGGCGGGTTCGCCGCCCTGGTGCCGATCCTGATGCTGTCCGGGGCCGGTTCCGGCGCCCAGCACCCCCTGTGCGCCTCGATGGTGTCCAAGGCCTACGATGGCGGCGGCCGGCGGGCCGCCATCGGCGTCTACAACTTCTCCGGAGACCTCGGCAAGGTGGCGGCGCCGGCGCTGGCGGCGGTGGTCATCGCCGTCATCGGCTGGCGCTGGATGGCCGGCGGTTTCGGGGTCCTGGGGTTGGCCGTCGGGGCGGCGGTGTTCCTGGTCCTGGGCGCCTTGGGCGTCGGCTCCCCGCCGGGGGCGCCGGGGGATGGGGGGCTTGGCGGACGCCCCCGCCAGGGCTGGGGCATCCTCGACCGCCGCGGCTTCGCCGCCCTGTCGGCGATCGCCGTTGTCGACAGTTCGGCGCGCTCCGCCTTCCTGACCTTCCTTCCCTTCCTGTTGATCGCCAAGGGAGCCGGGGTGGAGACCGTGGGAGTAGCCCTGTCCTTGATTTTCGGCGGCGGAGCCGCCGGCAAGTTCCTGTGCGGGTTGGTCGCCGAACGGATCGGTATCGTCCGCACGATAATCCTCACCGAGATCGTCACCAGCGCCGGCATCCTCCTGCTGCCGTCCCTGGAGCTGGCCACCTGCCTGGTCTTGCTGCCCTTCATCGGACTGGCCCTCAACGGCACCACCTCGGTCCTTTACGGGACCCTGCCCGAGTTCGTGATCCCGGAGCGCCGTTCGCGCGGTTTCGGGCTGTTCTACACCGTGGGCATCGGTTCGGGCGCGGTGTCGCCGTTGCTGTTCGGCATCCTCAGCGATTGGGCCGGGGTCGACGCCACACTGGTGGTGATCGCGGTGTACGTCCTCGCCGCCATACCGCTGAGCCGGATGCTCAAGGTCTGATCCCGCGATCCTCCGCGTGGACCTTTGGCCGCCGATATGTTACGGGATCGTCCTCGACCTCATGCCGTGAAGGAAGCCGCCATGCCTGGAAAGATCGAAGCACGCCTTGCCGAACTCGGCATCGAGCTGCCCGAGCCCTCGACGCCGGTCGCCACCTACGTGCCCTACGTGGTCGCCGACGGTCTGGTCTTCGTGTCCGGGCAGGTGGCGGTGTCGAAGGGCGAATTCCTGTACCTGGGCAAGCTGGGCGATGACATTTCGATCGACGACGGCTTCAAGGCGGCCCGCCTGTGCGGACTGAACCTGATCGCCCAGGTCCGCGAGGCCTGCGGCGGCGACCTCGACCGCCTCCGGCGGGTGATCCGGCTCGGCGGCTTCGTCAACTCGACCCCCGACTTCACCGACCACCCCAAGGTCCTCAACGGCGCTTCCGACCTGATGGTGGAGGTGTTCGGCGAGGCCGGCCGCCACGCCCGGTTCGCGGTCGGCGCGCCGTCGCTGCCGCTGGGGCTGTCGGTCGAGGTCGAAGGCGTGTTCCACATCGCCTGAGCGCCGGCTCACCGATTCGAACCCCTGGCAAAGAGGCCCAGGCGCCTACATATGTATTTCCGGGCAAAGCGTTCTTTTAAGGGTTGTGAGATGGACTACGAGAAATTCTTCGCCGAGCGGGTCGACGAGCTCAAAGTGGAGGGCCGCTACCGGGTCTTCGCCGACCTCGAGCGCCGGGCCGGCGACTTCCCACGGGCGACCTTGCACGCCGACGGCGGGACCCGGGAGATCACCGTTTGGTGTTCCAACGACTACCTGGGCATGGGCCAGAACCCGCTGACCCTGAGCGCCATGCACCAGGCCATCGACCGTTGCGGGGCCGGCGCCGGGGGGACCCGCAACATCTCGGGCACCAATCACTACCACGTGCTGCTGGAACGGGAACTGGCCGATCTCCACCGCACCGAGGGGGCGCTGCTGTTCAGCTCCGGGTGGGTCGCCAACCACACCACGCTGGGCACCCTGGGGGCGATGCTGCCCGGCTGCGCGATCGTCTCCGACGAGCAGAACCACAACTCGATGATCGAAGGCATCCGCCACTCCCGCGCCGACAAGAAGATCTTCAGGCACAACGACGTCGAGGACCTGGACCGCCTGCTCGGCGAGCTCGAGCCCCAGCGGCCCAAGCTGGTGGCCTTCGAATCGGTCTATTCCATGGACGGCGACATCGGCCCCATCGGCGACATCTGCGACATCGCCGACAAGTACAACGCAATGACCTTCCTCGATGAGGTCCACGCGGTCGGCATGTACGGCGAACGCGGCGCCGGGGTCGCCGAGCGCGACGGCCACATGGACCGCATCACCGTCATCCAGGGGACGCTGGCCAAGGCCTTCGGGGTGGTCGGCGGTTACATCGCCGGGTCGGCGGCGCTGTGCGATTTCATCCGCTCCTTCGGCTCGGGGTTCATCTTCTCGACCTCGATGCCGCCCGCGGTCGCCGCCGGCGCCCTGGCCAGCGTGCGCTACCTCAAGGAGCACAACGAAATCCGCGTCGCCCACCAGGAACGCGCGGCGACCCTCAAGCGGCGCTTCGCCGAGGCCGGCATCCCGGTGATGCCCTCGCTCAGCCATATCGTCCCCGTCCTGGTCGGCGATCCGGTGTCGTGCAAGCAGACCAGCGACATGCTCCTGCACGGCCACGGCATCTACGTCCAGCCGATCAACTACCCGACCGTGGCCCGGGGCACCGAGCGGCTGCGCTTCACCCCGTCGCCGCTGCACAGCGACGCCGACATCGACCGCCTGATCGTCGCCATCCGCCAGGTATGGACCGCCCTCGGCCTTAAGACCGCGGCGTAGAAGGCCCCGTTCCCGAGTCACGCCCCCGCGGGCACCCTGGTGGCGATCAGTCCGCGGTTTCCCCGCTCGCCTTGTCCTTGTCCTTGTCCTTATCCTTGTCCTCGCCGTCCTCGCCGTCCTCGCCGTCCTCGTCGTCGTCGTCGGTCGCCGCCGCAGCGTCGGTGCGTTTCCGTTCGACCATGCGCACGGAGATGATGGAGATCTCGTAGAGGAGCAGCGTCGGCAGGGCGAGGCCGATCTGGCTGATGACGTCGGGCGGCGTCAACAGGGCGGCGGCGATGAAGGAGAAGACGATGGCGTACTTGCGATTCCTGGCCAGGCCCTCCGAGGTGACCAGCCCGGCCCGCCCCAGCAGGGTCATCACCACCGGCAGCTCGAAGCACAGCCCGAAGGCGAAGATCAGGCGCATCACCAGCGACAGGTACTGGTCGACCTTGGCCTCGAGCTGGATCGGCAGCGAGCCGGCGACGCCGGCCGATTCGAAGCTGAGGAAGAACTTCCAGGCCAGCGGGAAGATCATGTAGTAGACCAGCGCCCCGCCCATGAAGAAGAGGATCGGCGTCGCCACCAGGAACGGCATGAAAGCCTGTTTCTCGTTCTTGTAGAGCCCCGGGGCGATGAACATCCAGATCTGGATGGCGACGAACGGAAAGGCGAGGAACAGGGCGGCGAAGAACGACACCTTGATGTAGGTGAAGAAGGCCTCGTGCAGCGCGGTGAAGATCAGCCGCCGGTTGCCCCCCATGTCGCTCAGGATGTCGGCAAGGGGACGGACCAGGAAGCCGTAAATGTCCTCGGCGAAGTAATAGCAGATGAAGAACAGGACGATGATGGCGATGGCCGAATGTATCAGCCGCCGGCGCAGCTCGATCAGATGGTCGAGCAGCGGCGCCTTGGAATCTTCGATGCCCTTGTCGCTCACCGGACTCTAGCCGTTTGCCTTGGCCGCCGCGTCGGGTGCCCCGGCGTCGTCATCCGTGGCGGGCGCCGTATCGGCGGCGGCGGGTTTCGGGGCGGCCTCGGGCTTGGGCTTGGGCTTGGGCTTGGGCTTGGGCTTGGGCTTGGGCTTGGGCGCGAAGACGACCCGCTCCTTGAACACCTCATCGGCCGGATAAGCGCGGACGATCTCGTCGGTCACGGTATTGCGCTCGGCGATGAACCAATAAGCGGTCGCGGTGTGGCACCACCACTCGCGCACTACGCCGGCCTCGTTGTTGGCGAACCAGACGTGATCGGCCCAGGCCGGATCGTCGGCCGCGTTCGGGTCGGGCATCTCCAGAACCTCGCCGAGGCAAGTGAACTCGGAGATGTTGCGCGGGCCGTTGAGCGGACAGGGCATGATCTTCATAGCGCGCGCATCTCCCTAGTGGCCCTAGTGGCTCGCCGCCGTGGCGCCCATCTCGTTGGCCAAGTCGAAGGTCGAGAAGCGCTCGAGGCGGAAGGGGTGAAGGATGTCCGGCGCGTTCCCGCGCGCCACCGTCTCGGCCATGTACTTGCCCGAGACCGGGGTCGCCTTGAAGCCCCAGGTGCCCCAGCCCGCGTCCAGCCAATAGTTCTCGACCGGGCTCGCGCCCATGACCGGGCTGTAGTCCGGCGTCATGTCGGTGATGCCGGCCCACTGGCGCATGAGTTTGACCTCGGCCAGGAACGGGAACAGCTCGAGTGCGTGGGTGACCAGGCTCTCCTTGAGGTCGAGGGTCGAGCGCGTCGAGTAGAGCTCGTAAGGGTCCGAGCCGCCGCCGATGACCAGCTCCCCGCGCGCGCTCTGGGAGACATAGACGTGCAGCGCCGCCGAGGAGACCAGCGGATCGAGGAACGGCTTCACCGGCTGAGTGACCATGGCCTGGAGCGGATAGGTGCGGATCGGCAGGCGGATGCCCGCCATCGCGGCGACCAGCGATGACATGCCGGAAACCGCCTGGACCGCGTGGCCGCAGGCGATGGTCCCGCGGTTGGTCTGGACGCCGGTGACCCGGCCGTTCTCGATGCGGATGCCGGTCACCTCGCTGCGCTGGTGGATCTCGACGCCGAGCTCGGCGGCGCGTGCGGCATAGCCCCAGGCGACCGCGTCGTGGCGGCAAATGCCGCCGTCGCGGTGCCACAGCGCGCCCAGGATCGGGTAGCGCGCGTTCTCGTCCATATCGAGACAGGGCACGAT
>CAZWEZ010000014.1:0-49484 GCA_964632795.1 uncultured Thalassospiraceae bacterium | reverse complement strand
GGGGAAACGGGAACAGCGATCACATGGGGCGAGGAATTATGAAAGTCAGTACTAGTGTCCTGCGTCAGCGCAGGGAGGCGGCGATGTTGCCGCCGTCGACGGTGACCACGGCGGCCGTCGTCTTGGCGGCCAGGGCCAGGGCGAGGAAGGCCTCGGCGACGTCGCGCGCGGTGACCTCGCGCCCCAGCAGGTTGCCCGCCATGTAGTCCTTCTCGCTGAGGCCGCGCGCCTTGGCCCGCGAGGCGACCATGTCGTCGCTCAACAGGCCGCTGCGGATGCGGTCGGCGTTGACGGCGTTGGCGCGGATGCCGTCGGCGCCGTGGTCGAGCGCGTACTGGCGCATCAGGAACAACGTCGCCGCCTTGGGCAGGCCGTAGGGGCCGAACCGGGGGCCGGGGTTGACCGCCTGCTTGGAGGCGTTGAACAGCAGGCAGCCGCCGATGCCCTGGGCCCGCATCACGCGGACCGCGTTGCTGGCCACCGTCTGGTGGGCCCAGAAGTTGAGCTCGAAGCTCTGGCGCAGGACCGCCTCGGCGACGGTGCCGATTTCGCCCTGCCAGGCGTTGCCGGCGTTGGAGACCACGATGTCGATGCCGCCGAAGGTCTCGCAGACCCGGTCGAAGGCCGCCCGCACCGCTTGCGGATCGGTGACGTCGCAGGCCAGGCCGACGCCTTCGAAGGAGACGGCGGCGGCCTCCAGGTCGAGCACCGCCACCGCGGCGCCGGCCTCGGCGAAGGTCTCGGCGGTGGCCAGGCCGATCCCCGAGGCGCCGCCGGTGACCAGGACCACGCGGCCGGCCAGCGGTTCGCCTTCGCCCCTGCCCCCGGCCCTGCTCCTGCCCCCGGCCAGCTTGTCCCGCTCGGGCGGCCAGCATTCGACCTCCAGCAGGTCGCCCTCCGGGGCGCTCCGGTAGGTGCCGACGGACTCCGCGGCGCTGAGGACGGCGACGGTGTTGGATGCCAGGTCGGCGGCGATCCGGGCGTCGCCGGCGCTCCGCCCCATGCCGAACAGCCCCAACCCCGGCACCAGGACCACCCGGGGCACGTGGTCGAGCGCCCTCTCGTGGATGTTGTGGCGGCGCAGCGCTTCGCGGTATTCGACGCCGTACTCGCCAAGCGCCGCCAGCGCCCGGCTCCGGAAATCCTCCAGCCGCCCGGCCTCGGGCGGTGGGACGAGCAGCGGCCGGCACCGGGTGCGGATGGTGTGGTCGGGGGTCGCCACCCCGGCCCGGGCAAGGCGGGCGACCTCCGAGCCGTTGACGAATTCGAGGATCTCCGGTCCGTCCCGGAAGTCGAGGACCATGGGTTCGGGCTCGGCGTCCCGGTCCTCGCCGTTTAGCACGCACAGGCCGCGCAGGATGGGCGCCACCTCGGCCAGCGGCGCCATGGCCCCGGGAAGGGCGGCGGCGGCGAACACCTTCCGGCGTCCCTTCTTCAGCCGTTCCTCGGCCAGGCTCACCAGCTCGATCATCCGCCGGTAGGACTCGCGGGCGTTGTCGGCGAAGGTGAAGACGCCGTGCTTGAGCAGAATCAACCCGTCCACCGAGGGGTCGGCCTCGAACACCTCCAGCGCCTTCCTGGCCAGCCCGAAGCCCGGCTTCATGTAGGGCACGATCCCGGCCCGGCCGGCGAAGACCTCCCGCGCCAGGTCCTCGCCCGCCTCCTGGTTGGTAAGGGCGAGGACGGCGTCGGCGTGGGTGTGGTCGACGAACTTGGGGGGCAGGAAGGCATGGCTCAGGAACTCGACGGAGGGCACCGGCGAAAGGGAGTCCAGCAGGTAGCAGCGCCGGGCGTTGTCCATCTTGCGGTCGCTCAGGCGCTCCAGCGCCGCCAGGGCCTTCAACGGCCCCAGGCGGACGGCGGTGAAGCCCTTGGGCTCGATGGCCGCCATGTCGCCGCCGCTGGCCTTGACGAACAAAACCTCCACCGCCTCGCCCAGGATGTCCCCGGCGGCAGTCTTGACCGAGGCGTTGCCCCCGCCGTGCAGGACCAGCGTCGGATCGGCGCCGAGCAGGCGGGCGCTGTAGATTCGCAACGCCAGGTCCTCGCCGATGCCGTCCCCGGCGTACCTGGCGATGGCCTCCTTGGCGTCGGCGTCGGACCACGGGTCGTTCATGTCGGTGCCTCGGCTTCAATGTAGCGATGTCACTATATTTGCATTAAAGATCGTTTGGACGGCGAAGACGACCTCAATATTTCAAGGCACGTGTCTCGCAATTCGCATAATCCACGCCCCGCGTTCGGCGACCGGGCCGGCGGCCAGGCAAGCCGGGATTTCGGTTCAGGGGCGCCCGGCGGCGCGGCCGATTGCCCGGGGCCGGCGAATCTGGGCATAGTGGGGGCATGAACCGATCGCCCCCCCTCGTCGGCGGACCCGAGGAGACGGTCGAGCGTATCTCGGACCATTTCGAGCTGCTCGCCGTGATGGGCCGGAACTTCGCCGCCACGCTCGACATCGAGGCCACCCTGAAGCGGGGCCTGGAGCTGATCACCCGCCATCTGGACGCCGCCGGGGGCGCCCTGTTCCTGCTCGACGAGAGCGGCGCCGTGCTGCGTTGCGAGGCCTGTTACGGGGCCACCGAGATCACCGGCGTCACGCTGGGCATCGAGGAGGGCGTCGTCGGGCGGTGCGTGCGCAACAACGCCGGCGAGATCGTGCGCGACGTCGCCGACGACCTCAACTTCCAGGGCTCGGTGGACGAGCGGAGCGGGTTCACCACCCGCTCCATCCTGTGCGCTCCGCTCAGCGTCAAGGACCAGCGGATCGGCGCCATCGAGCTGGTCAACAAGCTCAGCGGCGACGGCCTGTTCGCCGGCTCCGACCTGGAACTGCTGGAGGCGTTGAGCTCCTCGGCGGCGCTGGCGATCCTCAACGCCCGCATGGCCGAGGCCCTGGTCGAGCAGGAGCGGGTGCGCCGCGAGCTGGAGCTGGCCGCCGAGATCCAGCGCTCCCTGCTGCCCGAGCCCCGGCCGCCGCCGTTCCAGGTCCACGGGGTCAACGTCCCGGCGCGCACGGTGTCGGGCGACTTCTACGATTTCTTCCCGCTGGACGACGGGCGCATCTGCTTCAACCTGGGCGACGTCTCGGGCAAGGGCATGAACGCCGCCCTGCTGATGGCCAAGACGGCCAGCCTGTTCCGTTGTCTGGGCAAGACCATCCACCAGCCGGGGCGCCTGCTGGGGCGGATCAACGTCGAAATCTGCGAGACCACGGCGCGGGGCATGTTCGTGACCATGGTCGGGGGCGTCTACGACCCGGCCACCGGCAGCGTCCGGCTGGCCAACGCCGGCCATGAGCCGCCCCTCTTCCACACCGCGGACGATACCTTCGAGGCCTTCGAGGCCGAGGCGCCGCCGCTGGGGGTTTCGCCGCTGCTGTCGGCGAGCGGCGATTTTCCGGAAACCGAACTGCGACTTGACGGCGGAACCCTGTATGTTTTCACTGACGGGGTCACCGAGGGCTATCTCGAGGACGGCGGCGAACTGAGGGTCGACGGCTTCAAGGAGCTGATCCGCGCCAACGCCCGGCTGACGGCGACCGCCAGGATCGACGCCGTGATCGGGCGCATCGACCGCGGCGACGGGGCGCTGCACGACGACCTGACGGTGCTCGCCATCGAGGACGGCCTACAGGCCAAACAGGGGGAAACCAGACGGGCCGTGAACGCTTCCACGAAAACCAAAGCCGCCCCCGGCAACCTGCTCAAGCTGTCGTTCCCGTCCCAGCCCCGCCACCTCAAGCAGGTCCGCAAGGCGGTGTCGGAAGCGGCCAGGAAGTGCGGGTGCGACGAGACCTCGGCCCACGACATCGTGATCGCGGTCGACGAGGCGTGCCAGAACGTCATCCGCCACGCCTACGGCGGCGCCTCGCGCGGCGAGATCGTGGTCGAGGTCGATAAGGAGGGGGACCGCTTCGTGGTCCACGTCCAGGACTTCGCGCCCGCTATCGACCTCGACAAGATCAAGCCCCGCGACCTCGACGACCTGCGTCCGGGGGGACTCGGCACCCACTTCATCCAGGAGGTGATGGACGAGGTCGAGTTCCTGCCCCTGCCGCTGCACGGGGGCAACCGCCTGAGAATGGCCAAACGGATAACGAAAGAACCCAATGATGAACCATGACGTCAGGGAACAGGACGGCAAGACCGTGGTCGCCTTCGAAGGCGACATGGACCTGGACAGTTCTCCCCAGGCGCGCAAGGTGCTGCTCGAGTGCGTCGGCCGGGGCAAGACGGTGGTGGCCGACCTCTCGGCCATCGACTACATCGACAGTTCCGGCGTCGCCTCGCTGGTCGAGACCCTCCAGACCGCCCGCAAGCAGGGGACCGACTTCACCCTGGCGGCGGTCAGCCCGAGCGCGCTCAGGGTCCTCCAGCTGTCCCGCCTGGACAAGGTGTTCACCATCCACGAGACCGTCGAGGACGCCCTGAGCCCGTGCTGACCAACCAAGCCGACAGCCCTCTGGTCCGGTTCCTGGAAAGGACCGGGCGGCGCGTCCTCGAAGGGATCGAGGCGTTCGGCTCCTGCGGCGCCCTGGTCGGCGAGAGCCTGTACTGGCTGGTCGCCGGGCGGCGCCTCAAGCAGCCGGTCAGGATCGGCTCGGTGTTCGCGCAGATGATGGAGATCGGCATCCGCGCGGTGCCGATCGTCGCCCTGATGGCGGCCACCATCGGCATCATGCTGGCCATCCAGGGGATTCACACGCTGCGCCTGTTCGGCGCCGAATCCCAGGTCGTCATCGGCATCTCGCTGTCGGTGACCCGCGAGTTCGCGCCCCTGATCACCGGCATCCTGGTCGCCGGGCGCTCGGGCTCGGCGCTGGCCGCCAGGCTCGGCACCATGACCATCAACCAGGAGATCGACGCCCTGCAGGTGATGGGCATCAACCCGGTGCGCTTCCTGGTCGTCCCGGCGCTGCTGGCGATGGTGGTCATGGTCCCGGCGCTGACCTTCTTCAGCGACCTGATCGGGCTCTTGGCGGCGGGCCTCTACGTGGGCCTGGAATTGGGCATGAGCCTGGCCGCCTACACCGACCAGACCATCGACTTCCTGTCGGTGGACGACCTCATGCACGGACTGGGCAAGAGCCTCATCTTCGCCGTCCTGATCGCCGTCATCGGGGTCGCCAACGGGATCGCGGTCAGCGGCGGCGCCGAGGGCGTGGGCAAGGCCACCACCCGCGCCGTGGTCCAGTCGATCATGGCCATCGTGGTCACCGACATGCTGTTCGCCTTCGTGGTCACCCGCTGACATGGACGGGTCGCCCGGAAACGTGATCGAGGTCAGGGACCTGGTCACCCATTACGGCGAGCGGATGATCCTCAAGGGCATCGACATGGACGTCCGTGAGGGTGAGATCATGGTCATCATGGGCGGCAGCGGGTCGGGCAAGAGCACCCTGCTGCGCCATCTGCTGGCCCTCGAGCTGCCGACCTCGGGCACGGTGACCCTGTTCGGCAAGGAGCTGGGCTCGATAAGCGCCCGGGAGATGTTCGCCCTGCGCCGCCGGCTCGGCGTCGCCTTCCAGGGCGGCGCCCTGTTCAGCTCGATGACCGTCGGCGAGAACATCATGCTGCCGCTGTACGAGCACACCGACCTCGACCGCAAGACGATGGAGATCATGACCCGGATGAAGCTCGAGGTGGTCAGCCTGTCGGGCTTCGAGGACCTGATGCCCGCGGAGCTGTCCGGGGGCATGATCAAGCGCGCGGCGCTGGCCCGGGCGATCGTCATGGACCCCAAGATCCTGTTCTGCGACGAACCGTCGGCGGGGCTCGACCCGGTGGTGTCCTCGGCCATCGACGAACTCATCCTGAACCTGCGCGAGGCGCTCGGGATGTCGATCGTGGTGGTCACCCACGAGCTGGCAAGCGCCTTCAAGATCGCCGACCGCATCACCGTGCTCGACCAGGGCATCATCCTGTTCATCGGCACCGTCGAGGAGGTCCGCGACCATGACAGCGAGCGCATCCAGAACCTGCTCAACCGGCGCATGGAGAACGAGGCGGTGGATCCGGAGGAATACCTGAGACGGCTCACCGGCGAGGACCAGGGAGGGAACGCGACCCGATGAGGAACAGCAAGATCAACTACCTGGTGGTCGGCGGCTTCGTCATCGCCATGTTGGCGGGGCTGGTGGCCTCGCTGGCCCTGTTGACCGGCCGCACCGGGGCCACCGACGACTACTTCACGATCTACGACAACGTCACCGGGGTCAAGTTCGGCACCCAGGTGCTCTACGAGGGCTACCCGATCGGCCAGGTCGAGGAGGTGACGCCGGTAGCCGAGGCGGGACGGATGCGCTTTCGGGTCGATTTCTCGGTCCGCGAGGGCTGGCGCCTGCCCGAGGACAGCGTCGCCGAGATCGCCGCCCCCGGCCTGCTGGCCGCGATCACGCTGTCGATCCGGGCCGGGCAGAGCCCGAACGCGCATCCGCCCGGCAGCGAGGTCGAGGGCCGCGAGGCGGCCGGCATCTTCGCCGTGATGACCTCGGTGGCCGGCCAGATGACCGCCTTGACCGAGAACAGCATCAAGCCGCTGCTGGTCAACATCGACCGCACCGTGACCGCGTTGGGGGAAATCCTCGAGGGCGACGCCAGCACCCTGATCAGCGAGGTCACCATCCTCGCCCTCGACATCTCGGAACGACTGCCCAGGATCGCCGACAACATCGAGTCGTTCACCGCCAAGCTGAACCGGAGCAGCGACGAGATCAGCGCCCTCCTGAAGCCCGAGAACCGCGAAAAGCTGGAGGGCTTCATCGCCGACATGGAAATCGCGGCGGGCAACTTCAGGCGACTGACCGAGGACCTGGGAGGCACCCAGGGGAGGCTGGATAGGCTGCTCGAGAACGTCGACGCGGTGATCGCCGACAACAGGCTGGATATCGACAAGTCGATCGTCGATCTGCGCTACGTGATCGACTCGGTGGCCCGCCACATCGACTCCGTCAACCAAAACGTGGAAGGCGCGGCGCGGAACATGTATGAATTCAGCCGCCAGATCCGGCAGAACCCGGGGCTGCTGCTCGGCGGCACCCCGCCCGTGGACGAGGCCGCCAAGTGACCGCGAGAGGAGGGGGTTCGGTGACGATGACCAAGGTGTTGCTGGCGATGTTGCTGGGGGTGGCGGTCGCCGGCTGTTCGCAGCCGCCGCTGCCCAAGGACCATTTCTACCGTCTCCAGGTGGCGCCGCCCTCGGCGCTTGCCGCGGCTCCCCTTCTCCAGGGAACGCTGGAGATCGGTACCTTCATCGCCGACGGCCTGACCGCCGGGCGACCCATCGTCTACAGCGACAGCCAGCGGCCCCACGAGGTGCTGGAGTACCACTACCACTTCTGGACCGAACCGCCGACCATCATGCTGCGCGACCAGCTGGTCGACTACCTGCGCGCCGCCGGGGTCGCCACCAACGTGGTGACGCCCGAGATGCGCATCGAGCCGGACTACGCGATCACCGCCAAGATCAAGCGCCTGGAAAAGATCGTCGGCACGCCGCCGCGGGCCGCCGTCGAGCTGGAACTGGGGCTGCGGCGGACGGCGGAAGACCGGTTGATGTTCATCGGCACCTACGGCCTCGAGGTGGAGGCCGCCTCGGCGACCGTCGGCGCCGCGGTGATCGCCGCCAACGAGGCGCTGGGGCGCATCTTCGGCAAGTTCGTGGCCGACATTTCGGGCATCTGAAGCGTTCCTTTGATGCCTGTCGAGAGACGACGACCGGCGCTTATTCTCCCGCGGCTATTGCCAATGGGGCTAAGTCCCTGTCATAAATAACCTAATAAGCTCGAATAACCGTCATACAGGCCATGTACTTATCCTGGGAGGGTCCCGCACCCCGTCGCCGGAACGGGGACGGGGCGGTGCGAAGACTGCTGGCCGTGGTGGCGTTGTCCGCCATCGCGGCGGCCGTGGTTGCTCCGGCGCCGGCGGCGGCGTCGGCCTCGACCATGTACGACATGAGCATCTTCCTCAACCAGCCCTATCCGCTGGACACCGCCCCGCTGGCGGCCCCCGTCCTGGCCCCGGTGACGGCGCCCGCCCCCACCGCGGTTCCGATCGGGGACGAGATCGAGGACGAGATCGAGATCGAGTTCGAGGATGAGGACGACAACGATCCGCTGGAACCGTTGAACCGCTTCATCTTCGGCTTCAACGAGGCGCTGAGGATCGTCTTCGCCAGGCCGGCCAGCCGGCTCTACAACGGCTACGTCCCGCAGGTGGTTCGCGATTCCATCGGCAACTTCATCGACAACCTCAACACTCCGATCACCCTGGCCAACGACATCCTCCAGGGCGAACCCATGCGGGCCTGGCAGACCACCGAGCGGATGGTGATCAATTCGACGATCGGCCTCGCCGGCCTGTTCGACGTCGCCGAAAGCTGGCTCGAGATCCCGGCCCACGAGGAGGACTTCGGCCAGACCATGGGCGTGTGGGGGGTCGGCGAGGGGTTCTATTTCGTGATCCCGCTGTTGGGGCCCTCCAATCCCCGCGACACCTTGGGAATTCATTTCGCCGACGGATACCTGGACCCGGTGGGGATGTGGCTGTCCAACACCAACCAGGACGAACTCGCCCACTTGCGGACCGGGCTCAGCACGCTCGATCAGTTCGCCGGCGTCAACGACCAACTGGACGACATCAAGAAGACGACCATCGACTTCTACGCCGCCATCCGCTCCATGTACCGCCAGAAGCGCAAGTCCGAGATCAACAACGGCGAGGACGTGGTTCCCCTGCCCGTCCTCGGCTTGGATACCGATCTCAGCTTCGACCAGGACGCCCCGCCCGACAACTGAACGACCGCCGGTTTTCGCAGCGGGACTGGAAAAACGTCTCCGCAACCCGGAAAAAATTGCCCACCCGGCCTCCGGTCCGGGCTGAGGCATCCCGCGGCCACCACTGAAAACGACTTCAATATCAATCCGTTATCTGAAATATGCGGGAAATTTCCCGAACATGTCCCGGTTGGCACGGAATCTGAATCGTTCCTGGTGGACATGCCGCCCAGAAAGGGAATGCGATGAAACCGTCGACACCCCAGCGGAAACCCCAGGCCGAGGACGTCGCCAGCCGCCTCGAAGCCGAGAAATTCGAAGACCGCGACCAAGACCAGGCCAGCAGACTGTGGTACGTCCGCGGCCAGATCGTCGAGTGGGACGGCGACTACGGAATGAACGTCACCGTCATCGTCCCGGTGATGGCCGAAGTCGCCTAGCGATTGACTGGAGTTTTTTTTAGCTAGGCCAGTTGGTCGACCTTGACCAGGCGCAGGTCGACGAACTTCTTGATGCGCAGGAAGTGGCCGGTCTCGGAGTCCATCGTCCCCTTGGCGCCGATCACCCCGCTCGGCGAAATCCCCAGCGCCCCGTTGAGCAGCCCCAGCACCCCCACCCGATGTTCGCCCGCGTAGAACCCGGTGCGGATGGTCGGGTGGGCGGCCAGGTCGTCGTTGCAGGCGACGCGCATGTTGACCAGTTGGGTGATCGCCTCGGGGTCCCGCGACAGGGCCTGGTTGAGGACCTCGACGGCCTGGGTGACCGGATCGTCCATGGATCGCTCCTCTCCCCTAGTGTCCCGTTTCTTCTCCCCTGGGTATTACAACCCGACCCTCCGGCACACGTCGTCCGGGCTTTCCCCGGCCTCGCGCAGGGCGCGGATGGTGGGTGCCGAATGGCGCTTGGCCAGGCGCCCGCCGTCGGCGTCGGCGATCAGCCGGTGGTGACGGTAGCAGGGGACATCGAGCCCCAGCAAGGCCTGCAACAGCCGATGGACGTGGGTCGAGGCGAACAGGTCGCGGCCGCGGGTGACCAGGGTCACCCCCTGGATGTGGTCGTCCAGCGTGCAGGCCAGGTGGTAGCTGGCCGGGGTGTCCTTGCGGGCCAGCACCACGTCGCCGAAGACCTCGGGGGTGGCGGCGACCGACTTCCGCGAGCCGTCCCCGTGGTGCTCGATCCAGCTCAGCGGGCCGGCGCGGCCGATCGCCCCGGCCATGTCCAGGCGCAGGGCGAACGCATCACCGGCCGCCATCCGGTCCTCGCCCCGGCGCCGGTCCAGCCGGCGGCAGGCGCCGGGATAAAGAGGACCGTCGGGGCCGTGCGGGGCGCGGCCGGCGGCGGCGATCTCGGCGCGGATCTCGCGGCGGGTGCAGAAGCAGGGGTACAGCAGCCCCATGGCTTCCAGTTCCCCCAGCACCCCGGCGTAGTCGTCCATGTGTTCGGACTGGCGGCGCACCGGCCTTTCCCATTCCAGGCCCAGCCACCCCAGATCGTCGAGGATCGCCTCTTCGAACCGGGGCCGGCAGCGCCCCCGATCGATGTCCTCGATGCGGACCAGCAGCCGCTCCCCGGCGGCCGCCGCGAACAGCGCCGAATAGGCGTGGCCCAGGTGCAGATAGCCGGTCGGGCTGGGGGCGAAACGGGTCGTCGTCATGGGCCGACAATAGCACGCCGATGCGGGTCGGGATCACCGATATGGCGCCCCCGGCGAGGGGACCATCCCTGGCCAGCGTCACCCTTCCGCCGAACGCGGTCTAGCGGCACGCCAACCGGCCCTGATGCCCCGCCTCTATTTTCTTACACGACCTTGCCTGGGTTGAAGACGCCGTGGGGGTCCAGGGCCGCCTTCAGGCGGCGCATCAAGGCGATCTCGGAGGCGGTCCGCGAATAGGCGAGGTAGGGCTTCTTCTCGAGGCCGATGCCGTGCTCGGCCGAGACCGATCCGCCGAGCCGGGCGATCGGCGCGTAGACGATCCTCTCGACGGCCCGCCGGGTGGCGGGGTCGTGGTCGGCGAAACCGATCGAGATGTGGAGGTTGCCGTCCCCGAGATGGCCGTAGAAGTAACAGGCGAGGTCGGGAAACCGCTCCACGGCGGCGCGGGTCTCGGCGACGTAGGAGCCGATGTCGGGGATCGCCAGCCCGACATCGTAGGACCAGCCCCGGCCGTGGGTCCTCTCCACCGCGTCGGCGTCCTCCCGGCAGCGCCAGATCTTCCCTCGCTCGGCCTCCGACTTGGCGATCACGGCGTCCGCGACCAGGCCCTCGTTGAGGGCGGTTTCGAGCACGCCTTCGAAGCGGCCCCCGATGTCCTCGTGGCCCCAGCCGAACGCCTCGACCACCCCGTAGAGGCCATCGGCGACGGCCAGCGGCGGTTCGCCGTATCCCGCCTGGGACACCGTCAGGGCATAGTATTCCGGCCACATCACCTCGAAGGCCACCAGGTTGGCGGCCAGCTCGCGCCCCAGCAGGGCGAACAGCCCGACCACGGCTTCGAAGTCGGCGAGGAAGACCAGGGCCGTGCGCTCCGAGGCCGGCGCCTGGCGCAGGCGCAGCACCGCCCGGGTCACCAAGCCCAGCGTTCCCTCGGAGCCGATGAACAGGTGCTTGAGGTCGTAGCCGGCGTTGTTCTTCTCCAGGCGGTTCATCGCCGACAGGACCTGGCCGTCGGCCAGCACCGCCTCCACCCCCAGCACGTTGTCGCGCATCATGCCGTAGCGCAGGACCCGCGCCCCGCCGGCGTTGGTCGCGATGTTGCCGCCGATGGTGCACGAGCCGCGCGAACCGATGTCGAGCCCGAACATCAAGCCGTGCCCGCCGGCCGCCCGCTGCACGCTGTCCAGCGTCGCCCCGGCCTCGACCGTCATGGTACCGGCGATGGCGTCGACGTCCTCGATGCGGGTCATCCGCTCCAGGCTGACGATGACGTCGCCGGCCTCGGTGGCGGCGCCCTCGACGAGTCCGGTGAGGCCGCCGTGGGGAACGATCGGGCGCCCCGCCCCGGCGATCGCCCGGCAGGCCGCCGAGACCTCGCCGGTGTCCGCCGGACGGACCAGCAGCGAGGCGCGCAGGTTGTCGGGGCAGTAGCCGGGGTCCCGCTCGGCGATGGCCTCGGCGTCGAGGACGTGACCGGCGCCCACCACCTCGCGCAGGGTCCGCGCCAGCTTGGCGATGTCCTTCATTGGTCCAGATACCCGGCGTGGGAGTCGATCTCGATCACCGTCGGCCGGTCGGCCTCCAGGGCCTCGCCGAGGGCGGCGGCGACCTCCTCGAGGCTTCGCGGACGCAGCCCGTGGCAGCCGAAGCCCCTGGCCAGCGCCGGGAAGTCGGGGGGCAGCGGATCGACGCCGACCCGGGCGATGCCTCTATCGTCCATGTAGCGGGCGATCTCGCCGAAGCCCCGGTTGTTCCAGATGAGGATGGGGATCGCCAACCCGAGCTCGGCGGCCGTCGCCAGCTCCTGGACCGTGAACAGGAAGCCGCCGTCCCCGGAGATGCAAACGACCTGCCGCTCGGGGGTCCCGATCTTGGCACCGATGGCGGCCGGCAGGCCGGTGCCCAGGGTCCCGAACCCGAACGGGTGGAACCAGGTCCGCGGCTTCCTGGCGCGGTAGTAGTGATTGCCCGTATAGGCGATCTGCGTTGCATCGGTGGACACCATGGCGTCGTCGTCGAGCCCCCGGCGCAGGACGTCGAGGAGCAGCTTGTGCTTGCCGGCCTCCGGCGACCACTGGCCGATCAGGCCGGCCCTGAGGTCGGCCGCCGTCCGCCGTCCGCTGCCGGCCCCGCTGCCGGCGCCGAGGACGTCGAGCAGCCGCTCCAGGGTCGCCCGGGCGTCGCCGAGGATCGGCACCTCGGGGCGGTGGCTGCGGGTCAGTTGGGCGGGGTCGATGTCGACGCGGATCAGGTTGCGGCACGTCATGAAAGTCTCGGCGGCGTAGAGGATGTCGGTCTCGGCCATCTCGGTGCCCACGGCCAGCACCGCGTCGGACTCCTCGAAGTAGTCCCGCACCGGCTTGAACGGCAGCGTGGCGCCGAGGCTGAGCGGGTGGTCCTCGGAAACGATCCCCTTGCCGGCGGCGGTGGTGACGACCGGGCAGTCCAGCCGTTGGCACAGCGCGGTGGCCTCCCCGGTGGCCTCCCAGGCGCCGCCGCCGAGCAGGACCAGCGGTCGTTCGGCGCCCCCCAGGAGGTCCGCCGCCCGGGCCACGGCGGCGGCGTCCGGTTGGGGGCGGGGCGGCACCGGCCAGGTCTCGGCGGCCATTACCGAGGGCTCCGAGAACATGTCCTGGGGCACGCTGAGGCAGGCCGGGCGCGGCCGGCCGCCGTCGAAGGTGGCGAAGGCCCGGGCGAGGGCCGCCGGGATCGACCTCTGGTCCAGGATCTGGCAGGCGAAGCCGCTGATCTGCTCGGCGATCCGGTTCTGGGACCGGATCTCGTGCAACCGTCCCTCGCCCATGCCGATCTCGGCCAGCTTGTTGTTGGCGGCGATGACCAGCATCGGCACCGAATCCGAAGTGGCCTCGGCGATCGCGGTGGCGGCGTTCAACAGGCCCGGGCCGGTGATCAGGAAACAGGCCGCCGCTCGCCCGGTCGCCAGGGCATAGCCGTAGGCCATCATGCCGGCGCCCTGCTCGTGGCGCGGCGTGACGTGGGTGATGGTGCTGTCGCCCAGGCCCCGGTAGAGCTCGACGGTGTGGACCCCCGGAATCCCGAACCCGGTATCCACCCCGTATTTCTCGAGCAGCCGGATGAGCGCCTCGCCGCAGGTCGCCGTCTTGACGTCATTTCCCATTGCAGAACCCCTGGTTGTCGGTCAACACTTCAACTGTGATGGACATTATGGACAGGTCAATAAAATAATCCACATGGCACCGACACCTCAGAAGGAGGCGATGATGACCGGCGACGACGCGAACCAGGACTGGGGCGTGAATTCCGAATACGGCGTGCTGCGCGACGTGCTTCTGGGGCCGCCCGACAACTTCCACTGGCTGCCGACCAGTTCGGTCTCCAAGGCGACCCTGCGCGCCGGCCACAAGTTCGACCGCCAGGGGGCCATGGCCCAGCACCGCGAGATGGTGGACTGCTACCAACGGGCCGGGGTGACGGTCCACGTGCTGGAGCCCGACGAGGCCCTGCCCTATCAGGTGTACGCCCGGGATTCGAGCTTCATGACCCCCTATGGCGCCGTCGTCACCCAGATGAACCAGTGGTGGCGGCGCGGCGAGTACGCGCCGGTCATCCGCTTCTACCGGGACAACGCCATCCCGATCTTCAATATGATCACCGCGGCCTCCTTCGAGGGCGGCGACTTCGACGTCATCGAGCCGGGCTGCGTGCTGATCGGCTACTGCGGCGAGCGGACCCAGGAACCGGCGGCGCTGCAGGCCAAGGGGTGGTTCGAGGCCAAGGGCTGGGAGGTCCGCCTGGCCCCCATCGACAGCTTCTACGTCCACATCGACCTGATGGTCTGCATGCTGGCCGAGAAGCTGTGCGCGGTGTGCCTGGAGACCACCGAGCCGGAGATCGTCCAGTGGCTCGAGGACAAGAAGATCGAGATCGTCCCGGTCGGCTTCGAGGACACCATGGTGCTGGGCTGCAACGTCATGTCGCTGGGCAACGACCGGGTGCTGTCGAGCAGCCTGTCCAAGGACCTCAACGCCAGGCTGAGGGCGCTCGGCTTCGAGGTCTACGACCCCGACGTGTCGATGTTCACCAAGGGCGGCGGCGGGGTCCACTGCATGGCCCAGCCGCTGCGCCGCGACCCGGTGTGAGCGGAATGAGGACCGAAAAGAAGACCGTCCTGGAATGGATGGAAAACAACGCCGGGCGCCTGTCCGCCTTCGACAAGGAGATCTGGAACCATGCCGAGACCGCCTGGCGCGAGTACCGCTCGGCGGCCGCCTACGTGGCCCTGCTGCGCGGGGAGGGCTTCGAGGTCGAGGAGGGCTCGGCCGGGATGCCGACCGCGTTTGCCGCCCGCTGGACCCACGGCACCGGGGGGCCGGTCCTGGCCTCGTTCGCCGAGTACGACGCGGTGCCCGCCAACTCGCAACAGGCGGTGCCCTACCCGGCGCCCCGCGAGGGCCTGCATCCCTGGGCGGCGGGCCATACCGATCCCCACTCGGCGCTCGGCTCGGGAGCCCTGGGCGGCGTCCTGGCGGCCAAGGCGGCGATGGAGAAGCACGGCCTGGCCGGGACCCTGGTCTTGATGGGCGAGCCGGCGGAGAAGGTCTGCGGCTCCAAGCCGGTCCACGCCGCGCACGGCTACTACGACGACTTCGACGGCGCGGTCTGCTACCACCCGGCATTCGGGGCGACGATGTCCAACACCACGGTGTGGGACATCCATTCGGGGTGCTGCTGGAGCCGGGTCTACACCTTCGAATGCCGGCCCGCCGAGGACTGGTCGAGCGGCGCCGCGGGCCGCGAGGCGACGGCCCACACCATGGCCCGGGCGCCGGGCGCCAACGACGCCCTGTGCCTGATGTACACCACGACGAAGTATTCGAAGGAGGCGATGCTGCCGCGTAGCGGCACCTGGACCCTGAATGAGGCGATCCTGGCCGGCGGCCAGGCGACCTCGGACAACCTGCCGCCCAAGTTCGCCCAGCTCCAGTACACCTACCGCTCGCCGACCATCGCCATGCAGCAACGGATCACCGAGGTCCTGGACCTGAACGCCCGCCAGGTCGCCGGGGCGACCCACTGCCGGGCCTACGGGCGCTGGGTCACCAAGACCCGCCCCGGCCTGCCCAACCGGGCCATGGCCCGGCTGGCGTTTGACAACATCGTCGAGATGGGGCCGCCGGAGATCGACGAGGAGGGCCGGGCGTTTGGCCGCGAGATCCAGAAGAACCTCGGCCTCGAGCCCATGGCGGAACCCATCGCCCCCGACTTGTGGACGGTGAGCGCGCCCTGGGACGCCTGCGAGAAGATCAGGGAACTGCTGCCGGGGTGGCAGAAGAACTACACCTCGGACGACTACACCGACTGGACCTGGCACACGCCGGCGGCGCGGATCTACATCGGACGGGCCCGCATGGCGCCGCCCGAACCGGGCTACCGCTACCCGGACTGGACCTGGAACGCCATCGGCGGCTACGGGCCGCTGATCGACCAGACCATCTTCGCCGCCGCCCGGGCCATCGCCGGCACCTTGGTCGACCTGCTGTGCGAGCCCGCCCACCTGGAGGCGGCGCGGGCCGAGTTCGAGGAGCGGACCGGGGGCGGCGTCGGCGGTTCCGACTGGATCGCGCCCCTGCTGCCCGGCGACTTCCAGGCCCCCGTCGACCTCCGGTGGCCGGAATACGTGGATACCGTCCGGGGCCGCGAATGGTGGCTGCCGACGCCCCTCGAGGGCAACGGCGCCGGGGAGGAGCTGTAGGAAACCGCCGCCATGACCAAGGCGGCGGGCGGGGTGCGGATCAGGGGGCTTACCCGCCCGGTCTGTCCATCCGGTCGCGCAGTCTGAAATATTCCCCGACGAAAGGCAGGAACCAAGGGGTGCCGGTGTAGAACGGCTTGGTCGGGAAGGGGCGGGAGTCGAACGGGCAGGTGGGTTCGGGTTGGCCGAGGATCTTGGTCGCCACCTGGTAGCCAAGGTAACTCAACATGGCCACCCCGCTGCCGTTGCAGGCCAGGCAGTAGTGGATGCCCTGATGGCGGCCCATGTGGGGCAGGTAGTCGAAGGCGAAGGCGACGTTGCCCTGCCAGGCGTGGGTGATCCTGCACCCGGCGATGTGGGGAAACACCTTGAGCATGTCGGCGTACAGGACCGGTGCGGTAACCTCGTGACCGGCCTCTGTGAACCGGGCTCGGCCGCCGAACAGCACCCGGCGACCGTCCGGCGACATGCGGTAGTAGTGGAGCACCCGCTTGGTGTCGGCGATGGTCTGGCCGCTGGGGATCAGGCTCCGCGCCGTCTCCTCGGGCAACTCCTCGGTGGCGATCATGTGGCTGGCCAGCGGGATCAGGCGGCGGCGCAGCCAGGGCGTCACCGGGCCGGTCAGGCCGTTGGTGGCGACCACCACTTCGCGCGCCGTCAGCCGCCCGCCCGGGGTGGCGACCTCGAAGCGTTCGCCGTCCCGGACGATGCGACTCGCCCGGGTCCGCGCACACAGCGTCACCCCGGCCCTCCGGCAGGCCTCGTAGAGACCCCGGAGATAGAGCGCCGGATGGATCGCGCCGGCCGGCGAGACGCTCATGCCGCCGTGGTAGTAGTCGGTGGCGATGACCTCGTGCTGGCGTTCCCGGGGCACCAGTTCGGCGCGGTGGGTGCCGGTTTCGTTGATCAGGTCGGCCTTGTGGCGCAGGGCCTCGAAATGCTCGGGGGTATAGGCGCCGAGGAACGAATCGACCCGCCGGAAGTGGCAATCGATGGCTTCGCGTTCGATGACCGTTTCCAGGTGCTCGAAGGCGGCCGCTCCGGCCACCAGGTAGCCGATCAGCTTCTTGCGGCCCTCGGCCGTCTCGACCGGCGAGCGGCCCGAGTGCGACGGACCCTTGCCGATCTTGGTGCTGCCGACCAGGCCGCCGTTGCGGCTGCTGGGGCCGAACCCGAAGTCCTCGGCCTCGAGCACGGTCACCGCGGTGCCCCGGCGGGCCAGCTCCAGCGCCGCGTTGAGCCCCCCATAGCCGCCGCCGACCACCACCACGTCGGCCTTACCGGGCAGACCGGAAGCGCCCTCGGCGGTCGGCGCGGTGGCCTCCCACCAGAACGGGGTGGCCTTGAAGCCGGGGGCGGCGATGTCCTGAAAGGCGTGCATCGGGGGTACCATATGTTGGATTCTATCCACTAGGCCTGGGCCAGGCCACACCATTCGGCGATGCTGGCGCATCGTCAAGCCTTCCCGACGCCCCGAGGGGACGGGAAAAGCGATCGCAAGGGGTCAATATCAGTGCCCCTTGGTATCAACCGGGGCTTCGCCCCGCGCCGGCGTCCAGGCGGATCGCCCAGGCGTCGGTGAACCCCGCCGCCGCGAGGCGGGCGCGCAGGGTCTGGCGGTCTTCGGATGCGAAGGGGCCGACCACCACCCGGTGCATGATCCTCTCATCGACCACCGCCGTCACCACCCGGGGCGACAGCTCGCGGTTGCCCGACACCAGACGGCTGGCGTTGCCGGGCACGGAGAAGCTTGCCAGCACGAAATGAAGCCCGCCGCTGTCCTCGGCCGCCGGGGGCGGAGGCGGGGGCGGGGGCGCGGCCTCTTCCGCTGCCGTCTCCTCGGCGAGCCCGGCTTCGGCGATCACGGCCTCGTCCTCTTGGTCGTCTTCGGCGGCTGGCGCCGGTTCCGGCTCCGGCGCCGGCAGCGGCACGGTTTCCACGGCTTCGGCAAGGACGAACCCCGGTTCGCCGCCGTTATCGGCCGGAGCCTCGGCGAGCAACGTCGCGCCGTCGCCGTCCTGGCGGCACAGCCCCTCGCCGGTAATCCCGCGCCACACCGCGCAGTCCTTGTCGGCGGCCGCCGAAATGCCGTGGTCGGTGAGCGTCTTCTCGGTGGTCAGCAGGCTGATGCCATCGGCGATCAGCGAGGCGATCTGGACCGGCAGCGGGACGGAACAGCCCGACAGCACCAGGGGAACGATCGACATCGCCAGGACGCGCGGGAAGCGGCACATGGTTTTCCTCCTCCATGGCGAAGGTATTTGTTGGTTTTTCTTGTGACGTGATCTTCCCGCGATCTCGGATGGTGGGGCCAATTGGTTAACGAATCGCCAACGGCGGCCCGAAGAACAAAAAAAATGCCGGGCCTTGGAGGCCCGGCGAGTTTAACAGGGAGGGAAAACACTCATCTCATAACGTGGGCACCATTATCCCATCACCGGACCGTCGGCGCTGTGACGGCCGTCACAGCTAGCCGTCGGTCTTTTCGCGGTCGTATTTGAAGAGTTCCCAGCGGTGGCGGGACCAGCGGTAGGCGTCGAGCACCGAGATCGCGTAGATGAACAGCCCCCCCGCGTAGCGGCCGAGGAATGAAAGCTCGGGGGTCGTCGTGTTGTAGGTCGCCCAGCCCAGGATGATGGTGAAGAACAACATGGTGATGCCGCGCAGGGCCATGTTGTTGAGGACCTGACCGACCCCGGGAAGCAGGATGGCGATCAGGATGATCCAATAGGGATGCAGGGGCCCGCGGGGTTCTTCCCCGGGCTCCGGATCGGCCCTCGTGTCGTCAGTTCTGGTCATTTCGGCTCTCTTTGCACAGATCGTCGCGGATGGCGATGGCCCGCTCGAGCAGCCAGCCGACGAGGCCGGGATGAAGCCTGAAGTTCTCGAAGATCTGCTGCCTGAGGATCATGTAGTGGGCCCGCCTCGCCTGATCGGCCTGGTAGACGATGCGCACGCCGCGCGGGGTGATCAGAAGCTCCTTGGCCTTGATGTCGTCGAACAGGTCGATGTGCGGCGTGATCAGCTCGATCGGCGGCATGTTCTCGAGGTCGTCGGTGCGCAGCGTCGCCTCCTCCGGCCATCCCGGCGGGTTGGGGAAAAGGACGGTCCTCAGCTTCGAGGACGGCGAGTAGAACTCGACGTTCACCGCGCGGATCAGGAAGTCGAGGACCCCCGGGTACGGAATCTCCGCCAGCACCGTGACCTGCAGCCACAGGGACGGGATCTTGCGGAAGACCATGTAGTCGGGAATCGGCTTCAGCTTGATCCGGTGGCCCTTGTAGACGCCGGTGAGGACCGGGAAGGAGACGTCGTCCTGGACGATCCGGACGTCTTCGAACAGTTCCCGGCAGTCGTCGTACATGGCCAAGCGATCGGCCTGAATCTCCCGGCGGTGGCGCCTGTGCATGTACCACAGGATGCCCACCAGGAACGCCACCAGAGCTAGTGCATCGTAACGCATGTGATCTACGATCGGTGTCTTCAGGGTGCATGATAAAAAAAACCGGCGCCAGATTCAATCGGGCGCCGGCTGGAGGTGATGATCCGTCAACGCATTAAGCACGACCGTTAACGGGTAGTGGGCTCCCGGCGCCCGATAGGGAAGAGGCGCCAGAAGGGTGATTTCCTCTCCTTAGTAGCCTTGTGGCTTGGGCCACGACATGGTGAACTGGTCGCCGCGGCGGACGTACTTGTAGCGGTGGAAGTGGAACCACACCGAAACCACGATGTAGAACACCAGGATCGAGTTGAGCGATCCGCCATAACCCAGGTAGGTGCCGAACAGGGTGGCGATGCAGATCACCATCAGGGTGATCGCCGGCAACGGGTGGAAGGGGTGGATGTAGGCCCTTCTGATCGATCCCAGCGGCCACTTCTTGCGGAACTGAATCATGTTGAAGGACATGATGGTGTACATCAAGACGCCCGACAGGATCGAGAACGTGATCACCTGGTCGAGCAGTCCGGTGAAGCCGAACGACACCGCCACCGGGATCAGGAACACGATCGCCCTGAACGGGGTCCGGTAGCGGGGATGAACGGCGGCGAACCACACCGGCAGGTAATGGTCGCGGCCCATCGAGAACCAGGACCGCGAGGCGTCGTTGATGCAGCCGTTGGCCGAGGCCAGCGCCGAGAACAGCGTGCCGACGAACAACAGCACCTGGAGCATCGGGATGCCGGTCAGCCGCGCGGTGTCATACAGCGGCAGGAACGACTGGCCGAGGTACTCCCACGGGACCAGGCCCGAGGCCAAGTACCAGGTCAGGGTGGCGGCGATCAGCAGGGTCATCATCCCGGTCATGGTGCCCAGCGGGATCGAGCGTCCGCACGAGCGCACCTCTTCCGCCGCCTGGCAGGTGCCCTCGATGCCGAGGTAGTACCAGATGGCGAACTGCAGCGACGCGATGACGCCGATCCAGCCGTAGGGCAGATCGGTCAGCAACTCGCTGTGAAACAGGTTCTTGCCCGGGATCCACGGCTCCATGGTGAAGAACAGGATGAGGATGGCGATGAAGGCGATGGCGGTGATGACGAAGTTCACCGTCAGGGTCATGAACACGCCGCGGTAATTGAGCCAGGCGAACCCGGCGATGGTCAGAATGACGAACGCCTTGGGATCCAGGTCGGCGTGGCCTAACTCCGCGGCGATGGCCACCATCAGGTCGCCGGCCACCAGGGCGTCGGCGGCCTCCAGCATGGTGTACATCAGGACCAGGTAAAGGCCGACGTTGAAGGCCATCAGCGGGCCGATGATGTGCTTGGCCTGGGTGTACTGGCCGCCGGCCGCGGCCACCGTCGAGGTGACCTCGGAATCGATCATCGCCACGCAGGTGTACAGCAGGCCGATGACCCAGCAGGTGATGATGGCCCCGTAGGCGCCGCCCTTGCCTACCGCGAAGTTCCATCCCATGTACTCGCCGACCAGGACGATGCCGACCCCCAGCGCCCAGACGTGGGCCGGTCCGAGGACCTTGAGGAGTTGGATGCGTTCCGGTTTGCCCGCAGAGGGCGCGGTCTGTTCGCTCATGACGACCCTCCCTTGTGAGCGTCGGCATCGAGCAATTCATCGAAGCCTTCGCGCGAGCTGATGAGCAGGTCTTCATCGTACTCGCGGTTGACCCGGATGGTGTCCATGACCATCCAGATAATCAGTACGGCGGATAGAGCCCACGCCGCGTAACTCATGATGTCCCAAAAATCCATCGGGTGAATCTCCCTATGAGGCCTCCTTCGGAGGCTCTTGGTGCGATGAAGCGTACGCCCGCCGACGGCTCAGTTGTTGCCGTCGAATTTCTCGGCGAGGACTTCGCGGTATTCCCTGTCGGAGGTTCGGACCACGAAGAAGAAGTAACCGAAGATCACCAGTCCGGTGATGATCAGTGTCACCGGATCGATGCTGTAGTCGAACTTGGAGTTGATGATCTCGGCCGCCGATTCGGGGTCGAAGCCCAGCTTTTCCCATTGCCCCTGCATGGTCGGGTTCTGGCCCAGCCGTTCCCAGGTGATTTCCCCTTCCATCTTGGCCGCCTCGCCGCCGATGGCGGATGCGGTCAGCCCCATCACGACGGGGATCAGAAGGCTGGCGTAGACCAGGACCAGCAGGAAGATGCTGTCGAAAAACTGGCCAAAGCCGCTTTGTTCCGGCGGTTCGTATCTTTCAGCCATCACGCGGTCCCCCTTCTCTCGGCGAGTTTCCTCTCCCTCATCTCGTCCAGATGGCGGATGTCGATGGAGTAGATGTATTCCTTGTCCTCGGCGTAGTGGCGGACCATCGCAATCATCGATGCGGTGTTGTAGATCAGGACCATCGCGCCGCCGATGGTCAGCGCCAGCATGATTCCCTTGTCGTCGGTGATCGCGCTGATGGCGAAGTAGACGAACAGGTACGCCATCCACAGGCCGACGACGAATCCGTACCCCCAGATCGTGTCGAGCCTGAACATGGCGTCGATTCGTTTCGATAGGTCTTTGGTCATGGTTGCAGTCTCCAGACGTTGTTCACGTAACGTGCGGGCCCCGAATGACGTTGAGGGACGGTACCCACCTCCCAGTCTTGTCGAACCGAAAAGAAAGCTTTTTCCTCTCGGGCAAATATTGTTATCGGCATTCTTACTTATTTCGATTGGATAATCCAAACGATCTTAAGGGGCAGATGGAGACATTAGACACCAAAAATGAAGAATTATTTTGACCTTCGAAAGCAGTTACTTTTTATTTCCAGCACGGTTCTTTTGTCGCCTAAATGAACTAAAGTGACCATCGATCGGTGGTGCCTAAAGACGAAGCGGAAATGGCGGGAGGGATTGGATCGGCCGCAGGGAAGGCGGTTGTCGTTCAGGCCTGCGCTTGGCCTTCCGCCGGTCTGGGGAGCCTGGTGGCGGCGGTGCCGCCCTCGATCGGCCATCCCAACTGGGTGGCCGAGAGCACCGCCTGGGTGCGGCTGGACACGTTCAGCTTCTTGAAGATCATGCGCACGTATTTCTTGACCGTTCCCTCGACCAGGTCGAGGTTCCTGCCGATCTCCT
Organism: uncultured Thalassospiraceae bacterium; assembly: GCA_964632795.1. GTDB lineage: Bacteria > Pseudomonadota > Alphaproteobacteria > Rhodospirillales > 2-02-FULL-58-16 > CAZWEZ01. The sequence continues at coordinate 26,790 of CAZWEZ010000014.1, read as the reverse complement.
TGTTGGACTGGCCGCGCATCAGCAGGCGGAGCACGCTCTGCTCGCGTTCGGTGAGCAGGTTCAGCGGGTTGTCGGCGGGGAACAGCCGGCCGCCGCCCCGGCGCCTTTCGGCGATGCGTCCGGGATCGCCGTGGAGCTTGCCCGGCCAGTGCATGTTCCGGCCCTTGAGGGCCCGGGACGGAACGTAGATTTCGCCCGACATGACCAGCGACACGGCCAGTTTGAGGACCTTCTCGTCGGAGGACTTGAGGATGAACCCCCGGGCCCCGTGCTCGATCGAGGCGACGATGTCCTCGACGTCCTCGGAGGCCGAGATGATGGCGATCGGGACCTCGGGAAAGCTCTGGTTCACCTTGTCCAGCCCTTCCATGCCCTGGACCCCCGGCAGATAGAGGTCAAGCAGGATGATGTCCGGCGGTTCGGTCTCGCCGAGCCGTTCCAACAATTTGGGGATGTTGCCGAAGCCTTCGATCGCCAGATCGTCGAACAATTTGGCGAGCAGCATTTTCATGCCGCGGCGGACCATTTCGTGATCGTCGACAATCATGATTCTCATGGCGGCTCCTCGAATCCGGAATATCGAGATCTATCCCTCGCCCAAATAGGTCTTCCTGACCTGATCGTTCTCGCTCAATTCCTTGGCGTCGCCCTCGAGCACGATCGAACCGGTCTCGAAGACGTAGGCCTTCTGGGCCAGGGCCAGGGCGAGGCGGGCGTTCTGCTCGACCAGGACGATGGTCCGCCCTTCCTCGTGAACGTCGAGGATGATCTTGGCGATCTCCTGGCACATGATCGGCGACAGGCCCAGCGAGGGTTCGTCCATCAGCAGCAACTGAGGGTCGGACATCAGCGCCCGCCCCATGGCCAGCATCTGCTGTTCGCCGCCGCTCAAGGTGCCCCCGGCCTGGGTCCGGCGCTCCCTGAGAATCGGGAAATGACGGAACACCATTTCCATGTCCTGGCCGATGCCCTCGGCGTCCCGGCGCAGGAAGGCGCCCATCTCGAGGTTCTCCAGCACCGTCATCTGGGGGAAGATCCGCCGTCCCTCGGGGACCTGGGCGATGCCGAGCCGGTTGATCTTCTCGGGGGCCAGGTGGTCGATCCTCTGGTCCTTGAACCAGATTTCCCCGGAAGACGGCTGCTTGAGACCGGAGATCGCCCGCAAGGTGGTGCTCTTGCCGGCTCCGTTGGCGCCGATCAGGGCCACGATCTGGCCCTCCTCGACGTCGATGGACACGTTCCTGACGGCGGCGACCTTGGCGTAATAGACGGAGGCGTCCTTAACCCTGAGCAACAATGTCTTCCGCTCCCAGATAGGCTTCGATGACCAGCTTGTTTCCCTGTATTTCCCCGGGCGACCCCTCGGCGAGCTTCTGGCCGAAATCGAGAACGGTGATCTTCTCGCACAGTCCCATCACGGTTCTCATGTCGTGTTCGACCAGCAGGATGGTGATCCCCCAGTCGTCGCGGATCTTGCGGATCAGGCCCATCATGTGCTGGGTTTCGATCGGGTTCATGCCGGACACCGGTTCGTCCAGCATCAGCAGTTTCGGCTCGGCGGCCAGGGCGATGGCGACTCCCAGTGCCCGTTGATGGCCGTGGGGCAGGTTGGCGGCCAGGTCGTCCCCGGCATCCGCCAACCCCAGAAGCTCGACGATTTCCCAGGCCTTCCGGTGATCCCCCTTGCCGTTGGCGCGCCGGCTGGCGAACAGCACGTCGAAGATTCCTTCCTTGGCGTGCAGGTGGCGGCCCACCGAAACGTTCTCGATGACCGTGAACTTGGGGAAAAAAGCTTCGCGCTGAAAGGTCCTGACCACGCCCATTTCGGCGATCTTGCTGGGCTTGAGGCCGGATATCCGTGTCCCTTCGAAGAGGATCTGTCCGGCGTTCGGCCGGTAGATTCCGCTGACCACGTTGAAGAAGGTGGTCTTGCCGGCGCCATTGGGACCGATGACTCCGTGAATTTCGCCTTCCTCGATGGTCAGGTCGAGGTTATTTATGGCGGCCAGGCCGCCGAAGTACTTGCACAATCCGGTGACTTCAAGCAGGGACATTCTCATTTTCCCCTGTTTCACTTTATTTGGACGAATCCATGCCGCTTCGTTGCCTGCCGGCCAGTTTTCGGACCAGCAGCGAAACCTTCGGGAACAAACTCTCGAGGCCGCCCGGCATGAAAATCAGGAAGAATATCAGGATGACGCCGAAAAGAACGGGCCTCCACTCCAACAGAGGACGCGACGCCTCGAAGGCCACCGTCATGACGAGCAGACCGGCGATGGGCCCCCAGAAAGTCGCCGTGCCGCCGACGACCACCCAAATGATCAGATACACCATCGTGTTGATGTCGAAGTTCTTTGGATCGATGGCCTGAAGATGATGGGCCAACAGCGCACCGGCAAGACCGGCGAAGAACGAACCAATCACGAAAGCAAGGGCCCTGTGCCTGGCAACGTTTATACCCACGCATTCCGACAACTCGTCGTCGGCATAGATCGCCTTCATGACTTTGCCTGTCCGGGAGCTGTCCAGCCGATACATGACCCACAGGCTGATCGCGGCTACCGCCAGGATAAAGAAGTAATAAGGAATGTAATCACTGATATCGAGGGGGCCGAGCGACGCGGACGGGATGTTGATCATGCCACGGGGGCCCCCGAAGGGGTTATGAAACTTGATCCACACCAGCCTCAGGAATTCCCCGATGGCGAAGGTGGCGATAAAAAAGCCGAAGCCCTTGGTCCTCAGCAGGGGATAAACGAAAGCGAAGCCAACGGCCCCCGCGGCGACCGCGGCGAGTGGCACGGTCGCCCAAAAAGGCCAGCCGAGCAGCTTTGCCATCAGGGCCGTGGCGTAGGCGCCGGCCCCCATCAACACGACGTGAGCCAGCGACCAGTCCCCCGTAGTCGTTATCAGGCGGTAGCTTACGACGAGGATCAGATTGATGAGGAACAGGATCGCGAGATCGACATGATATGGTCTGAGAATGAACGGCAAGGTGAACATGATCGCCAACAAAGCCGTCAGGCCCAGCATCCACGGTACGGCATAATTGCGCTTTGCCTTAAGCGCGGCGGCGCCCTCCTCGGCCGGACTCGCGATCACCGCCGCGGAGACCGGGCCTTCCGTTGGCGTCTGGTTGTTACGCTTTGACACGGCCCAGCAGGCCCGACGGTTTGAGGACCAGGACGATGACCATGAAGGCGACGCCGACCATGGTCGATACAACCGCATCGAAAATGGTGGTGACGAAGGTGTGGATAATGCCCAACAGAACGGCGGCTAGAACCGCACCCTCGATGCTCGCCATGCCGCCGACGATGACGACGATAAAGGCGGTCAGAATCACCGCATGCCCCATGAAGGGGGTGACCGCGTGAACCGGGGCCATCAACGCCCCGGCCACCCCGGCGAAACCGCCGGAGATGAGCATCGCCAAGGCGGTCATCCTGTTGATGCTTATGCCCTGCAGGGCGGCCGCTTCGGGGTCCTGGGCGCAGGCCCGCAACCCCTTGCCCAGCTTGACCCGGTGCAGGAAAAACCACAGCCCCACGACCATCGCCACGGCGGCCGGGACCACCAGCAGCCGCTGCCAGCCGATCGCCGCGCCGGCAAACGTGGCGGCTCCCTGGTAGGGGGTGGGGATATACCTCATCATGGCCACTCCCCACGTCTGCCCGACGACAACCTGTAGGATTAAGGCGAGTCCCGCGGTGGCCATGAAGCCGGCCATCACGTTGCCCCGGGTCGGTCTGAAGATCAGCCGCTCGGTCAACAGGCCGAGGACGCCGACGATCGGAAAGGCCGCCAACACCGCGAGCGGATAGGGCACTCCGCCCAGGGCGTACAGCACGTACACCACATAGGCGCCGACCATGAAGAACTCGCCGTGGGCGAAATTGGCCATCTGCATGACACCGAAGGCCAGGGCCAGCCCCACCGCCACGGTGGCGTAGATGGAGCCCGCCACCACCGAATTGGCTATCGTTTGGATAAGCGTTGCAGAATCCATATTCGTCTTTCTTTTCCTAGCCGGGGGCGGTCATTAGTCCGATGTTTTCCGCCACCTGCGACCGTTGCCGGCCGGACGACAAAGGCCACCCCCCCCCTTCCCCAGGGAAGGAAACGGCCATTCAGGCCATGAAAGGTTTTTCCTCCCGGGTCCGTGGGAAGGGGGTGGGTGAGGAGGAAACATGATGCACAACCGAGTTTCGGAGGCGGAACACGCGCCTGCAAGGGGGGGGCGGCGAGGTCGCCGCGCCCCCCGCTGGCAAGCAAGCGGCCTACTTACGCTGATCGAACATCTGACCCTTGTCGCGGACCACCTTGACGATGGTCTCCTTGCGGGCGTCGAACCAGTCCTCATAGCGCCACTGGGCCTGGATTCGCTTGATGCCGCCGCGGACCTCGGCGATCGGGATCGGGGGCGAGATCATGTTGTCGATGCCCCACATGTCGGCGCCGCGCATCTTGGCCGGCCCGAGGATGGTGTCGAAGGCTTCCTTGGCCCTGAGCGCATCGAGGATATCGTCGTTGTCGAAGCTGCCGGCGATCTGCGCCCCTTCGGCCCAGACCATGAGGTTGATCACATGGTCCCAGTCGATCCCGGTTATCCTGCGCTTCTTGTCCTCGGGGCCTCCCGGGCCGTATCTGGCCATCCAGTCGTTGTAGAACTCATGCTGCCAGGAGGGCTCGCCCCACCACGGGTCGTCGAACAGCGGGAAGCTGTTGGCGCATAAGGTTGCTTCCATGTACTCGGCGGGGACCTTCTGGAGCACCGACTCGGTGTCGATGTAGTTGCCCGAGATGATGCCCTTGAAGCCCTGGTGGTTGAGCTGCTCGATGATCAGAGTGACGAAGTTGGGCCAGGTCAGATTGAGGCTGACCGCATCGGGCTTGGTGGCCAGGATCGAGGTCACGATCGGCGCGAAGTCGGTGGCGTCCATGGAAAAATTCTCGTCGTACACGACGTCCCAACCGTCGGCGATGGCCGAGCCCACCTCCCACGCCTGACAGGTGATGCCGATCGTGTCGTCCTGGGACGTTACCGCCCATCTCTTCAAGTCGGGGGCGACGTATTTGACGTACAGCGGCCGCAGCATGTCGATCCGGGGGGTGACGTCCCCGCCGGCTATTAAGTAAGGCCTCGTCGGCATGATATCGGTAGCGATAAGGCTCGAATAGATGACCTTATGCTTGGTCAGGAAGGGGTGGGTGGCGTCGGCCGGGTTGCCGCCGATGGCGCTGATGAACTTGACATCGTTTTCCAGCACCAACTGCTTGGCCCCTTGCAACGCCTTGCTGGCCACCGCCTCGTCGTCGAAGGCGAACATCTTCAACAGGTGTCTCTTGCCGCCGACCAGCAGGCCGCCCTCGGCGTTGACCCTGTCGATGAAGATCTGGTTGCCGGTGATCCCGGGCAGGCCCCACCCCGAGTCGGGTCCCGTAAGGGCGGCCAGGAAGCCGATGTTGATGGTGTCGCCTTGCGGCTCGTTGGCGGCCAGACTTACCGGCTCCTCCTTGGCCTGGGCGAGACGGTCGGCGAGAAGCCCGGTCGCCGCGACCGCCGCGGCGCCGCCGCGGATGAAGCCCCGTCTGCTGATACCGTTGGTTTTTGCCGGTTGATCGGATGTAGATTTCGTCATGCCATGCTCTCCCATATGAACGTGTGGCCTCCCTTGAGGATCCATTTTTTTACCGTTCCATCTGATAGCTATCGACGAAAACACCCCCGACGGTAATAAGCTCAAGGATTTGCGAAAGATTGTGGAGCTTCTTTCGCATCATGCGGAACGATATCAAATCCGATAGATCAGGACCAACCGATCATAAGGATACCTGTCGGGTTTATTTTGATTTTTATGGGAACGAAAGGGGATAGTACTTGACCCTATTTGTTTTTATATATGGTTACCTTTGATATAATTAACTTCTCCCCTTTAGGCGATATTTACCGTCTAAAAGGGGGGTATAGAATTATGAAAGTCGGGACTAGGGCGCGGTCTTGACGAGGGCGGCGGCGCGGGCGGCGGCTTGGCGCGCCTTGTCGGTCTCGCCCAGCACCAGGTACGACCGTTCCAGGCGCAGCCAGCCCTCGCGGTCGTCGGGGTTGGCCTCGAGCCGGGCCGCCAGGCGTTCGACCATGGTCCGGATCATTTCCGCCCGCTCGTCGTCCGACAGCGACTCCCGCGGCTCGGCGACGGTCGCCTTGGCGGCCGCCTCCGGGCTCGGTTCGAGCGTCGCCGGGTCGATCCCGGCGCGCTCGGCGGCGGCGCCGATCTGGCGGTCGAGGGTGGGCCGCCACGGGGCGTCGGCCGGCGAGGTCGCCCGCAGGTCGAGCCACACCTTGAGGGCGCCCGCGTCGTCGCCCTGCTGGGCCCGTTCCAGGCCGAGGTAATAGCGGGCCTGGGGGTTGTCCGGTTCGCCCTGCAACACGGCCAGGAAGACGTCGCGGGCCTCGGCGGTGACGGTGGCCCCGGCGGCGGCGACCAGGGCCACGCCGTAGGCGGCGGCGATCGTCGGAAGGTGCTCGCCGACCTGGAGCGCCTGGCGGAAGGCGCCCACGGCGTCGTCGTAACGGTTCAGGGTCATCAACGAGCGCCCCAACAGCATCCACCCCTCCAGGTCGTCGGGGTCCTTGGCCAGGCGGTCGGCCAGGCGGGCGACCACCGCCTCGCCGGCGGCGGCCGTCGCCGCGTGCTCGTCGAAGGGCCTATCAGGGGTCCCCGGCGAGCCGAAGGCGAGATACAGCGCCACCGCCCCGGCCGGCACCAGGACGGCGATGGCGGCCATCAGCGGCCGGTTGCCGCCCTCTTCGGCCGGCGCCTCGTGCGTGGCGTCGTCGTCGGCGGCCAGCAGGCGGCGTTGGATCTCGGTCCGCGCGGCCTCGGCCTGGTCGGCGGCCAGGACCCCGCGCTCGAGGTCGCGCTCGACCTCGCGGAGCTGGTCGCGGTAGACCGAGATGTCGTAGTCGGCGCGCCCGGGGGCGGCGGCGGGGCGGCGGCGGACCAGCGGCGCCAGCAGCAGGGCGAGGACCAGCACGCTGAGCGCGGCGGCGGGAATCCACAGCGCCGTCATCGCCGGGGCCGGTCCTCGAGCAGGGCGTCCAGGCGCCGCTTCTCGTCCTCGCTCAGCGGCGGGGGCGGCGGCCCGGCGACGGCGGGGCGGCGGCGGCGGAAGTAGACGGCGAGCGCCGCCACGCCGAGCCCGGCGATCACCGCCGGGCCGATCCACAGCACGTAGGTGGAGCCCTTGAACGGCGGCTTCAGCAACACGAAGTCTCCGTAGCGCGAAACCACGTAGTCGATCACCTGGCGGTCGCTGTCGCCCGCCGACAGGCGGTCGCGGACCAGCAGCCGCAGGTCGCGGGCCAGGGTGGCATCGGATTCGTCGATCGACTGGTTCTGGCAGACCAGGCAGCGCAGGCCCTTGCCGATCTCCCGGGCCCGCGCCTCGAGGACCGGATCGGCGAGCATCTCGGAGGGATCGACGGCCCACGCGGGGACCGCCGCCAGCGACAGCAGGAGACCGAGAACCAAGGCTCTCACCGTTTGCGCAGCTCCTCGATCAGGGGCCAGATGGTGGTGTCCCAGACCTCCTGGTTCATCACCCCGATGTACTTGTAGCGAATGGTTCCCGTCTTATCCACGACGAAGGTCTCGGGCGCCCCGTAGACCCCGAAGGCGATCGCCCCCTTGCTGTCCGGGTCGTCGCCGATCAGGGTGTATGGGTCGCCGCGTTCGGCCAGCCAGTCGGGGCCGTCCTGGCGGTTCTTCTCGCGCCAGTCGATGCCGTGCAGCGGCACCTTGTAGACCTCCTTGATCTTCATCAGGAACGGGTGTTCGACCTTGCACGCGATGCACCACGAGCCGAAGACGTTGACCAGCGACACCTGGCCCTCGAGGTCGGCGCTGGAGAACCCCGCCTCGCGGCCCTCGATGGCGGGCAGGTCGAACTCCGGTACCGGGGTGTCGATCAGCACCGACGGGATGACGCGGGGATCCGTCTGCAGGCCGATCACGAAATAGACCGCCATCACCAGGAACACCGCCAACGGCAGCAGGTATAGCAGGCGCCGCTTCATCGCCGGGCACGGATTCGGGCCGGGGCGCCGACCCGGTAGCGGCGGTCGGTCAGGCTGAGCAGGCCGCCCATCACCATGATCAGGCCGCCGGCCCACATCCACGCCACCAGCGGGTTGAAATAAAGCCGGGTGACGAAGCCCCCGCCGGGGTCGGGATCGCCGATCACCGCGTACAGGTCGCCGAGGAAGGTCGAGTGAATGGCGGCCTCGGTGGTCGGCCGGCCCTGGACCAGGTAGGTCCGCTTCTCGGGCCGCAGGGTGACCACCTCGGCGCCGTCGCGACTCACCGTGAAGGTCCCCTGGAGGGCGGTGAAGTTGGCGCCCTGGGTGCGCCGGACGCCCTGGAAGGTGTAAGCGTAGCCGGCGACCTCGACCGTCTCGCCGACCGTCATCGCCTGGATGCTTTCGACCTTCCACGCCCCGGCCCCGGTCATCCCGGCGATGGCCACCGCCAGCCCGGCGTGGGCCAGGATCATTCCCCACGAGGACCGCGGCAGGCGGCCCAGGCGGGCCAGGCTTTCCGACCACGGGACCCGGAACAGGCGCGTTCGCTCGGCCAACTCGGCGATGGTGCCGGCGAACACCCAGGCCGCCATCGCCATCCCCAGCGGGCCCAGCAGCGGGCCGTCGGCGTACAGGCTCCAGGCGGCCAGCGCGGCGGCCGCGGTCGCCGCGAAGGCGACCCACAGCCGCTTCATCGCCGGCCCCAGGTCGCCGCGCTTCCACGACAGCAGCGGCCCGACCGCCATCGCCGCCACCATCGGCACCATCAGCGGGATGAACACGGCGTTGAAGAACGGCGCTCCCACCGACACCTTGGGGCCGCCGACGGCGTCCAGGAACAGCGGGTACAGGGTGCCCAGCAGGACCGCCGCGGCGGCCGTCGACATCACCAGGTTGTTGAGCAGCAGGCCGCCCTCGCGCGAGATCGGCTGGAACAGGCCGCGGCTCCTCAGGTTGGGACCGCGGATCGCGAACAGGGTCAGCGAGCCGCCGACCACCAGGATCAGCAGGAACAGGATGAAGATCCCGCGTTGGGGGTCGGTGGCGAAGGCGTGGACCGAGGTCAGGACCCCGGAGCGGACCAGGAAGGTGCCGAGCAGGCTCAGCGTGAAGGTCAGGATGGCCAGGAACACCGTCCACGCCTTCAAGGTGTCGCGCTTCTCGACGACGATCGAGGAATGGAGCAGCGCGGTGCCGGCCAGCCACGGCATGAACGAGGCGTTCTCGACCGGGTCCCAGAACCACCAGCCGCCCCAGCCCAGCTCGTAATAGGCCCACCACGAGCCGAGGCCGATGCCGACCGTCAGGAAACACCACGCGGCCACCGTCCACGGCCGCACCCAGCGCCCCCAGGCGGCGTCGACCCGGCCCTCGATGAGGGCGGCGACGGCGAACGAGAAGGCCATCGAGAAACCGACGTAGCCCAGGTACAGGAACGGCGGGTGGAAGGCCAGCCCCGGGTCCTGGAGCAACGGGTTGAGCCCCTGGCCGTCGGCCGGCACCGGGAGCAGGCGGTCGAACGGGTTCGAGGTCAAGAGGATGAACAGCAGGAAGCCGACGCCGATCATCGCCTGGATCGACAGCACCCGGGCCCGCAACTCCGGGGGCAGGTTGCGCCCGAAGGTCGCCACCGCGACCCCGAACAGGGCCAGGATCAGGACCCACAGCAGCATCGAGCCCTCGTGGTTGCCCCACACGCCCGACACCTTGTAGAGCATCGGCTTGGCCGAGTGCGAATTGAGGGCGACGTTGAGGAGCGAGAAGTCCGACGTCACGAAGGCGTGGGTGAGGGCGGCGAAGGCGACCGCGATGCAGATCAGCTGGGCCACCGCCGCCGGCCGGGCGATCGCCATCCACGCCCGGTTGCCCCGCTGCGCCCCGGCCAGGGGAACGGTGGCCTGGACCAGCGCCACCAGCAGCGCCAGGGCGAGGGCGAAATGGCCGGTTTCGGCGATCACCGGGAGGTCTGCTCCTTCATGGTTTTGCCCATCTCCTGCCACTGGCCGGACTTCTTGAGGGCGTCGGCGACCTCGGGCGGCATGTAGGTCTCGTCGTGCTTGGCCAGCACCTCGTCGGCGTGGAACACGCCATCCTCGAGGTGGCCCTCGGCGACCACCCCCTGGCCCTCGCGGAACAGGTCGGGCAGTAACCCGCGGTAGGTCACGTCCACCGTGTTGGCCAAGTCGGTGATGCGGAAGGTGACCACCGCGCCGGCGGCCTTGTCGACGCTGCCCTCCTCGACCAGGCCGCCGATCCTGAGCCGGCGCTCGGGCGGCGGGTTCTTGGCCAGGATGTCGGTGGGGCTGTGGAAGAAGACGATGCTGTCCTCGAAGGCGGCCAGGATCAGGGCGGCGGCGGCGGCGACCAGCAGCATGGCGATGAAGAGGAAGGTCAGCCGTTTATGCTTGCGTTTCACCGTCGCTCTCCCCGGCCGCCGTTTGCAGGTCCTCCAACGCCGCCCGGGTCGACCTCTGGAAGCGGATGCTGGCGACCAGCAGCCAGCCCAAGACCAGCGCGCTCAGCGCGTAACTCGGCCATATGAAGACGCCTTTGCCGTCCATGGCGAGGAATGTGGCTATGGTTTCCATGATAACCTACCCGTGGACCTGGCGGATGCGGATGGCGCGGATCTTGGCGGCGATGATCTCGCCGCGGATCCGCAACAGCAGCACCCAGACGTAATAGGTGGTGTAGGCGAGGCTCATTAACAACAGCGGCCACAGCATGGCGGGATCGATCGACGGGCCTTCGGCTTTGAAGACGCTGGTCTGCTGGTGCAGGCTGTTCCACCAGTCGACCGAGAACTTGATGATCGGCACGTTGACGAAGCCGACCACGGCCAGGATGTTGGACGACTTGGCGCCGCGCGCCGGGTCGTCGAAGGCGTTGTTGAGGGCGATGTAGCCGAGATAGAGGAAGAACAGGATCAGCATCGAGGTCAGCCGGGCGTCCCACACCCACCAGGTACCCCACGTCGGCTTGCCCCACAGCGAGCCGGTAACCAGGGCGAGGAAGGTGAAACAGGCGCCGATGGGGGCGCTCGACTTGGCCACCAGGTCGGCCAGCGGGTGCTTCCAGATCAGGCCCACGGCGGCGGCCACCGCCATCCCGGCGTAGCAGAACAGGGCCATCCAGGCGGCCGGCACGTGGACGTACATGATGCGCGCGCTTTCGCCCTGGATGTAGTCGGGGGGGGCGACGAACAGCCCCAGGTAAAGTCCCGGGACCAGCAGGATCAGGGTCAGCCCGGCGCTCCACGGCAGGACCGCGGCGCTCAGGCGCATGAACCGGTTGGGATTGGCGAATCGCTGCAACATGATCTAACCGACGCTCAGGGGGGGGGAGAAACGTCTTCTATACCCTGGGGGCGCCGTTTTCCAGTGGTCTTTACGACTATTCCAGGGCCTGCCTGAGGGCCGCCGCCGAGGCCCACGGACACAGCGCCAGGGCCCCCACCAGCAGGCCGCTCAGGATCAGCAGGTGGGGGCGCACGGTCAAGTCGCCGAGCGCCGCCTCGACGGCCCCGACCCCGAAGATCAGGACCGGGATGTAGAGCGGCAGCACGAGCAGCGACAACAGCACCCCGCCGCGCCGCGAACCGAGGATCAGCGCCGCCCCGACGGAACCGATCAGGCTCAGGGTCGGGGTCCCCAGGGCGAGGGCGGCGATCAGCGCCGCGAAGCCGGAGCCGTCCATGTGCAACAGTACCGCCAGCAGCGGCGCGGCGACGATCAGCGGCAGCCCGGTGGTCAGCCAGTGGGCGATCACCTTGGCCGCCACAACCGTCTCCAGGGGCATCGGCGCCAGCGCCAACAGCTCCAGGCTGCCGTCGTCGTAGTCGACCTGGTACAGCCGCTCCAGGGACAACATGGAGGCCAGCAGCGCCGCCACCCAGATGACGCCCGAGGCGATGCGGGCCAGGATGTTGGTCTCGGGGCCGACCCCTAAGGGGAACAAGACCACGGCGAGGACGAAGAAGGCCACCACCATGGAGCTGTCCATGCCCTGCCTGAAGGCCAGGCGGAGGTCGCGGCGGATGATGTGGAGGAACCGGTTCACGGCGCGCCCGCCCTCTGCCGGGAGCCGGCGAAGCGGGCCAGGTCCAGCTTCCCCGCCCCGTCCAGGGACATCTCGACATGGGTCGCCACCACCACCATGCCGCCGCCGGCGCGGTGGCGGGCGATGGCCGCCTCGAGGCTGGCGGTGGCCTCCGAATCGAGCCCCGTGGTCGGCTCGTCGAGGAGCCACAGCGGGGCCGGCGCGGCGAGGATGCGGGCCAGGTTGAGCCGCCGCTTCTGGCCCGCCGACAGGAACCGCCCGGGGACCTCGGCGAGATGGGCGATGGCCAGCGCCCCGAGCGCCGGGGCGACCCCGAAGCCGTCGCCCGGGGTTCTCTGCGCGGCCCAGAAGTCGAGGTTCTCGGCGACGCTCAGCACCGGCTTGACGGCGTCTTGGTGGCCCACGTAGTGGAGGCGGGCGTTGTGGGCCTCGGGGTTCTCGACGATCTCCTCGCCGTCCCAGTCGAGGGTTCCCTCGGCGGGCCGCGACAGTCCCGCCATCAGGCGCAACAGGCTCGACTTGCCGCTGCCGTTGGGGCCGCCGAGGACCAGCGCCCCGCCGCCCTCGAGCGCGAAGTCGAGACCGTCGAACACGCACCTCTCACCCCTGATGCAGACCAGGTCTCGACCGGAAAAAAGCGTCATCGGGGTTCCATCCGAAGGCAACGTCGAGGCGGTGTATGGGCAAGGTAACGCAGCGCCGCCGAAAAAAGAAGCGCCGCCGCCGCCAGGGCCCGTTCCAGCCATGGTCCTTGGCAAATACACAAAAAAATGGCCGGGACCCGAAGGTCCCGGCCGAAGGTTTCCGGCAATTATTGCCGGTGTAGGAGGGCCAGAGAGGGGGGTCTCTGGCTGGGTACGATAGAGGGTCTCTGGCGGATTATATGAGACCATGAATGTGGCGATATTATGCCGGGCTTGGAAAGCTGGACAGCGCCCGCCAAGTATGGTGTAGCCTTGCCCCCAACGCCGCGCCGATTCGAACCAGGGAGAAACGCATGCCTTCATTAGACACCTTCGGTTGCCGCCGGACGCTGGATGCCGGCGGCGGGGAGTACGACTACTTCAGCCTCGAGGCCGCCGCCGAGGCCGGCCTCGGCGACGTTAGGCGCCTGCCGCGCTCGCTCAAGGTACTGCTCGAGAACCTGTTGCGCCACGAGGACGGCCGCACGGTGAGCGCCGACGACATCCGGGCGGTGGCGGCCTGGCTGGCCGAGCGGCGTTCGGACCGCGAGATCGCCTTCCGCCCGGCCCGGGTGCTGATGCAGGACTTCACCGGGGTGCCCGCCGTCGTCGACCTGGCGGCGATGCGCCAGGCGATGGTCGCCGCCGGCGGCGAGGCGGCGCGGATCAACCCGCTGGCCCCGGTCGACCTGGTGATCGACCACTCGGTGATGATCGACCACGCCGGCTCGCCCGAGGCGCTGGCGCTGAACACCGAGATGGAGTTCGCCCGCAACGGCGAGCGCTACGCCTTCCTGCGCTGGGGACAGGGCGCGTTTGACAACTTCCGGGTGGTGCCCCCGGGAACCGGCATCTGCCACCAGGTCAACCTCGAATACCTGGCCCAGGTGGTGTGGACCGACGAGCGCGAAGGCCGCCCGGTGGCCTATCCCGACACCCTGATCGGCACCGACAGCCACACCACCATGGTCAACGGGCTGTCGGTCCTCGGCTGGGGGGTCGGGGGCATCGAGGCCGAGGCGGCGATGCTCGGCCAGCCGATCTCGATGCTGATCCCCGAGGTCGTCGGCTTCCGGCTGAGCGGCGCTCTGGCCGCCGGGACGACCGCCACCGATTTGGTGCTGCGGGTGGTCCAGATGCTGCGCCAACGCGGCGTGGTTGGCAAGTTCGTCGAGTTCTTCGGCCCCGGGCTCGACGGCCTGTCGCTGCCCGACCGCGCCACCATCGCCAACATGGCCCCCGAGTACGGCGCCACCTGCGGCTTCTTCCCCATCGACGCCGAGACGGTCAGCTACCTGACCCTGACCGCGCGCGATGCCGATCGCATCGCCCTGGTCGAGGCCTATGCCAGGGCCCAGGGCCTGTGGCGCGACCCCGAAGACGACGAGCCGCTGTTCACCGACACCCTCGAGCTCGACGTCTCGACCGTCAAGCCCTGCATCTCCGGGCCCCGGCGGCCCCAGGACCGGATCGACCTCGAGGCCGCCGCCAGCGCCTTCCCGGCGGCCCTCAAGGAGATCGCCGGCGCCGAGCGGACGCGCCGCGCCGAGGTCGCGGGCGCCGACTACGCGCTGCGCGACGGCGACGTGGTGATCGCCGCCATCACCAGCTGCACCAACACCTCGAATCCGTCGGTGATGGTCGCCGCCGGGCTGCTGGCCCGCAACGCGGTGGCCCGGGGCTTGCGCGTCAAGCCGTGGGTCAAGACCTCGCTGGCCCCGGGTTCCCAGGTGGTCGCCGACTACCTGGAGGCGGCCGGCCTCCAGGAGCCCCTCGACGCACTGGGCTTCAACATCGCCGGCTTCGGCTGCACCACCTGCATCGGCAACTCGGGGCCGCTGCCCGAGGCCATTACCGGAGCCATTGCCGAGGGCGACCTGGTGGCCGCCTCCGTGCTCTCGGGCAACCGCAACTTCGAGGGCCGGATCAGCCCCCACGTCCGGGCCAACTACCTGGCCTCGCCGCCCCTCGTGGTGGCCTACGCCCTGGCCGGCTCGATGCTGCGCGACCTCGCCTCAGAGCCGCTGGGCAAGGACGCCGAGGGCGCGGCGGTCTACCTCGGGGACCTCTGGCCGCCGGACGCCGAGGTCCGCGACGTCATCGCCCGGGTGGTGGGACCGGAGATGTTCGCCGCCCGCTACGCCGACGTCTTCGAGGGCCCCGAGCCGTGGCGCAAGATCGACACCGCCGGCGGCCTGACCTACGACTGGGACCCCGCCTCGACCTACATCCAGCACCCGCCGTTCTTCGAGGGCGGGCAGGGCGCCGGGGTGGCCGACATCACGGGGGCCCGGCCGCTGGCCATCCTCGGCGATTCGGTGACCACCGACCACATCTCGCCGGCCGGCGCCATCCAGCCCGACGGTCCGGCCGGCAAGTACCTGATCGCCAACGGGGTCGAGCCCCGCGACTTCAACTCCTACGGCGCCCGGCGGGGCAACCACCAGGTGATGATGCGCGGCACCTTCGCCAACATCCGCATCCGCAACCTGATGGCCCCGGGCACCGAGGGCGGCGTCACCCGCCACATGCCCGGCGGCGAGGAGATGTCGATCTACGACGCCGCCATGCGCTACCGGGACGCCGGCACGCCCCTGGTGGTGGTCGCCGGCAAGGAGTACGGCGCCGGCTCGTCGCGCGACTGGGCGGCCAAGGGGACCCGCCTGCTCGGCATCAAGACGGTGATCGCCGAGAGCTTCGAGCGCATCCACCGCTCCAACCTGCTGGGGATGGGGGTGCTGCCGCTGCAGTTCAAGGACGGCGCCGGGGCCGCGACCCTGGGCCTGGACGGCACCGAGACCTTCGACGTCAGCGGCATCGCCGGCGGCGTCACCCCTGGCATGGATGTCGCGCTCGGCATCACCCGGGGCGACGGAAGCCGCGAGGAAATCACCGTCCTGTGCCGCATCGACACCATCGACGAGGCCGAATACTACAAGGCCGGCGGCATCCTCCATTACGTGATGGGGAACCTCAAGAGGGGGTAACCTTTAGACTGCGAGGCACGATTTAAGGAAATAAGGGGACTCTCGGTGATGACCTTGAAGAATCGCGAACGAACTCGGCGAATTGGTGAACTCGGTCAAGAATTGGCGATCGAGTTGCTAACTGAGCAGGGGGCAGAAGACGTAAGGGACCTCAATTATGAGAGGACGAACAACCCGGACTTCGATTTGCAAGCTACGCTCGGCGACAAGACTTACCTGATAAGTATAAAAACAAGGAACAGATTGAATGCTGTCGGGGAAATAAACCCCTATTACAATGTTGTATCTTCGGGGAAAAAGCCTGAAAGAATGCAAAAAATAAAGGAGATGCACAGAATTGCGGCGAATCGAAGAGGTATAGCGGCGTGGATTACCATTGCGATTGAACCCGAACGTGGGAGGTATTCAGCCTACTTCGGTCTGCTCAGGGACTTAGAGAATCCATTACTAATCCCGATGACCCCTGAGAAAACGTTTGATTACGAAAAATTCGCAATCGACCGACAAGATGCCCGAGTTACGTCTGACTTGACCAATCGCTAGCAGGTGATTTCCTTCTAAATTTTCTTTCCGCCAACTCCGCGAGCCATTGTGCTTCTTCGCTCTCTTTGTCGCTGGGCCGCTGGCAAGGGGTCATAGGGTCAGGTCTTGCATTGCCACATCAAGAGGAATCACAATGAAAAATATGGCAACGCAAGACCTGACCCCAACCTTCCCCACGAGGCCGAATACTACACGGCCGGGGGCATCCTGCATTACGTGATGGGGAACCTCAAGAAGGGGTAGTGTCCCCTCACCGCCATGTGATCAGCCTTGATTGGCCGCCAGGGGCGCCGGGCCGTATACCCTGAAGAATGTTCGGCAACCTGAAACGGCTGTTGGCGGCCACCGTGCTCTTCCTGGCGCCGGTTTTCCCGGCCGCCGCCGAGTCGGGGTTGACGGTGGTCGAGCTGTTCACCTCCCAGGCCTGTTCGGCCTGTCCCCCGGCCGACGCCTTGCTCGGCGAGCTGGCCCGGCGCCAGGATGTCCTGGCGCTGTCGTTCCACGTCGATTACTGGGACTACATCGGCTGGAAGGACCGCTTCGCCAGCCCCGCCAACACCCGGCGCCAGAAGCGCTACGTCGAGCGGCTCGGCGTCCGCTACGTCTACACCCCGCAGATGGTGATCCAGGGCATCGACCAGGCCGTCGGCTCGGACCGTCCGGCGGTGCTCTCGCGGATCGTCCGCCACCACAACAGGGATCGCCTGGAGGTCACCCTGCGCCACCAGGACGACCGGCTGGTGGTGCACGTCCCCGACGGTCCGGTGGCCGACGCCGAGGTGCTGTTGGTGGCCTACGACTCAAGGCACACCACCACCATCCGCGGCGGCGAGAACGAGGGCCTGACCCTGAGCAATTACAACGTGGTGCGGCGGATGGAACGGATCGGCGCCTGGCGGGGCAAGGCCATTGAAATCCCCATTCCCCTGCAGTTCTTGAGCGCCGCGGACCCCGACGGCTGCGCCGTCCTCGTCCAATCGAACGACAGCGGCGAAATCCTCGGCGCCGCCAGGATGACCCTGCGCTGAGCCGCTTTCGGCTAGCCCTTGCGCAGCAGGTTGACCCGCATCGGCTGGTCGAACTCGAAGCCCTTTTCGGTCTTCCTGCCGAGGCGCTCGAAGGCGGCACGCATCTCGGCGTCCAGTTCCTCGAAGACCGCCCGGCACTGCGGGTTGATGGCGCACACCCGGTCGCGGTAGGCCTCGTAGTCGCGGTGGCGGGCGGGGTGGACGTAGGAGAATTCCCGGACCTCGACCAGGCCGGCGTCGTCCGGCGCCTCCCCGAGCGCCCGGTAGGCGCGGGCGCGGACCCGGGTCTCGTCGATGACCGGTTTCATCAGCCGGAAATGGGGACCCTCGGCGAGCGGCTCGGAGACGTAGAGCAGGCCGCCGGAGACCAGCACCCTGGCCGCCTCGCGCAGCGCCTCGGGCTGGCTCTCCACCGCCACGTGGTGGAGGCTGTTGAAGTAAACCACGATGTCCACTGAGGCCTCGGCGAAGGGCAGCCGCTCGCCGACGCCCTCGAGGTAGGTCTCCTCGCCCGCCGGCTCGGCGGCCCGCGCCGTGGCCAGCATTTCCCGGCTGCATTCGACGCCGCTCACCCGCGCCCCGTGGCGGGTCATCAGGCGGACCAGGGCGCCGTCGCCGCAGCCGACGTCGATGACCCGCTTGCCCGCCAACTCCAGGGTTTCGGGAAGGACTTGGTTGTTTTCCCGTCTCATGGCGCCTTCGATCTGGTTACTTCGAGCCGGCTCCGCTAGCCTGCCGAAACCACTATGTAGCGGATACCGAAGATGACCGAAACCTTCGAAGACATCCGGGCCTCGGTGCGGGCGCTGTGCGCCGGCTTCCCCGGCGAGTACTGGCGTCGGCTGGACGCCGAGCGCGCCTACCCCAGCGACTTCGTTCAGGCGATGACCGAGGCCGGGTTCCTGGGCGCCCTGATCCCCGAGCAGTACGGCGGCAGCGGGCTGGGCGTCGCGGCGGCCGCGGCGATCCTCGGCGAGGTCCACGCCGAGGGCTGCAACGGCGCCCCCTGCCACGCCCAGATGTACATCATGGGGACCCTGCTGCGCCACGGCTCCGAGGCCCAGAAGGCCGCCTACCTGCCCAAGATCGCGGCCGGCGAGTTGCGCCTCCAGGCCTTCGCGGTCACCGAGCCGACCAGCGGCACCGACACCACCCGCATCAAGACCACCGCCGTGCGCGACGGCGACGACTACCTGGTCAACGGCCAGAAGGTGTGGATCTCGCGCGCCGAGCATTCCGACCTGATGCTGCTGCTGGCCCGCACCACGCCGCGCGAGGAGGTCGACAAGCCCCACCAGGGGATGAGCGTGTTCCTCCTCGACATGCGCCAGGCGCTCGGCCACGGGCTGACCATCCGGCCGATCCGGGCGATGATCAACCACCATTCCACCGAGGTCTTCTTCGACCACCTCAGGATCCCGGCCGACAGCCTGATCGGCGAGGAAGGCCGGGGCTTCCGCTACATCCTCGACGGGATGAACGCCGAACGCATCCTGATCGGAGCCGAATGCATCGGCGACGCCCGCTGGTTCATCGCCAAGGCCTGCGACTACGCCCGCCAGCGGGTGGTGTTCGGGCGCCCCATCGGCAAGAACCAGGGCATCCAGTTCCCCATCGCCCGCGCCCACGCCGCCTGCGAGGCGGCCGACCTGATGGTGGTCAAGGCGGCCGGGCTGTTCGACGCCGGCCAGCCGGCCGGCGCCGAGGCCAACATGGCCAAGCTGCTGGCCAGCGAGGCCTCGTGGCAGGCCGCCGACATGTGCCTGCAGACCTTCGGCGGTTACGGCTTCGCCGAGGAATACGACGTCGAGCGCAAGTTCCGCGAGACCCGGCTCTACCGGATCGCCCCGATATCGACCAACCTGATCCTGGCCTACCTCGCCGAACACGTCCTCGGCCTGCCCCGCTCCTATTGACAGGGAGTTCACCCGGTGACCGTCGATATCGAACACCTGCGTCAGTGGATCGGACGCACCGAGGACGAGACCGACGTCGTCACCGCCTCGCCGCTGGCCCGGCTGGCGGCGCTGCTCGACCATGACGATGCGCCTCCCCGGCCCGGCGACGCGGCGCCCCCGGGCGCCCACTGGCTGTTCTTCCTCAACCACAACCGGCAATCGGAGGTGGCCGCCGACGGCCACCCCAGGCGCGGCCTGTTCCTGCCCCCGGTGCCGTTGACCCGGCGGATGTGGGCCGGCGGCCGGCTGACCTACAGGCGCCCGATGAGGGTCGGCGAGGAGATCCGGCGGACCTCGACGGTGGCCGAGGTGACGCTCAAGGAAAGCCGGGTCGGGCCGCTGGTCTTCGTCCTCGTCCGTCATGAGATTTCGGCGGCCGGCGAGCCGGCCATGGTCGAGGAGCACGACCTGGTGTTCCGGGAAAAGCCCGCCGCCGCGGAGCCTCCGCCGCCGGCCAGTCCGGCCCCCGCCGAGGCTCTCTGGCAACGGACCGTCGATCCCTCCCCGGCGCTGCTGTTCCGGTTCTCGGCGCTGACCTACAACAGCCACCGCATCCACTACGACCATCCTTACGCCACCCGAGAGGAGGGCTACCCCGGGCTGCTGGTCCACGGCCCGCTGAGCGCCACCCTGCTGCTCGACCTGGCGTGGCGGGCCAACCCCGGAGCGACAATGACCAGATTCGAGTACCGGGCGCTGCGGCCGATCTTCGCCACCGGCCCGTTCACCGTCGCCGGCCGCCCGGACGGCGATGGGGCGCGGCTGTGGGCGCTGGACACCGACGGCGCGCTGGCGATGACGGCGGAAGCTGAATTCGAATGAGCGAAAACGGCCTCCCGCTGTCCGCAATCCGCGTCCTCGACGCCGCGACCTTCATCGCCGCGCCGTACACGGCGGCCATCATGGGCGAGTTCGGGGCCGAGGTGATCAAGGTCGAGCAGCCCGGCGTCGGCGACCCCTTCCGCCGTTTCGGGACGCCGAGCGAACGCGCCGATTCGACGCTGGCCTGGCTCTCCGAGGGGCGCAACAAGAAGTCGATCACCCTCGATTTGCGGAATCCCGAGGGGGCCGGGCTGTTCAAGCGCCTGGTCGCGGTGTCGGACGTGGTGTGCGAGAACTTCCGTCCCGGGACCCTGGAGAAATGGGGCCTGGGCTGGGAGGAGTTGCGCCGGATCAACCCCGGACTGGTCATGCTCCGGGTGTCGGGCTACGGGCAGACCGGCCCCTACCGGGACCGTCCCGGCTTCGCCCGCGTCGCCCATGCCGTCGGCGGGCTGTCCAACCTCGCCGGGATGCCCGGCGAGCCGCCGGTGACCCCGGGCTCGACGTCGCTGGCCGACTACCTGTCCGGGCTCTACGGGGCTCTCGGCGTGCTGCTGGCGCTACGCCACCGGGACGCCGGGGGGGGCGGCCAGATGATCGACATCGGGCTTTACGAAGCGGTGTTCCGGGTGCTCGACGAGATCGCCCCGGCCTACGGGCGCCAGGGCATCGTGCGCCGCCGCGAAGGGACCGGGACCGCCAACGCCTGCCCCCACGGCCACTTCCCGACCCGGGACGCTAAATGGCTGGCCATCGCCTGCACCAGCGACAAGATGTTCGCCCGCCTGGCCGAGGCCATGGGCCGTGCCGAGCTGGCCTCCGCGGACCTCTACGGTCCCCAGCGCCGGCGGCTGGCGGCCCGCGACGAGGTCGACCGCCTGGTCGGCGCCTGGACGCGATCGCTGAATCTCGACCAAGTCATGGCCAAGTGCCTGGAACACGGGGTGCCCGGGGGGCCGCTCAACACCATCGCCGACATCTTCGCCGACCCCCAGTTCGCGGCCCGGGGCAACCTGGTGCGTTTCCTCGAGGACGGGCTGGACGAGGTGGTGATCCCCTCGGTGATCCCCAGCCTGTCCGAAACCCCGGGCCGGATCACCAACCTGGGCCCGGCCCTGGGTTCGGCCAACGACGAGGTCTACGGGGAGCTGCTCGGCCTGTCTTCGGACGACATCGCCAAGCTGCGCCGGGACAAGGTCATATAGCCCGATCGCCCCTCATACCAACGGCCCCGGATCAGTTCTCGTAGGGGGCCTCGGCGAGGGCCTTGAGGAAGTTGTCGCGCCACACGTCGAGGGTGTTGGCGCGCAGGCATTCCATCATCGCCGACCACCGTTCGCGACGTTCCTCCAGGGGCATTTCGAGGCCCTCGGAGATGGCCTCGGCGACCCCGTCGTGGTCGAAGGGGTTGACGATCAGGGCGGCGTCCAGTTCGCGCGCCGCGCCGGCGAAGCGCGACAGCACCAGCACCCCGGGGTCCTCGGGGTTCTGGGCCGCGACGTACTCCTTGGCGACCAGGTTCATGCCGTCGCGCAGCGGCGTCACCAGGCCGACCCGGCTGGCCCGGAAGAAGCCGACCAGGTCGTGGCGGGTGTAGCTCTTGTTGAGGTAGTTGATGGGCAGCCAGTCGAAATCGGCGAACTGGCCGTTGATATGGCCGGCCTCGGCTTCCAGGGTGCGGCGGATTTCCTTGTATTCGGGGACCTCGGAGCGCGACGGCGGGGCGATCTGTATCAGCGTCACCTTGCCCCGGTATTCGGGGTGGGTTTCGAGCAGCCGCTGGAACGATTTGAACCGTTCGACCAGCCCCTTGCTGTAGTCCAGGCGGTCGACGCCGATGATCCAGGCGCGGTCGCCGAGCCGTTCCAGCAGCCGCTTGGCTTTGCCGGCGTGGGACATCATCCGGCCGGCCTTGACGAAGGCCTCGGTGTCGATGCCGATGGGGAAGACCTCGACCCTCAGGGTGCGGCCGAAGGCGTGGACCAGGTGGTTGCCCATGATCCCGCCGTTGGCCTCATGGACGATGTAATCGAGGAAGGCGCGCAGGTCGTTCTCGGTCTGGAAGCCGACCACGTCATAGGCGCACAGGGCGCGGACCAGGGTCCGGTGGGAGGGCAGGGCGGTAAGGATCTCCATCGCCGGGAACGGGGTGTGGAGGAAAAACCCCATCGGCTGCGTGCTTCCCGCCCGGCGCAGCTCCTTGCCCAATGGGATCAGGTGGTAGTCGTGGACCCAGATCAGGTCGTCGTCTTCGAGCAGCCCCATCAGCCGGTTGGCGAACATGGTGTTGACCTGCAGGTAGCCGGAGTAGTTCTGCTGGCTGAACCCGGTCAGGTCGAGACGGTAGTGGAACAGCGGCCACAGGGTCCGGTTGGCGAAGCCGTTGTAGTATTCGGCGTAGTTCTTGCGCGACAGGTCGACGGTGGCGAAGGTGATGGCGCCGTCCTGGTTGAGTTTCGGTTCGGAGTTGGTCTTGGGCTTGACCTTGCCGTTCCAGCCGAACCACACCCCGCCGTGCTCGCTCAGCGCGTCGAGCAGGGCGACGGCGAGCCCGCCGGCCCTGGCCTTGGTGTCGGAGGGCTCGGCGACCCGGTTGGAAACCACGACGAGACGGCTCAAAACGCCTCTCTCCAGCTCTTGCTCAGCCGCATCGCGGAATTGATGAGGCCGACCATGGAATAGGTCTGCGGGAAGTTCCCCCACAACTCCCCGTTGTCCGGGTCGATGTCCTCGGACAGCAGCCCCAAATGGTTGCGGCACTCTAGCATGTTTTCGAACAGCTCGCGCGCCTCCTGGTGGCGGCCCCGCTTGAGGCGCCCCTCGATGGCCGCCACGGTGCCCGCGAAGGCGGGGTCCGTGGCCTCGATGAAGCCGAGTTCGTGGTCGTTCACGGCGGGCATCATAAGCGCCCGGGAGCGGCGAACCAAAACGAAATGATATCAGGACGACCCTGGGGCGGGGGCGAGGGTCGCCCGCCAGGCCTCGAGCTGGGAGCGGCGCTTGGCGGCGAACCCGGCGTCGTCTTTGCTCCCGGACAGCTCGAGGAGGGCCTGTTGGCGCCGCGCCGCGGCCACCGCCAGTTGCACGGCGGCGAGATTGGCGGAGGCCCGGGGGTTGCCCCGGACCTGGCGCCAGGCGTCCAGTTGCCGGCGGTGGAGGCGGGCCTGGCGGAGGACGGGGAGTTCGCCCTCGGTGGCGGCCCGTTGGCCGTCGCGGGCGGCCTTGAAGCGGGCGTTGAGCTCGGCGGTGCGGGCGGTGTCGATGGCCACCGTCTTGCGGTCGCCGGACGTCGCGCCGCCGCCGCCGCGGCGCTCCTGGCTCCACAGCCGCAGCACCTTGAGCTTGTAGGCGTTGTGGCGGGCGGGGGTCGAGGAGTGGTAGTAGCCGGCGGCCGTGGTCCACGAGCGGGCGACGGCGTAGAGGTTCTTGAGGTAGCGCGAGGCGTAGGCGACGTTGGCCGCCGGGTCCAGGGCCTGCTCGATGTCGGCGAAGGCGCCGCCGTGGTAGTACTGGTTGACCTGCATGCAGCCGACGTCGATGTTGGTGACGCCCTGGGACCACAGCTCCAGGACGTAGGTGACGGCGTCGCGCTTGGTGGCGAAGAAACGGCCCTCGCGGTGCGCGGTCACGGTCCACGGCCAGGCAACATTTGCCTGCCCGGCGGCGTCCCAGCGTCCCGATTCGGCCAGCGAGATGGCACCCAGCAGGTGCCGCGGGATGCCCTCCAGGCGTTCCCGCTCGGCGGTCTGGGCGGCGCAGATTTTCCAAGGGTTCTCAAGGGGTTGCGCCGATGCCGCCGGGGCCGGCGCGAGGCCGGCGGCGGCCAATGCCGCGATCCACAGGCACAGTCTTGACACGATCGGTTTCAAGCCACGGTCTCCATGTCCCGCCCATGGAGACGCAATGAGCGTGCCAGTGTCGGTGCGAGCCTATTGATTCGATGATTCGGTCAGCCGCTCCGGGCGAAGTCGAAGTAGAGCTCGCGGGCCTTGCGGAAGACCGGGCCGGCCTGCAGGTCGCGGTCCTCGAGGCGGGTGCACGGCGCCACCTTGAAGTAGTTGCCCGAGCCGAACAGCTCGTCGGCCGCCATCAACTCCTGGAAGTCGATGGCCCGTTCGACGACCTCGACCCCGGCGCCGTCGAGCAGGGAAATGACGCGCTGGCGGGTGATGCCGTTGAGGAAGGTGCCGTTGACCGCCGGGGTGTGGACGGCGCCGTCCTTGACCATGAACAGGTTGGTGTAGGCGAACTCGGCGACGTTGCCGTTGGGGTCCAGCACCACCGAGGTGTCGAAGCCCTTGGCCCTGGCGTCGGCCACGCAGCGGGCGACGTTGGGATAGAGGCACGACGCCTTGGCCTCGGTCGGCGCCATGTCGCGGGCCGGACGGCGGAAGGCGGTCAGGCAGGCGCTGAAGCCGTCGGGCGGGGGCAGCGGCGCCTCGCTGACCGTCATCACGAAGCGGGTGCTCTCGGGGTCGGGGACGATGAACCCGGTCTCGGCGAAGAACATGGGGCAGATGTAGAGCTCGGCCTGCTCGGGGAAGCGGCGCACCGCCTGCCACGCCAGCTCCTCGATCTCGGCACCGCTCAGCTTCGGGGCCAGCCCCAGGATACCCGCCGAGCGAACCGCCCGCGCGCAGTGCAGGTCGAGGTCCGGCGCCATGCCCTGGAAGGACCGGGCGCCGTCGAAGACCAACGAGGCCAGCCACACGCCGTTGCTCTGGGGGGCCAGCAGGGGCGGATGGCCGTCCACCCACGCGCCGTCGACATAGGTCAGCGTCTTGCCGAGAAGCTCCTTCCCCATTTCCGCCCTCCTAGTGTCCTCGGAAAAGCATATACCCCGCGCAGGCCGCCGCCAACCGGCAGCGCCTATTGGCTGACCCAGACGATGCGGGCGATCCACTCGACGTCGTCGACCGCCAGGATGCGCTCGCGGTGGCGGGGGGTGAGGGGCTGGAGGTCGATGCGGCGCGCCGTGCGCCGGCGCATCCTCATCACCGCCATCGCGCCGTCCCGGGTGCGGACCACGACCCGGTCGCCGCGCCGGATGTCGGCCGCCGGCGAGACGATCAGGATGTCGCCGTCGCGGTAGGCCGGCTGGTGGCCGTTACCGCCGATCTCCAGGGCGTAGGCGCGGGGATCGCCGAGGCCGGGAAAGGGAATCTCGTCCCATGTTTCGCCGTGGGGCCGGCCGCCGGCGTCGAAACAGTCCTCGCCCGCCGCCTGGGCGAGGCCGAGCAACGGGATGTTGCGGTAGACCCCGATGCCCTCGCCCTCGCCGGCATAGGTGACGAACTCGTCCAGCGAGGCGCCGGTGGCGTCGAGGATCTTGGCGATGCTCTCGGTGCTCGGCCAGCGCTGCTTGCCTTCGCGGGTGATGCGCTTGCTCTTGTTGAAGGTGGTCGGGTCGAGCCCCGCCCGGCGCGCCAGCCCGGAGGCCGAAAGGCCGTACTCCCGGGCCAGCCGGTCGATCGCCCGCCAGACGTCGGAATGCCTCAACATGGGAACATTGTCTTATAAAGCAGGAATCTTTGCATTAGGAAGAATCTCTCATCGGAATCGCCGGGCGGTTGGTGGACCCCGGCCGGCGGCTTGTTCGCCCGCCACCCGTCCCCTACAATCCCCTCCACGAACAGGGGACGACCGCCATGGAGATAACCTTCGACGACTTCGCCAAGGTGGACATCCGAATCGGCACCGTGACCCGGGCTGAACCCTATCCCGAGGCCCGCAAGCCGGCCTACAAGCTGTGGGTCGATTTCGGGCCCGAACTCGGCGAGAAGAAGACCTCGGCCCAGTTGACCAGGCATTACCGGCTCGACGAGCTGGCCGGCCGCCAGGTGGCGGCGGTGGTCAACTTCCCGCCCAAGCAGATCGGCCGCTTCATGTCCGAGGTCCTGGTCCTCGGCTTCCCCGACGCCGACGGCGAGGTGGTGCTGATCCGCCCCGACCTGACGGTGCCGGACGGCGGCCGCCTGTACTGACGGGAGAGGGAGGTGACGATCAGGTTCGACAACGGGCGCATCCTGGGGACGGCGGCCGCCGTGGCGCCGGTCCTGGCGGTGCTGGCGCCGCGCGGGCTGGCCCCGCTGTTCGCGGTGGCGGCCCTGGCCGTGCTCGGACTCTGCTTCTTCGGGCGGTCCCCGTTGCCCGCCGTCGGCTTGCGCTTTCCGGTGCTGCTGGGGGTGGCGCTGGGGTGGGCGGCGGCGAGCGCCCTGTGGGCGCTGGAGCCCGGCCTCGGCCTGGGCCTGGTCCCGGTCCTTGTCGCCATCTTCGCCGGCGGCCTGGTGTTGGCCGGGGCGGCGGCGGAGCTGGGGTCGGAGGCGCGGGACTCCCTCGGCCGGGCGCTGGTCCTCGGGGTCTGGGCCGGCCTGGCCGTGCTTGCCTTCGAGGCCTTCCTCGACACCCCCCTGTTGCGGCTGATCCAGCAGGCCCGCGAGGTCTTCGAAGGAGAAACCGCGTTCTCGATCCATTACATGGCCAAGCTCAAGAACGGCGGCGCGGTGGTCGCCCTGATGGCGTGGCCGGCGGCGCTGGTCCTGTGGCGCCGGGGGCGGCGGGCCGCCGCCGTGGCCCTGCCGGCGATATGCCTGGTGGTGGTCGCCAGGAGCGACAACGGGGCGGCGA
>CAZWEZ010000013.1:0-50324 GCA_964632795.1 uncultured Thalassospiraceae bacterium | reverse complement strand
GGAAGCCGCCCGGAGGGTCCCATTCCCCGGCTTCTCGGGGCGTCGAACCCCCTTGGCGATGCTTCGGCATCGCCAGCGGGGCTTCTCCTGCCGGGAAACCGGGGAATGGGATCGTATGGGTATCATATGTTAGATTTTATCCACTAGTTATTGGGCTCGGTTCCGACGGCCGGATCACGGTGTCCGTAAACAAGTTTCGAGCCTAATTAAAGAAGAATCTTCGCGGTTCGGAGGAATCCTCAGGCTTCGGCTTCCGGGCCGCCCAGCCCGAGGTAGACGGTGGACAGGAAGGTGGCGAAGACGACGACGATGCAGAGGTAGAAAGCGGGGAACACGACAAGGATGATAACCGGGACCTGGAGGAGCGCGACCAACATGAAGATCCCCGCCCCGACGACGAACAGCGGCGCGAACACCGCGAGCAGCGCCCCAAACAGGCCCAGCGCCCGGCCCCGGGACAGCTCCCATGCCCGGGGGAAGGCCGGTCGATGGTCGGCGGCGATCGCCGGAAGGACCAGGAACAGGCGGATGAAAAGGTAGAAAAATATCACAAACAGGACGATGGCGACGACCCGCCCGGCCGTTTCCCCGGAGGACTCGAAGACCGCGTCGGTCAGCTCTTCGGTCAGCTTCTCAAGGGCTTTGACCAGCAAGCTCAAGCCGAAGAACTTGAGCTCCCTGACCCCGAAGCCGACGCCCAGGGGCGCCCCGGCGGCTTCGCCGCCGAACAGCACCAGGCGGTGCCAGGCCACCGCCAGGCGCATCACCAGGGCGATCACCGCCAGGAAGGCGAGGACGATGACCACCAACCCCCCGCCCCCCATGCCCGCCCGCATGAGAGCCCACATCAGGACGATCATCGCGGCCAGGGGCAGCGGGGTCCGCTTGAGGGCCTCCAGGCGGTTGTGCCAGACGAAGGAATAGGTTTCGGCGAAGGCTTTCCCGATCGGTACTTTCATCGAACACTTCCCTGGTGGCAGGCGGCGGGCGGACGGTCCTATAAATGGACGCCAAGAGTGATAATATCCTCTCCTGCTCTTCTCGCCGAGAGGAGATTTTTCAAAACCGGGGGTAGGGCCCATGACCGAGGACGCGACCGAAAGCGTGAACATCATCGACGATTCCGCGACGTCCCAGGAACTGGTCCGCCGCGACTTCGGCTCGCCGCGGATTCTGCGCGTCTTCCCGATTCGCGAACGGCCGTTCTTCCCCGGCCAGTTCATGCCCCTGGTGTTCCCCGAGGATCCCTGGCTGAGGACCATCGAGGACATCGAGGGGTCGCCCGAGCCGATGGCCGGCGTCCTGCTGATGCGCGAAGAGACCCCGAAAATCCCACGCCCGGAGGACCTCCATGCCGTCGGCACCGTGGTCCGCGTCCACGAGCCCAAGCGGGGGCCCGGGATGGTGCAGTTCGTGGCCGAGGGGCTGGCCCGCTTCAAGGTCGCCGACTGGCTGTCCGAGGAGCCGCCGCTGGTCGCCCACGTCGACTACCCCCGCTCGCCGACGGAGGACACCGACCGTATCAAGGCTTACGGCCTGGCCATCCTCAACACGGTCAAGGAACTGCTGCCCCTCAACCCCCTGTACGGTGAGCAGCTTCGCATGTTCCTCAACCGATTCGACCCCAACGATCCCTCGCCGTTCGCCGACTTCGCGGCCAACCTGACCTCGGCCGACAGGAAGGAGCTCCAGGAGATCCTGGAGACCATCCCCCTGCTGGCCCGCATGGAACGGGTGCTGCTGCTGATCAAGAAGGAACTCGACGTCGCCAAGCTGCAGGCGCAGATCCGCGCCGGCGTCGAACAGCGGATGACCGAGCAGCAGCGGACCTTCTTCCTCCGCCAGCAGCTCGAGGAGATCCAGCGCGAACTGGGCATCTCCAAGGACGACCGGACCGCCGAGCTGGACCGCTTCCGCGAGCGCCTGGAAACCCTGGAGCCGTCCGAAAAGGCGGCCAAGCGGATCGCCGACGAGTTGGACAAGATGTCGGTGCTGGAGGTCGGCTCGCCGGAATACGCGGTGACCCGCAACTACCTGGACTGGATCACTTCGCTGCCCTGGGGCCGCTACAGCGAGGACAAGCTGGACATCGTCCAGGCGCGCCGGGTCCTGGACCGCGACCACGAGGGACTGGACGACGTCAAGGAACGGATCGTCGAGTTCCTGGCGGTCGGCGCCTACAAGGGGGCCGTCGGCGGCTCGATCATCCTCTTCGTCGGCCCGCCGGGGGTCGGCAAGACCTCCATCGGGCGCTCGATCGCCGAGGCCCTGGGCCGCGAGTTCTTCCGCTTCAGCCTCGGCGGGATGCGCGACGAGGCCGAGATCAAGGGCCACCGGCGGACCTACATCGGCGCCCTGCCCGGCAAGTTCATCCAGGCCATCAAGGAGACCGGGGTCTCCAACCCGGTGATCATGATCGACGAGATCGACAAGGTCGGCACGTCGTTCCAGGGCGATCCCGCCTCGGCCCTGCTGGAGGTCCTGGACCCCGAGCAGAACGTCGACTTCCTGGACCACTACCTGGACATCCCCTTCGACCTCTCCAAGGTGCTGTTCATCTGCACCGCCAACCAGCTCGACACCATCCCCCGGCCGCTGCTCGACCGCATGGAGATGATCCACCTGGCCGGCTACATCGCCCGCGAGAAGATCGCCATCGCCAAGCGCCACCTGTGGCCCAAGCTGCTCGACAAGACGGGGATCAAGCGCTCCAAGATCAGGCTCAGCGACGCCGCCCTCAAGCGCCTCGTCGAGGGCTACGCGCGCGAGGCCGGGGTCCGCGCCCTGGAGAAGCAGTTGGGCCGGATCGTTCGCAAAGCGGTGGTCAAGCTGCTCGAGGACCCGGGGGCGCGGCTCTCCGTCACCGTCGACAACCTGGAGGACTACCTGGGCAAGCCGCTGTTCCGCAGGAAGAAGCCGTTCACCGGCGTCGGCGTGGTCACCGGCCTGGCCTGGACGGCGCTCGGCGGGACGACCATGGACATCGAGGCCAGTCGGGTCCACGTCAAGGGCCGGAGCTTCCTGCTCACCGGGCAGTTGGGCAACGTGATGAAGGAGTCGGCCAAGATCGCCTACAGCTACGTGGTCTCCCACCAGCAGGAACTGGTCGGCAAGCGCGGCTTCTTCGACAAGGCCAGCATCCACCTCCACGTGCCCGAGGGGGCGACCCCCAAGGACGGCCCCAGCGCCGGCATCTCGATGGCCACCGCCCTGGTCTCCCTGGCCCGGGGCAGGCGCCTCCCCCGGCCGCTGGCGATGACCGGCGAGCTGACCCTGACCGGGCGGGTGCTGGCCATCGGCGGGCTCCGCGAGAAGGTCATCGCGGCGCGCCGGGTCGGGGTCATGGAGATCCTGTTCCCCGACGACAACCGCCGGGATTTCGAGGAACTGCCCGAACACCTGGGCGAGGGCTTCACCGTCCACTTCGTGAAGGACTACGACGAGGTCGCGGAGATCGTCTTCGGCTCCCGCAAGTAGAGCGTATCAAGATTGATCGGACCCGCCTGCCATCCTTCGACACGCGAGCTTCGCTCGCTGCTCAGGATGAGGAATCTCTTTGGATTTCAACAACAACCTCATCCTGAGCAGCCGCGAAGCGGCGTGTCGAAGGATGGATCGGGCGAGTCGAATCAATCCTGAGGTGCTCTAATACATAGGAACCTTGGTATAACCGAGGAAGGTGATCCGCGCCGCGCCGTAGGTGCGGGCGTCCAGCAGTTCGAAGGCGTGCGGGGCGTCGAGCGCCTCTCCGGTGGCCGTCTCGACCACACACACCGCGCCCGCCCCCAGCCATCCCCCGGCGTCCAGCGCCTCCAGGGCCGGCACCGTGAGGGCGGAGCCGTAGGGGGCGTCGAGGAAGGCCAGGGAACACGGCGCCCCGGCGGCGGCGGGCGGCGGCGGCAGGCGGGCGGCGTCGGCCTTGAGGCAGGTGGCGGCTGCCTCCTCGCCCAGCGCCGCGGCGTTGGAGCGCACGCAGTCCAGGGCCGCCGGGTGGTTGTCGATGAAGGTGGCGTGGACGGCGCCGCGCGACAGCGCCTCCAGGCCCAGCGCCCCGGTGCCGGCGAAGACGTCGAGCGCCGTGACGCCGGCCACCCGGAAGCCGCCGATGCCGTGCTCGAGGATGTTGAACACGGCCTCGCGGACGCGATCCGCGGTGGGCCTGAGGTCGCCGCCCTCGGGCGCCCGCAAGGCCCGCCCCCGGTGCCTGCCGCCGACGATCCTCATCCGCCGCCGCCCAGTTGCTCGCGCAGCACCTTGGCCGGGATTTCCTCGACCTTGCCGGGGGCCAGGTTGCCGAGCTGGAACGGGCCGTAGGCGATGCGGATCAGCCGGCTGACCTTCAGCCCCAGGTGTTCCATCACCTTGCGCACCTCGCGGTTCTTGCCTTCGCGCAACGACAGGGTCAGCCAGGTGTTGTCGCCGCGCCGGCTGTCGAGGGTGGCGCGGATCGGGCCGTAGGCGACGCCGTCGATGGATATCCCCCGCGACAGCCTTTCGAGCCGCTTCTGGTCCAGCGGGCCGTAGGCCCGGACCCGGTAGCGCCGCGTCCACCCCGAGGCCGGCAGCTCCAGCGAACGCGCCATGCCGCCGTCGTTGGTCAGCAGCAGCAGGCCCTCCGAGGTCAAGTCCAGGCGGCCGACCGAGATCACCCGGCCCAACTCCTTGGGCAGGCGCTCGAACACCGTCGGCCGGCCCTGGGGGTCGCCGTGGCTGGTCAGCAGTCCCGGCGGCTTGTGGTAGCGCCACATCCGCGACGCCGGCGCCTCGGGCAGGGGCTTGCCGTCCACCGTGACGTGCATCCCGGGGGCAACGTCGAAGGCCGGGGAGGCCAGGGTCTCACCGTCCACCGCCACCCGGCCGGCGGCGATCCAGCGTTCGCCCTCGCGGCGCGAACACAGCCCGGCGCGGGCCAGCACCTTGGCGATGCGTTCGCCCTTGGCGTCGCTCATGACGATTGACGGGCGGCTTCGACGAAGGCCGCCAACAGCTTCTCGTCGCCCTTGGAGATCGCGAACTCGGGGTGCCACTGGACGCCGAGGCAGAACCTGAATTCCGGGGCCTCGATGCCCTCGATCACGCCGTCCGGGGCGCGGGCGTTGACCACCACCCGGGGCGGCTGGTCCCGCGCCGCCTGGTGGTGGGCGCTGTTGACCGACAGCCGCCCGGCGCCGACGATCCGCTCCAGCAACGTCCCGGCGACCACCTCGACCTGGTGGCCGGCCTCATCGCGGGGGTTGGGCTGCTCGTGGGCCAGGGCGCCGGGCACCGCCTCGGGGATGTGCTGGATCAGGGCGCCGCCCAGCACCACGTGCAGCAGCTGCTGGCCGCCGCAGATGCCGAGCACAGCCATGTCGCGCTCCAGGGCGCCGGCGGTGACGGCCAGCTCGAAGGTGGTCCGGCGGTCCTTGGTGTCGACCGTCGGGTGGCGCTCGGCATCGCCGAACAGGGCCGGATCGACGTCGAAGTCGCCGCCGGTGACCAGCAGCCCGTCGATGGTCTCCAGGTAGGCCTCGACCAGCTCGGGTTGGTGGGCCAGGGCCACCGGGCAGCCCCCGGCCCGGACCAGGGCCGCGCAGTAGTTGTCGCGCAGCGCGTACCACGGGAACTTGGAGTAGCCCCCGGGCGGTTCCCAATCCAGGGTGATGCCGATGACGGGCCTTATCATGTCGGGCAATCTAACAGGCCGGCGGCGCGATGTCATAGCCGGCTCCCTTGACGGTTCCGGGCGCTCGCCCCATGGTGCGGCGATGAACGCCCCCTCATTCATGCGCCGGGCCCTGGAAGAGGCGGAAGAGGCGGCGGCCCGCGGCGAGGTGCCGGTCGGCGCGGTGGTGGTCGAGGCGGCCTCGGGCGAGGTCCTGGCGGCGGCCGGCAACCGGACCGAGGAGCTGGCCGACCCCACGGCGCACGCCGAGATGCTGGCGATCCGCGCCGCCGCCGCCCGCCTCGGCGCCCCCCGGCTGGCCGGCTGCGACCTCTACGTGACGCTGGAGCCGTGCGCCATGTGCGCCGCCGCCGTCTCCTTGGCCCGGCTGCGCCGCCTCTACTTCGCCGCCTACGACCCCAAGGGCGGCGCCGTCGACCACGGCCCGCGATTGTTCGCCCAGGCCACCTGCCACCACCGCCCCGAAGTCTACGGCGGCATCGAGGAAGCCGAGGCCGGGCGGCTGCTGCGGGGGTTTTTCAAGGACAAACGGTGACCATGGGAGAGCCGGCCTGAACGGACAAAGCGGAACCGATTTTTATCGGCGGGGGTTCGTTTGTCAGCGGCGTAACCGGAAGGCGGCTGTGATGGTTTCGCTGAACCTGCGGGTTATGCGGAAGATATCCTGCATGGCTTTGAACAGGTTGCGGGCGAAATTTTCATCGACCGGCATGGAGCGAATTTCATCGGCGAGATCATTGCCGCGAGCCAGGTTGAGGATTTTCTGTCCACCCTCGGAAAGGGCCACGGTGTCGAAACTGGTACGGTCGCCGTGGTCGACCGCATCGGTATTTTCCGTAGCCTTCACCGGTCTACCGAGCGCCGTCTTTGGGGGCTGGGCGATGATTCCCGAAGTTACCGAGCCGATATCGCTCATATCGTCTACCCCTGCCACGCAGGCACAAACCATACGGCCTGACGCCAAGACCAAACCTCGAGACTGGAACATCATACATCTAAATCCGCCGCCGGTAAATCCGAGCTTTCCCGACAGGTCTCAATCAGCGATTCGGGGGGATGGGGCTCAGGCTTGCGAATATAGCTTCTCGACCAGGCGCCGGGCGATGTTGGCGGCGACGCGGCGGCGGTAGTGGCCGGGGGTGACGGTGGTCCGCATGGGCTGGACCTGTTTGCGGACCAGCTTCTCCAGGCGCCTGAACGCCGCGTCGTCGAGCGGTCCGCCGCACAGCCCGTCGCAGCCCTCGATCAGGATCGGCCGGGGGTTGGTGCCGGTCAGGGCCAGGCGCAGCTCGGTGATGGTGTCGGCGTCGCGCCTCAGCGCGACGGCGGCCCCGGCCAGCGGGAAGTCGATGGCATCGCGCACCCGCACCTTGTCGTAGCCGGTGCGCAAATCCCCGACCGGCGGCACCCGGACGGCAACCAGCAGGTCGCTCCCGGCGAGCCGCAGGTGGTCGGCGCCGTCGTCGGTATACAGCTCCGCCAAGGGCAGGGTCCGGATGCCCTGGGGGCCGGCGATGTCGGCCTCGGCGCCCAGCACCAGCAGCGCCGGAGCCAGATCGCCGCTGAAGGCGGCCAGGCAGCGGGTGCCGGTGGGCGCCACGTGACAGACCTCGCCCCGGGACTTGAGGCAGTAGGCGTTGGAGCGCCGCCACCATTCGCTCTGGTTGTAGTAGACGCACCGCGTGTCCAGGCACAGGTTGCCGCCGATGGTCGCCGCCTGGCGGTGGCTGGGGGCGGCGACGGTGCCCGCGGCGGCGGCCAGCAGGCCCCACTGTTTAACGATCCGGGTGTCGGCGCACAGCTCCTCCAGGGTCACCGCGGCGCCGACGACCAAGCCGTCGGGGCCGGACGCCAGGCGGCGCATCTCGCTAATGGCGGAGACGTCGATCAGCGCCCCGGGCGAGACGATGCCCCGGCGCATGTTGACGATCAGGTCGGTGCCCCCGGCCAGGAACCGCGCCGAGGGGTCCTGGCGGCGCAGCTCGACGGCCTCGGTTATGGTGGCCGGTTTGTGGAGCCGGAATTCGGGCAGGCCGTCCATCACCCCGCCCCCCGGCGTCGGCGCTTAAGCAGGGCGTCGATCAGCCGGTCCGGGGTAATCGGGGTCTCGGTCATGCGGATGCCGATGGCGTCGGCGACGGCGTTGGTCAGCGCCGGGATGAAGCTGGACAGCGCCCCCTCGCTGGCCTCCTTGGCCCCGAACGGGCCGTTGGGGTCCAGGCTCTCGACGATCGAGACCTCGATGGGCGGCGATTCGACGATCGACGGGACCCGGTAATCGAGCATGTTGGCGGTCAGCGGCAGGCCCTCGAAATAGCGGGTCTCCTCGCTCAGCGCCTGGCCCATGCCCATCCACACCGCGCCCTGGACCTGGCCTTCGACGGCCAGCGGGTTGATCGCGAAGCCGCAGTCGTGGGCCACCCACACCCGCTCGACGGCGATCCGCCCGGTGGTCTCGTCGATCGCCACCTCGACCACCGCGGCGGCGTAGGAATAGGCCATCGAGGGGCCGACGGCGGCGCCCCGGAACCTGCCGCCCTGGTATTCGCGGGGCACGGTGAAGGTGCCCTTGACGGTGATCGTGCCGGTATCGACCAGGGCCTCGGTGACCACCTCGTCGAAGGCAAGGCCGGGGTCCTGGCCGCCGGCGACCCGGTAGACCTCGCCCAGGCATTCGATGTCCTCGGGCATGGCGTCGAGCTTGCGCGCCGCCGCCTCGATGAGCAGCCCCCTGAGCTCGCCGGCCGCGGCGAGGGCCGCGTTGCCGACCATGAAGGTGACCCGGGACGAATACGAGCCGTTGTCCTTGGGCGTGATGGCGCTGTCGTTGGCGATCACCGTCAGCCGCGAGAAGTCGACGCCCAGCACCTCGCCAACCACCTGGGCGATGACGGTCGACGATCCCTGGCCGATGTCGGCGGCCCCGGTGAGGATGGTGACGGCGCCGTCGAAGTCGAGCTTGAGGTTGACCACGGCGTGGGGTTCGCCGGTCCAGTGGACCGGCTTGGCGGCGCCGCTGACGTAGTGGGAACAGGCCATCCCCAGCCCGCGGCCCGGCCCCAGCTTGCCCTTGCGCCGCTTCCACCCCGAGGCCGCCTCGATTCGGTCCAGGCACTCGGGGAGGCCATACGACGTCACCATCATGTCGTTGATGGTCTTGGTCGGCGCCTCCAGCAGGTTGCGGCGGCGGACCTCGAAGGGGTCCAGCCCCAGCTCCGCGGCCATCGAATCGAGCAGGTTCTCGAAGGCGTAGCGGACGTCGACCGAGCCGTGGCCGCGCATGGCGCCGCACGGCGGGGTGTTGGTGTAGACCCGGTAGCCGTCGAACTTGACCGCCGGGATGTCGTAGATCGCATTGAGCAACGCCCCGGCATAGAGGATGGTGACCAGCCCGTAGCCGCCGTAGGCGCCCCCGGCCTGCACCGTCTCGCAGGCGCACGCGGTCATCCGGCCGTCGGCGGTCATGGCGATCTTCATCGTGATCTCGGTCAGCGGCCGGCCGCGGTGGGTGAGGAAGGTCTCCTCGCGGCTCAGCGCCAGACGCACCCGGCCGCCGGCGGACCGCGCCAGCAGGGCGGCGATGACCTCGAAGTTGAGGGTCTCGGTGCGGGCCCCGAAACCGCCGCCGACGAAGGGCTTGACGACCCGGATCCGCGAGGCGTCCAAATCCAGGCAGCGGGCCAGGGTAAGGTGGACGTAGTAGGGGACCTGGGTCACCGAATAGAGGGTCAGGCGGTGGCGCTCGGGGTCGTAGTCGGCCAGCGCGGCGTGGGGCTCGATGTGGACGTGGGTGACCTCGGCGCAGCGGAAGCTCTCCTTGCGGACCAGGTCCGCGGCCTCGAAGCCCCTCCTCAGGTCGCCGAACTCGTGGTGGACGTCGCGTTCGATGTTGCCGGGCTTGTCCTCGTGCAGGAGCTCGGCGCCGGGCATCCGGGCCTCGGTGGCCCGGTAGTAGGCGGGCAGCTCGCGGACCTCGATGTCGATCAGATCCAGCGCCGCCCGGGCCGTCGCGTCGTCCACCGCCGCCACCGCCGCCACCGGTTCGCCCCGGTAACGAACCCGGCCGCGGGCCAGCGGATATTCGTTCTGGACGATGGGGATGACCCCGAAGGGATGGGCGCAGTCGTCGCCGGTGATCACCGCCACGACGCCGGGAAGCGCCGCGGCCCGGGAGACGTCGAGCGACAGGATCTCGGCGTGGCTGTGGGGACTGCGCAGGATGCGCCCGGTCAGGGCGCCGGCGTGGGCCAGGTCGGCGGTGTAGGCGGCGCGCCCGGTGACCTTCTCGACGCCGTCGATGAGGGGCAGGCGGCGGCCCGCCATCTTGACCGGGGCGTTCATGGCGCCGCAGCCTCGGCAGCCGCCGCCGCGCGCACCGATTCGATGATCTTGACGTAGCCGGTGCAGCGGCAGATGTTGCCGCCCAGCGCCTGGCGGATGGCCTCCTCGGACGGCTCGGCCTGCCGCCGGAGCAGGGCTTCGGCGGCCATGATCATGCCCGGGGTGCAGAACCCGCACTGGCTGCCCAGCTTCTCGTGGAAGGCCTGCTGGAGCGGCGACAGGCGGCCGTTCCTGGACAGTCCCTCGATGGTCTCGACGTGGCGTCCGGCGCAGCTCGCGGCCAGGGTGATGCAGGCCAGCCGGGGGGCGTCGTCGATCAGGACCGTGCAGGCGCCGCATTCGCCGCCGTCGCAGCCCTGCTTGGTGCCGGTCAGCGCCGCCACCTGGCGCAGGTAGTCGACCAGCAGCAGGTTGTCGGCCACCGCGTCCTCGCGCGGCCGCCCGTTGATCGTCAGGCGAAGGATCGATTTCATGGTCGGCGTGCCGTCTCCGGATGACCGCTCGATATTGTTAGTATATCGAACAATCGGCCATTATCCTATTTGCACCACCCGGACGCCACAATACAATAACTCAAGAGCCACTAGGAGACCGATGATGGACGTCGAACAGTTCAAGACCCTGATCGAGCCGGTCGCCGCCGCCTGCGCCGGCAAGGCCGTCGACGAATCGCTGGCCGACCAGCTCAACCGCCTGTTCCCGGCCGGCGGCGAGGCCTACAAGGCCATCGAGGCGGCCTGCCAGGCGGCCATCGAGGCCGGCTGGATGTGCTCCCAGGGCAGCGAGGGGCGGCGCTTCGGACGGGTCATCGAGGCCGGGCCCGAGAGCCACGGCCTGAGCGTCGACGTGGTCGACCTGGTGGACGTCGTCGGCCCCCACCACCGCCACCCGACCGGCGAGATCTGCCTGACCATGCCGGTCACCCCGAGCGCCAGGTTCGACGGCCACGGCGCCGGCTGGTGCGTCTTCGAGCCGGGCACCGCCCACCACCCGACGGTCACCGACGGCGAGGCGCTGGTGCTCTACATGCTGCCCGAGGGCAAGATCGAGTTCACCTAGTACAGTACGGCGGCGTTGCGAGGTTTCCGTTTATGCCGGAACCGCCCTAATGGCAATTAATACCAAGGGGCACTGATAATGACCTTTGGTATCAGACCGGAAGAGATTAAGAACCAATACTTTCCGCCGTCGGTGCTTCGCCTCGCTTGCGCCGCTCAACAAGATCGTCCAGCCAGTCGGGATCCATTTCCGGCACCGATGAAAGCAGCAGCTCGGTGTACGGCGCATGGGGCGGCGCAAGAATTTCCGCCTTGGTGCCCTGCTCGACGATACCACCCTGATACATCACCACAATTTCATCGGCGATCGACTTTACCGTGGCCAGATCGTGAGTGATAAAGAGGTACGAAACGTCGAGTTCTTTTTGAAGATTGAGCAATAAATCGAGAATGCCATCGGCGACCAGCTGGTCGAGCGACGAGGTAACCTCGTCACAAATAATGAGTTCCGGTTCAGCGGCCAGCGCACGGGCGATACAGATACGCTGTTTTTCGCCGCCCGACAATTGCGCCGGGTAGCGCTCGGCAAAGTCTTCGGGAATTTCAATTTGACGCAGTAATTCGAGCACCCGCTGGTCGCGCTGTTTACCTTTCATGCCAAGATAAAATTCCAGCGGACGCCCGATAATTTCCTTGATCTTGTGGCGCGGGTTCATCGCCACGTCCGCCATCTGGTAAATTAATTGAATCGATTGCAGATCCTTTTTCGACCGCGTTCTAAGCGAAGGCGCCAACTCCCGGCCATGAAATTTCACTGAACCCTGACTGGGTGGCAGCAGGCCGGTAATAACGCGTGCCAGCGTACTCTTGCCACTGCCGGATTCGCCCACCAGGGCAACCGTTTTACCTTTGACGACATTGATGTTTATATTCGTGAGTACGTCGATGAACGTTCCCGGATAACTAGCGGTAATGTTCTCTACCCTCAGCTGAATGTCTTCCTCATCGCGGTCGGTTTTGGCGTCGCGCTGCGAACGGACGTTGAGCAATTGTCGAGTGTACTCTTGCTTTGGGTTTTCCAGCATTTCCCGCGCATTGCCTTCCTCGATCAAATCACCGTAACGCAATACCATGATCCGGTCCGCCATTTGGGCGACCACCGCGAGGTCGTGGCTGATGTAAATGGCAGCGACATGGCGCGCCTTTACCGCTTCCTTGATCGCACCGAGTACTTCGATTTGCGTGGTTACGTCCAGCGCCGTCGTGGGTTCATCAAAAATAATTATGTCCGGGTCGGAACCCAAAGCCATCGCGGTCATCGCGCGTTGTAACTGCCCACCCGATACTTGATGCGGATAACGCTCGCCAATGTGTTCGGGATCGGGCAAATCGAGCTGCCGGAACAGTTCGACACAGCGTTTGCGCGCTTCCGGCATTTTCATTTTGCCGTGCTGTACCGGTGATTCGGCGAACTGCTCGACCAGTGTGTGCGCCGGATTGAACGAGGCTGCGGCACTCTGCGCCACATAGGCCACTTTGTTGCCGCGTATATTGCGCAGCTCGGCGTCGGACTTACCGACCAATTCGACCCCATCGAGTTTGATCGAACCCGATATGATGCGACAGCCGGGTTTGGTGTACCCCAGCGCGGTCAGACCAAAGGTCGATTTACCGGCACCGGACTCACCAATGAAACCGACAATTTCTCCGCGCTCCAGTGTCATCGACAGGCTGTTGACGATGGGCGTCCAGTGGCCATCGATATCCGCTTCGATCAACAGGTCTTTTATTTCGAGTAGCTTTTCGCTCAAGGTCATTATTTCCCTATTGATCGTCGCGCAAGCCGCTGGCTTTGTGTACCCAACGGTCGATCAGCAGGTTGATACCGATCGTCAACAAAGCGATACACGCGGCGGGCAGTAGCGGGTGATAAAACCCCCACGCAATGCCATCGGCGTTGGCGCGCACCATCGCGCCCCAGTCGGCCAGTGGTGGTTGCAAGCCGAGACCGAGAAAGCTCAGGCTGCTGATCAGCAGGAATACAAAGCAGTAGCGCAGGCCGAATTCGGCCGCCAACGGCGTCAACGCATTGGGCAGGATTTCCTTACGCATAATCCACCACAACCCTTCACCGCGAACCCGGGCGGCTTCGACATAATCCATCACTTCAATATCCATCGCCACCGCACGCGCAATACGGAACACCGGCATGGCGTAAATAATGCCAATGACCAACACCAGTGTCGGTGTGGCGGTTCCCAGCGCGGACAGGACAATCAACGAAGCAATCAGTGTCGGAATCGAAATAACCACGTCCACCATGCGGCCCAGCACCTGATCGACGCCGCCACCCATGGTGGCGGCGACAAACCCGAGCATGGCGCCGGCGGAAAACGAAACCGCGGTGGAAACAAACGCCAATGTCATGGTATTGCGGGCGCCATAAATCATGCGTGACAGGAAATCGCGCCCGATCTGGTCGGTACCGAAAATAAACTCACCGCCAATCGGGGCCCACGCATCGCCGACAATTTGACTTTGGCCATACGGCGCCAGCCACGGGGCGAATATTGCGCAAAATGCGAAGAACAGGACGATAAACAGGCCAACGCGGGCGCTGAAGTTGAGGTCATTCCAGACCGCGGAGATAAACATGTTGGCTTACCTCCTGTACCGCAAGCGCGGGTTGGCCAGCATCGACAAAATGTCGGCCAGCAAAAACAACAGAACGTATACTGCGGCAAACACCATCGCCGTGCCCTGGATGATCGGTAAATCCCGGTTCAACACCGCATCGACGATAAGCGCCCCCAGCCCGGGGTACACGAACACCACTTCGATAACGACGACGCCGACGATCATATAGGCGAGGTTGAGCACCACGACCTGAATGATCGGTGACCAGGCATTGGGCAACGCGTGCTTTATGATAATCCGGCTGGGTTTCAATCCTTTGAGTTTGGCCATTTCAATATACGGACTGGCCAGCAGGCTGACGATCGAAGCCCTTGTCATGCGCATCATATGGGCGACCGTCACCAGCGTCAGCGTGATTACCGGCAATGCCGATGCCTGCAGTCGTGCCCAAAATCCCATGGAATCATCGATATTGGAAATCGCCGGCAGCCAGTTGAGATTGACCGCGAAAACAGCCATCAGAATGTAACCAACAAGAAATTCGGGGGATGAAATGGCCGCCAGCGTGCTGGTCGAAATCAAATGGTCGATCAAGCTGTTGCGGTACAGAGCCGCAGTAACACCGAGAAATATCCCGATTGGAACAGCGAACATGGCGGTCATGGCCGCCAGGTAGAGTGTGTTGCCCAGTCGCATGAAGAGCTGTCCCGAAACTTCACGCCGGCTTGCCAGCGAAGTACCGAAATCACCCTGCACGACGTTGAACAGCCAGTTCACATAGCGAACGTGCATGGGTTTGTCGAGGCCAAGCTGCGCCCGACAGGCGGCGACTGTTGACGGCTCCGCGGCCTGACCGAGTATGGCCGAGCAGACATCCCCGGACAATGCCTCGATACCAAGCGTTATCAGGATGGATACCCCGAACAGGATGAAAACACCCATTGCGAGGCGCTTCATAATGATGACGAACAGTGTATTGCTCATATTGAACAAGCCAGTGCGCAACAGGAAAAAAGAAAGGTGGTCAGGTTACAACCAACCTGACCACCTTGTCAGTACTTTAGAAAGAATCTAGGGCTCTGCCGGGCTTATTTGAACCACCAGCGGGATATGCTACGCGCTCCATCCAGCTCGAAGTTGCCGGCCATTTTGTCGGGTCTGCCCAGTTTGTCGGACGCCGCGTCGACGTTGTTGGCGAAGCAGGGAATCACGGCTCCACCTTCGTCGCGAGTAATTTTTTGCATTTCCATGTAGATGGCGCCGCGCTTGGCTTCGTCGAGTTCGGCGCGACCGGCTACCAGCAGCTCTTCAAAGCGCGGATGATTCCAGAAGGTTTCGGTCCAGTTGCCGCCCGCCGCGTAGCCAATGGTGAACATCAAGTCGGCGGTCGGCCGGCCATTCCAGAAGCTGGTGCTCCACGGCACTTTCATCCACGTGTTGGACCAGTAGCCGTCGGGCGAAGCGCGTTTGATGGTCAGGTTGATGCCGGCCGGTTTAAGTGTCTCGGCGTAGAGTTGGGTCGCGTCGACGGCGCCCGGAAAGGCTCCGTCGGAGGCGGAAATCTCCACATCGAGACTGCTGAGTCCTGCCTGCTTGAGGTACCACTTGGCTTTTTCGGGGTCATACTGGCGTTGCGGCAGATCCGAGGCATGGTAGTTTTGCGCCGAACTGATCGGATGGTCATTTCCGAGCACGCCGTAGCCGCGCAACACGGTCTTGACGAACATTTCGCGATTCATGCCGAGTTTCAACGCCATGCGCACGTTGTTGTCATCGAACGGCGCGGCGCGCACATCCATCGGGTAGCTGTAGTGTTTGGTGCCCGAGACTTGCAGAACGTCGATGCCGGGTTTCTTGTCCAGCAAGTGGGCGGTCTTCATATCACAGCGTATTATCGCATCGACCTGTCCGGTGGACATCGCGTTCATGCGCGCGGCGCCGTCGTTGATCGCGATCATCTTGATCTCGTCGAAGTTCCCCTCACCCTCCTTGAAGAAATTCGGGTGACGAATCAGGTGGGAGCGCACGCCCGGCTCGAATTCCTTGATGCTGTAAGGGCCGGTGCCGTCACCGGCAAGCCAATCGATTTTCCCGTCCTTGCCCACGGGGCCAATCGTTATGTGGTAGTCGCTGAGCAGATAAGGAAAGTCGGCATTGCCACCATCGAGTTCGAAAATGACGGTATTGGGCCCGTCCTTTTTCATCTTGCCCATCGACTCGGCGATCGATTTGCCCGCGGATGTTGCTTTCTCACCCCGGTGATGCTCGATCGACGTGATAAAGTCGTCGGCATCCAGGGTCTTGCCACTGTGGAACTCAACCCCCTTGCGCACCTTGACAACCCAGGTCGCGGCGTCGGCGGAAGGTTCGAGGCTTTCGGCAAGCTCGGGGATCGCCTTGCCGTCGGCATCCACTTCAACCACACAGTTGCGAACGGCACCATGGCCCATATTGATCATGAAGACGTCACTGTTGGTCCCGGAATCCA
The DNA here is from genome assembly GCA_964632795.1 of uncultured Thalassospiraceae bacterium. Classification (GTDB taxonomy): domain Bacteria; phylum Pseudomonadota; class Alphaproteobacteria; order Rhodospirillales; family 2-02-FULL-58-16; genus CAZWEZ01. The sequence continues at coordinate 34,195 of CAZWEZ010000013.1, read as the reverse complement.
TATTGTCGCCGGTGTTGGCGGAGCCCAGGCCCAAGCGATAAACGCCACCTCTTTTAGGCGTTGCGTATGCGGCCTTCGCGTAAAGCGCCGGGGCGGCCGCCGCAAGCCCCATCACGGCAGCGGCTTTCATGAACTCACGGCGGCTCATGCCCCCGTTGGTAACGCGTTTCTGTAGTTTCTGGATTTCGTAGTCTGACATGATATTGACCTCCCAAGTCACAGTAGTTGTTTTTTGGATTGTCTGCCTTGATAGTGTGTGGACGTAAAAAAGCGTTAGTTCATCACGGTGGTTTCTCCCATGCTCGATACTTTAACCAAGCCTGATCGAATGTCAATTAGCCGAGGCCTATCAGCGCAACGCCACGGAATTCGCGCACGGCCTGCGCCGGTCTAGAGCGTTTTCCGATCAACCGATATTCAACAGATGATAATAAATACCCAGCGCGGATACTGGTGTAAACTTGAAAAAAAGTTGGGTTCGCGTAACATTTATTTCACGCGAGGCGGTCCGTATTACTCTCTTCCCATCACCACGGCAAGCAATGGTCCGAACGAGATAAATAATTATTTCACCGACAAGAGATCGGGTGGGCGTTGTTTAATCGGGAATCACCCCTCCAACAGCCCCGGCAGTTGGCTCATATCGTCGAAAACCGTGTCGGCGCCGGCGGCGCGGAGGCGGGCGGGGTCTTCGGGGGTGCAGTGGCTGGCGCCGGTGAAGGCGAGGACCCGCATGCCGGCGGCGCACCCGGCGCCGACCCCTGCGGTGCTGTCCTCGACGACCACGCTGCTGGCCGGGGCGACGCCCATGGCGCGGCCGGCGAACAGGAACAGGTCGGGGGCCGGCTTGCCGTTGGCGACCTGGCGGGCGCTGAACAGGTGGGGCTCGAAACGATCGATCAGGCCGGTCAGGGTCAGCGAATTCCGGGTCCGCTCGAGGGCGGACGAGGAGGCCACGCACACCGGATCGGCGATCCGCGCCAGGGCCTCGGCGACGCCGGCCACCGGGCGCAGCCGGTCGCCGAGGACCTCGGCGTCGCGGGCGATCAGGGTGGCTTCGAAGTCGTCGGGCAGGGGGCGGCCCCATTCGGCCTCGATGCGGGCGAACATGTCGGCATTGCTGATCCCGGTGAAGCGTTCGATGCACTCCTCCGGGGACAGCGCCAGGCCGTAGCCGGCCAGCACCTCGGACACCACCGCGCAGGCCAGCGCCTCGCTGTCGACCAGCACCCCGTCGCAGTCGAAGATGACCAACCCGACCATCAGCCGATATTCCCCGGAAAACCTTCAGATTCATGGCGACCATAGCCAAACTGCATCGCCGTTGGAATGGTTTCCCTCGACCGCGGCCCGAGCGCCGGATAGCCTCCCGGACGGCCGGCCACTTCGATCAGGCCAGGCACATCGCCAAATTGGCAATTCATCCGGGGAATCCGCCCTAATATCCCGTCCGGTCATCCAGCAACTGTTCGTGGCACTGGATTTCGTGCCCCGGGGCCAAGGTGCGAATCGGCGGTCGTTCGTTTTTGCAGACCTTGTCGATGACCAGCGGGCATCGGTTGGCGAACGGACAGCCGACGTCCGACGTTTCGACGGCGCCGGCGATGCCCGATTGCGCCTCCCGGGTGGCCATGGCGTCATCCAGCCATCCGGTGCGCAACTTCGGCACCGACGACAACAACAGCCGGGTGTAGGGGTGATAGGGCGGAGCCAGCACACTTTGCAGCGGCCCCTTCTCGACCACCCGACCGGCGTAGAGCACGACGATACGATCGGCGAACGAGGCCACCGTCGACAGGTCGTGGCTGATGAAGGCAAAGGCGACGCCGGACTGTTTCTGGAGCCGTGTCAGAAGCCTTATGATCGAGGCGCCGACGATGGTGTCGAGCGACGAGGTGACTTCATCGCAGAGGATGACTTCGGGCTCCGCGGCCAGGGCGCGGGCCAGGTTGACGCGTTGCTTCTGGCCACCGGAAAGCTCGTGGGGAAACCGCGATTCGAATTCCGCCGGCAACTCGACCATTTCCAGCAGTTCGCCGACCCGCGCCTTGCGCTGCCGGGCCGACATTCCAAGGAAAAGCTGTAGGGGACGGCCGATGATATCGCGCACCCTGTGCATCGGATTGACCGCGACATCGGGCATCTGGAAGACGATCTGAATCCGTTGCAGGTCGGTTTTTCTGCGCTTCGACGCGGCGGCGGGGATCTCCTTGCCGTCGACAAGTATTTCACCCGACATCTGCGGCAACAGGCCGGCCATGACCCTCGCCAGGGTGCTCTTTCCGCACCCGGACTCGCCGATGATCCCCACCACCTCGCCACGCTCGATGGATATGTTGACGTCTTGCAGGACGGCCAGTTTGAGAACCCGGCCGTATCCGGCGGTGAGGTTCCTGACTTCCAGCACGGCCCGATCTTCGGTCTCGCTTGTTCTGTCGATCCCCTCTGTACCCGCCGCCCCCGAGCTGGGCGGTGGGCGCACGGCGGCCATCAACTCCTTGGTATACTCATGCCGGGGCCGATGAAGGATATCCTCGGTTTGGCCCCGCTCGACGACTTCGCCGTCGCGCATGACGACGATGCGATCGGCGATCTGGACCACCACCGCCAAATCATGGGCGACGAAGATCGCCGCCGTGTTTTGTTGGGCGATGACGTCCTTGAACGCCCTCAGCACTTCGATCTGGGTCGTCACGTCGAGCGCCGTGGTTGGTTCGTCGAAAATCAACAGTTCCGGGCCCGACGACATCGCCATCGCCGCCATCAGCCGTTGCAGTTGACCGCCGCTCACTTGATGGGGATACCTTTTTCCCATTTGTTCGGGGCCCGGCAGGTGGAGCTGGCGGAAGGTTTCGATCGCCCGTCGGCGCGCTTGGGCCAGTGGGATCTGTCTGTGGATTCGCGCCGATTCCGTTACCTGGTAGCCGATCGTCAAAGAGGGATTGAACGCCGCCGCGGCGCTTTGCGCCACGTAGGCGATTCGATTGCCGCGAAAGTCCCGTTTCCTCGCCGTGGGGAGGGTCAGGACATCGGTTTCTTCGAGGAGGACCCGCCCGGAGGCGATCCGGCAGCCCGGTCTCGCGTAACCCATCGCCGCCAATGCGACCGTCGATTTGCCCGAGCCCGACTCGCCGATCAGGGCCAGGACCTCCCCGCGATTAACCGAGACGCTGACGCCTTTGAGGATCGGCACGTACCGCCCCCCCGGGGGACGACCTTCAACCCACAGGTCCTCGATCCGCAGGAGCGGGGTCGGTTGGGGCTGTGGCGGGTGGTTCATTTCATGATCTCTTCGGAAACCTTGCCGCCGAGGCGATTGAGGAACCAGTCGATGAACAGGTTGACGCCGACGGTCATCGAAGCCACCGCCGCCGCCGGCAGCAGCGCCGCGGGAGAGCCGAAGAACAGACCCTGCAGGTTCTCTTTCACCATCACCCCCAAATCCGCCGTCGGGGGTTGAACGCCGAGCCCCAGGAAACTGAGGGCGCTGATGAACAGGATCGTATAGGTGAAGCGGATGCCGAATTCGGCCGCCAGCGGGGCAATGGTATTGGGGAGTATTTCGCGGAGCGTAATCCAAAGGACGCTTTCATTGCGGGCCCGCGCGGCATCGACGAAATCCATCACCGAGACGTCCATGGCCAGCGCCCGCGACAACCGGAAGACCCGCGTCGAATCGATGCCGGCCACCGTCAGCACCAGGATCGGCAACGACGTCCCCAGCGCCGCGATGACCAACAAGCCCAGGATGATCGGTGGAAAGGCCATCAAAGCGTCGTTGATGCGGCTCATCACGTTGTCCACCATCCCACCAAGCGTGGCCGCGGTGAACCCCAACGTGATACCGAGGGAAAAGGAGATCATCGAGGCGATCAACGCCAAACCCATGGTCATTCGGGCGCCGTAAAGAAGCCGTGAAAACACGTCGCGTCCGAGGTAATCGCCGCCAAGCAGGCCGAACTCGTCCATCGAGGCGAAGCTCACGTCGGTGATGATATCGGACTCCAGATGGGGCGCCATCAAAGGTCCGAACAGGGCGATGAAGGACCAAAAGACGATGATGCCGGCTCCGGCCCAGCCCGAAGGGGTCATATGAAGCCGACTCAGGAACGATCCGGACTCGCTCCCGTCCCCATTGTCTTTGCCGGCGGTAATGGTTTCGGCACTCATCTGGGATGCCTGAGACGGGGGTTGGTGAGTATGACCAGCACATCGGCCAGCAGGTTCAGGCCGACGTAGGTCGCACAGAAGACCATCCCCACCGCCTGGACGACGGGAAAATCGCGGTAGCCGACACCTTCGACCATCAATTGCGCCAGGCCGGGATAGTTGAACACCGTTTCGACGATGATCACGCCGCTGATCAGGTAAGCGAGATTGAGGGCGATGACATTGATGATGGGAGCCAGCGCATTGGGTAAGGCGTGGCACAGGATGATGCGCAAACGCGACGCCCCCTTGAGGATCGCCTGCTCGATGTAGGGCGAGGACAAGACGTTGATCACCGCCACCCGTGTCATTCGCGTCATGTGCGCGACGACGGCGAAAGCCAGGGTCATGATCGGCAAGGCCAGGGCCTCGAGCTTTTCTCCGAAACTCGCATCGGGCTCGACGTAGGCCAGGGATGGAAACCACCGGAATTTGACGGCGAAGAAGTACACCAGAAGCGCCGCGGAAAAGAACTCCGGCACCGAGATGAAGCAAAGCGTGCTGATGGAAATACCCCGATCGAGAAGGGTTTCCGCCCAGATCGCGGATATCAGCCCGAGAACGATCGACAAGGGTACCGAAAACAGCGCCGCGTAAGCGGCAAGCCACAATGTATTCCAGAACCTCTCGTCGATCAGCGCCGAAATCTCGTAACCCGTCGCCAACGAGACGCCCAGATCGCCGGTGATCATCTGTCCGACCCATTCGAAATATCGGACATACGCGGGGCGGTCGAGACCGAGACGCTCGCGGATGCTGGCCAGGCCTTCTTCGGTGACCCCCTGGCCGAGCACCGCCCTGGCGACGTCTCCGGGCAGCACCTCGGTTGCCGCGAACACCATCACCGAGACCACGGTCATGACCATGGCCCCCATAACCAGACGACGGGCCAGAAGCGCTAGTATGGGCTCAACTCCCCGGCTGTAGCGACGAGGTCATCGCAAGGCATTTCGGTCGGACTGGTGGTTCCGGAGCCGGTGCGAACAGGTTCCACACCGGCTCCGGACTACGATCGTCGATCCCGCTATCAGCTATCCAGCCACAGCTCGGTGCCGAAGAACGCGTATCGCGCCATGCCGCTGGAATGGGGCTCGAAGCCCTTGACGTTGCTGCGGCGCCCATCGATGAAGTCGGTAAAGGCCATCAGGCCGACACCGCCTTGATCGTGGAGCAGGACCTGCATTTCGCAGTACATCTCCTTACGCCGGGCCGCATTGAGCTCGCCGCGCGCGCCCACCAGAAGCTCGTCGAACCGTTCGTTGGCCCACCTGGTTTCGTTCCACGAGCCACCGGACTTGCAGGCCAGGGTCAGCATCAGGTCCGCGGTCGGCCGGGGATCCCATCCGGAAACGATCAACGGCTGCTGCATCCAGGCCGTCTGCCAATACGATCCCGGCGGAACCTTGACGACGTCGTAGTTGAGACCCGCGGGTTTCGCCGCTTCCTGGCACAGCAAGGCAATGGCTTCCGAGCCCTGCGTCGCTTGATCGGAGGTGTGCAACTGGATCGTCAAGCCCTCCATGCCGGCTTTCTTGAGATGGAACTTCGCCTTGTCCGGATCGTATTGCCGTTGTGGGATGTCGGTGCAATACAGCGGATCGAAGGGCGGCACCTGGTGGTCGTTGCTGATCTGACCGTACCCTTTCAGGACATTGCTGACGATCTTCTCGCGTGGGATCAGGTACTTGATCGCCATCCTGAGGTCGTTGTTGTCGGTCGGCGGACGATCGAGCATCATCGCCAGATTGGTATGCCTCGCCGATTTCGAGGAAACCAACTCGACACCCGGGGTCTTGTTCAAGAGCTCGATCAGCCTGTTGTCCACCCTGTCGACAATGTCGATCTTGCCCGCCATCAAGGCGTTCATGCGGGCCGTGGAATCCAGAATGATCGAAATCACGAGGGTATCCAGATGCGGGACATCGCCCCAATAGCCTTCGTTGCGGGTCAGGACGGTCTTGATGCCGGGTTTGAACTCCTTCAACAGGAACGGCCCGATGGTCGCCGGGTTCTTGAATTCCTCTTCTCCCTCCTGGGTGATCTGCAACCTGGGTTGGGTGAACAGGATCGGCGTATCGACGTTCGGCGACGCCAACTTCATGTGCACCACGTGATCGCCGTCCGCCTTCATCTCGGTCACCTGCTCGATCATCGGCTTGGCCGGAGATTCCGAGCCCTCGGCCAAATGGCGCTGCAGCGAATAGATGACGTCCTTGACCGTGAACGGCTTGCCGTCACTCCACGTGACGCCCTTCCTGAGTTGGAAGGTCCATTCGGAGGCGTCCGAATTGGGCTCCCATGACGTCGCGAGGGCGGGAAGCGCCTGGGAATCGCGGCCCACCGCAGTGAGCGGGCTATAGATCTGGAATCCCCGCATGTAGTCGTTGGTGGCGTAGTATTTCACCGGATCGAGCTGGTCGCCGATCCCACCGGTGCTCGACGCCAGGTTGAGAGTCCCGCCTTTCTTGGCCGTCGCCGCCCATGCTTTCGAGGCTGTGAACATGTTCGACGCGGCGACCGCGCCGATGCCCAGCAAGCTTGCCTGGGTGATGAATTGGCGGCGAGTTTTGGTCTTCGCCAATAAATCGCTGACGATCGGATCGAAGGTACCTTTTTTCATGATGCTCTCCCTGTGAGATGGTTGATGTTAGCACTGGGTCGTTCGTATTGTCATTACGTTGATTTATTCTCGACGGCCCCGACGCCGGCGCCCGTGATCTCCGCGAGGGCGCTCTCGAGTGCTTCGCATCGCGGGTCGGCGAGGGCCGCCCGGCGCGCCCTGGCCAGGTCATCGGCGGTGACCGGCGCGCCGTCGATCGCCGGCTCTATCAACGTCTCCGTGATCCGCGCGAAGTTGTCGGCGCCGCGCTTGTGGGTATCGCCGTAGCCTTTGATCAGACGCCCGCAGGCGACCACCTCGCGGGCCAACGCCGGGTCGATCCCGAGCGCCCGGCGGACCAGCTCCAGCCAGCGTTCGATCGCTCCCTGCTCCTCGCCGAAGCGGTGGCCGAGACGCCGAAAACGCCTCAATGCCGCCATCGCGCGCAGCCGCGCGTAGCCGAGGACGGTGTCGGTCCGCATTTCCATGGCGAGATGGAACCGGCGCGCCCTGGCCGGGTTGGCGCGCGCCCAGCGGGCCACCGGGCGGCCGATGAAGGGTGGCAGGAGGTGCGCCAACTCCTCGGGTCCGGGCTTGAGGAACTCGGTGACGCGGACGACCTGGTCCGGACCGGCGCCGACCTCGCGCCGGAGGCGCTCGAAGCGCGAAGGGCGCGACTTCAACTGGGCGACGCGGGGCATGTCCTCGTAGGCCATGAACAGGCCGAGAAAGCGCGCGGTTTCGCGGACCAGATCGGCGTCGGCGCCCGCGAGCCCGCGCACGGTGTCGAGACGGTCGAGGAAAAGGCCGGCGTAGGCGGCGTCCTGAAAGTCGAGGCAGCGTTCGGCGGCGGCGAGCACCAGCGGCTGGACCTCGCTTGCATAATCGCCCTCGATGCGCGCCGCCAGCGCCTTGGCCCGACCCTCGAGCTCGGGCGCCTCGGCCGGCCGCGGGGCCTCGGCGAAGGCACTCCCGGCGGAGGCCATGCCGGCGGCGAAACCCGCCAGGTTGGCCTCGACCGCCTTGTCCTCCCGCACGATCCCCTCTTCGAGGGCCGCCGGTTCGACCGGCAGGACCCCGGTTGCGGCCATGGCGCCGAGGATCACCGAGTTGGTGGCGCTGCCCGCCTCGAGCGCGACGCGCTCCATGTTGAACAGGATCGCCTGCCTGGCCATTTTCCCGGCCGCCCCGAACACCGCCTGGCCCCCGTAGCGGCCGTCTCCCATCTCCATCTTCTCGGCCAGCGAATAGACCCGGTGGGTCGAGGCGACAAGCGTGGTCTTGTCCGGGCTGACGAAGCCTCGCTTGATGGCGCGGCCGGCTTCGAGCAGCTCGCTGGCCACCATCAGGTCGATATCGCCGGGCGTCGGATAGAGGTCGAAGACCGGCCGGCGGCCGTTCAGCTTCGAATAGGGGGTGGGGAGAATCTCGATGTAATAGGTGGTGGCGCCCGAGCGCTGGGCGACTCCCGGGACCGACGTCGCCTGCACCGGCAGGTCCCGCGTACGCGCGGCGTTGACGATCCAGCCGGTCAACGTCCCGCCGCCCTCGCCGCCCATGGCGGCAATCAGGACCTTGATCGGCGTCATCGCTCAGGTCCCCTTCCGCGAGGTGGTTAGCCGCACCGCTTCGGGCGTCGCCAGCATCGAAATCACGGCTTGGCGCAGGCTGGCCAGCAGGCGTTCGAACGGGGACGGATTGGAGACAACCTCGGTCTTGTGGAAGGCCGGGCACAGGATCGCCCCATGGGCCACCTCGCCGCACATGCCGCAGCCGACGCAGTCGTTATTCACGTGCGCCTTGGGGTCGGTGCGCAGGATGTCGCTCGACGGCCTGATGGTGAGGGAGGGGCAACCGGACAGGCGAATGCAGGAATGGTCTCCCGTGCACACGTCCTCGTCGACGCCGAAGCGCACACGCACGTCGCGCCGGCCCTTCTTCAGGCGTTGGGCGCGCTCGGCCAGCTCCCGGCGCTGCTTGGCGAGCATGCACTCGCCCTCGGCGATGATCACCTTGAGGCCCTTGGCCGTCGTCGTCAGCGCCTCCTTCAAGGTCTCGATCATCGTCGCCACGTCGTAGGCGTGGACCGTGCGGCGCCACTTGACGCCGAGGCCGATCAGCGCCCGCTCGATCGACATCGGGGCGTCCTCGAACCTGCCCTGTATGGGGCTCGAGGGCAGGGGCTGCCAGCCGGTCGCCGAGATATAGCCGTTGTTGATGATGATCAGGACCGAATCGTCCTGGTTGAAGACCGCGGCCGCGACACCGCTGGTCAGGCCGTTATGCCAGAAGCCGCCATCGCCCATGATCGAGATGACACGTTTGTCGAAGCTGGGGGCGATGCCGGTCGAGCTCGCCAGTCCGACCCCGTAGCCGAGGATCGTGTTGCCGAGGTCGAAGGGGGGCAGCGTGGAGAAGGTGAGACAGCCGATGTCGCAGCAGATGTGGGTGGCGCCCAGGTCCCGCTCGACGAGCTTGATGGCGGTGAAAACCGGGCGCTCGGGGCAGCCTGTGCAGAAGGTGGGCGGGCGGGGGGGAATCGGCTCTTCCAGATAGCCGGCCGCCTGGTCCTTGAGGCTTGATATCTCCGCGGGCACCGCCGCCACCCGGACCGCCTCGGCGTCCTCCAGCCCGGCCCGCTCGAGGAACCCGGCGATCCCCGCCTGGAGCACCTCGGGCGTGTACTGTCCGGCCATCGGCAGAACGTCCTTGCCGTGGATCCGGGTCTGGACATCGGCCTTGCGGAGAATATTGCCAAGCGCCTGCTCGATGAATTCGGGGTTGCCCTCCTCGACCACCAGCACATGCTCCTTGGCGAGGCAGAATGCGACAAGCTGCTCCTCGACCAGCGGATGGGTGACGTTCAGCACGTGGATCGGCACCCGCGTCGCGCCGTAGAGGTCGGCCAGCCCGACCCGGTGAAGGCACCGCAGCACGGTGTTGTACAACCCACCCTGGGTGACGATGCCGAGCTCCTCGAGGTCGCCCTCGAAGGTCTCGTTCAAGCCCTGTTCGAGGATGAATTTCCGGGCCGCCGGCAGGCGTTCCTCGACCTTGGCCTTCTCGTGATCGAAGGTGCTCGGGGCGCCCGCCATCCGCTTGTAGTCACGCACCGGCTCGGTGATTTTGGCCCGCCGGGAGCACCCGGGCATCTTGTTGTCGCGGGTGACGAATCGGCCCTGGAGGTGACAGGCGAGGATGCGCAGCATCACCATCACCGGCGTGTTCGAGGCCTCCGACAAATCGAACGCCTTCTCCACCAGATCGACCATGGCGGCGAGGTCGGGGCGCGGATCGAGGAGCCAGATCGAGGACTTCAAGGCGAAGGCGTGGCTGCGCTCCTGGATCGCCGCGGCGCCGTCGCCGTAATCCTCGCCGATCACGATGACGGTGCCGCCGATGACGCCGGGCGAGGCCAGATACGAGAGCGCATCGGAGGCGACGTTGGTGCCGACCACCGATTTCCAGGTGACGAGTCCCCGGATCGGGTAGTTGAGCGACGCCCCCAGCATGGCCGCGGCCGCCGCCTCGCTGGCGCAGATCTCGAGGTGGATGCCGTACTCGTCCATGATCTCCCTGGCCGAGGACAGCACGTCGACGAGATTGGAGATGGGTGAGCCCGGATAGCCGCCGACGTAGGAGACGCCGGCCTGGAGCGCCGCCTTGGTCACGGCGAGGATGCCCTCGCCCTCGAAGATCTCGCCTTCTGCGAGCTTGAGCATTTCGACTTCCCGGGCAAAGGAGCGTTCGGCCATGTGCGTTATCTCGTTGCCATCGGGTCACCGACCGGGTTCGCGAATCCCTCGATCAGCCTGGGCGCGGCCCTGGCTCCCGATCCGCGTTGCGGGATCTTCCCCAGCGCATAACCCTGGTGGTAGCCGGCGCCGACGATCACCGTGAACTTCTTGAACAACCCGCCGCCGATCGCCGCCACGCCGCCGACGGCGAGGAAAGCCGCGCTCCCAGCCGGCGCCAGGAGCGCCAGCAGGAACATGACCAGCGGCAAACCGTGGCCGGCGAAATGCAGAAGCGGGCTCGCCCCGGCGATGACGCGGCGCGACAGCGCACCGATGCCCGCCGTCCCGGCGCTCGCCCGGTAGGCTGCCCAGAGGCCGACGTTGAGGAGCGCCAGGACGACGCCGGCGATGGCCAGCATGGCCCGGGCCGTCTCGGTGGCCCCCGTCGCGCCGGCGATCAGCGCCAGCAGGCCGGTGCCTTCGAACAGCCCGGTGGCGACGATCATCCACGGGATCAGCGGCGCCCGCCAATTGGGAATGCCCTTGGCCGCGTACAGTATCCGGGCCTGGCAGACCAGGAACAGAAAGGCGGCGATGGCCGCCCAGGCGAAGATCGAAGGCAGCGGCCGGACCAGGCCGATCAACACCGGTGGTGCGAACAGGAGAACCGCGTAGAGCTCGCGGCTCATCCACGCCGTCCGTGGCCGCATGATCGCCCGCCAGAAGCGCATTTTCCGGCCCATCTTGAGGGCCACGAAGAACAGCCCCAACCCCATCACGACGGCGAACAGGAAATTCAACACGGCGTGTTCTTGAGGCGCCGGCGGGGCGATCAACGAGCCCAACCACAACATCACCACCGCGCCCGAGGCCATGCCGCCCAGGCACCAGTTCATCGCCGCCCGCCAGTCCCAGAATACCTGCCGCTTGCCGACCAGCGGGTTCTCCGGGTCGCCGAGCCGGTCGTCGCCAAGATCGCCGGGCGGGGGATCGCGGCCCGGGACCGTCGGCGTCGAATAGAGGTAACGGATCCCCGGCTCGGTCCCAAGCTCCTCGTGCATCCGGAAATAGGGCTTGTCGCGGGTCAGCCGGGAGACGTTGCTCTCGGGGTCGTTGAAGTCGCCGAACTCGATCGCCTGGGTGATGCAGCCCGAAGCGCAGGCGGGAGTGACGTCCCAGTCGACGCCCGGGGTGAGGCGGCGCTCCGCCGCCTCGTCGATCCGCTCGATGCAGAAGGTGCATTTCTGGGCCACCCCCTCGCGCTCGCGGTGACGGGTCCGGGACTCCTGGACCGTCTCGACGCCGTAATACCACTCGTGACGGTGGGCGATGGTGCGGGCCTGATAAGGGCAGGCGACGACGCACGACGCGCAGCCGATGCAGCGGTCGTAATCCATGGTGACCAGTCCGTCGCCACGCTGCCCGGTGGCGCCGGTCGGGCACACCGGCACGCACGGCGGTTCGGCGCAATGCTGGCACCCGACCACCGCGAAGATTCGCTCGACGTCGGGAAAGGTCCCGAACTCGACATCGATTACACTCCGCCACTGGACATCGGGCTGGGTGTCGTTGGCGTACTTGCAGGCGATGGTGCAGGTCTGGCAACCGACGCAGCGGTTGAGGTCGATCACCATGCCCCAGCGGGGCGTGCGCGCTTCCGCGATTTGCTCCATCACGTCCCCCGGTAGACGCGGACCCGCATGAGGTCGGCGCCGCTGCCCGTGTTGTCGGTCAGCTTGAGCGAAATGTCGGTCAGCGGATTGAGGTTGGCCAGGCCGAGGTCCTTGGCGAAAGGCGTCTTCCAGTGGCCGAACTGGCCGATCATAAGAACCGTATCAGGACGGATGCCTTCGCGCAGGACCGCCTTGCCCTCGGTGACGCCGATCACCGATTCGATCACCAAATCGTCGCCTTCGCCGATGCCGAGTTCGAGCGCCCGGGTGCGGTTGATGATGACGCCCTTGTGGCCGGTGACGTTTTTCGCCACCTCGTAGATCACGGGAATCCCGACATTGGCCCCCCAGGCGTACTGCATCGAGCGCTCCGTCAGCGCCCAGAACGGATAGTCATCGGGATTGCGGCCGTACTCGGCGGCGTAGTTGAGCCATATATCGGCGTAGGGCTTGTAGGTGGGCATGAACTCGTATTCCTCGAGCTGGTCTTGCCACCAGTCGACGCCGATCTCGCCCAGTCGATGGGCGAGTTGACGGCCGTGCCGGGTAAGGCGTTCCTGATAGGGCATCTCGAAGCGCAGGCCCTGGCGCTCCAGCGCCGGATAGATGTACCAGTCGATCTCCTTGAATTCCCGCAGCATGAAGCCGTTGTCCCGGAACCAGGAGAGATCGTGGACCTCCCTGCCTCCGCTGAGGTCCCAACTCGCGGCCTTGCAGACGCTGTCCCAGACCCGATCGGGGGTCACCGGCTCATCCGCGGGCAGCGAGAAGTCGTACTTCCCGTCGCGGACCAGCCGGGTGCCCGCGGCGCCGCTGTTTATGGCCGCGATATAGTCTTCGTGGATGTCGACCTCGACCGCCAAGCGGGCGGCGATGTCCGAGATGTCCATGGTGTCGTACACCGGCTCGACCACTTTCTGGCGGATCGCCCAACCCTCGTGGTGCCAGTAGTTCTGGGAGAACTTGGTGCCGCCGATGCGGATCAACTGGGTGCTCTCGAGGTCGGTCGATTCGGGCAGCAGGATGTCGGCGAGGTGGTTGGTTTCGTCCAACGTATAGGCCAGGGCGACGGTGAACGGGAACTCGGCGATGCGTTCGGCGACCTCGTTCGGGTTCCACGAGCTGATCGCCGGATTGGTTCGATAGCAGATCCACATTTCCGGAGGCGCGGTACGTGGCCAGTTTTTCGGCGTCTCCTTCTGGAACAGCCAGGGCAGATGGGCGGGGCCCAGCGCCGGCGACCAGGGCGAGTCCGAAAGCAGCGGAATCAGCGTATCGTAAGCGTTTCTGATGCTCGGGGTGCGCTTCCATTGGTTGGCCGAGGTCGGGTTGAAGGGAAAGTTCATGAAGCCGTCCTCGCCCGGGATAACCGAGCCGACGCGACTGGCCGCCGGACGGACCAGCTTGACCGTCGTGCCAAGGGTTCCCCCGGGCACCTCGAGCGCCCCGACCAGGCAGGCGAGCATCGTTCGCGCCCAGCAGCAGCCGTAGGCGCCCCAGCCATTGTTGGCGCCCTTGCCGAGCATCACCGCGACCGGCCGATAGGGCATCGTGTGGCCCTCGATCTCGGTGAACTGGCCGATGCAGGCCTGGGAGACATACTCGTCGGCGACCCGGCGAATCGTCTCGGCCGAGACCTCGCACTCGCCCTCGGCCCAATCGGCGCTATAGGGCGTCATCAGGTCGAGGAAGACTTGGAAGGACGGCTTGGCCTCGACCTCGTGGTGGCTGAATTTCTCGCCGTCGGCGCCGTGCTCGACGCCGGAGATGGTGTAGCCGCCGGTGAGGGCCGCATCCCCGATCTCGGCGTCGAAGGGCTTTGCGGTGTCGTCCGCGAGATCCCAGACCAGCGGTTTCCCGCTCTCGGAGTGGCGCAGGAACCATCCGTTCGGCCCGACCAGATAGGGCGAGTTGGTGCGCTCCTTGAGGAATGGCAGGTCGCAGGTCTCCTCGATCGGCCGCTCGACGATCATCCGGTTGATGAGGGCGTAGAGGAAGGCCGAATCCGTCTTGGGTTTGATCGGCACCCACTCAGCGGCGAGGGCCCCGGTCACCGAAATGTGCGGCTCGACCTGGACCCGCCTGATGCCGCGCGCCCGTGCGTCGGCCTCGCGCCGCACGCCGACGACGCCGCCGGAGGCGTCGGAATTGAGGCCGCAGCTGATGACGTAGTTGGCCTTCGGCGTATCCGGGGCGACGGTGAAGGCGCGGTGCCAGAACTCGCCGTACAGGTGCTCGGAGTGGGCGCACTTGACGCCCTGCCCGGCGCCATACCCCTGGTCGAGCGCCCCCCACGCCTTCATGAAGGCGGCAAACGTCCCCATGTACTGGACCGGGGTGCCGCCGCCGCCGATGGTTATGGCGAGGCGCGGGAAGCCTTCCTCGTCGAGCAGGCCCTTGGCCCTGAGCGCGCGCATCTTTTCGCCGATCGTGCGGAACGCTTCGTCCCAGGTGATGGCCACGAAGCCGGGGTCCTCGTCGCGGCCCTTTTTGGGATTGGTCCGCTTCATCGGCTGCTTGACGCGGTTCGGATTGTAGGTCTTCTGAATGAGGCCATAGGCCTTGACGCACACCCGGCCGCCGCCCGGATGCTGGTCCTCGATGTCGAAGTTGGAGACGACGCGCATGGCGACGCCGTCCTCGACCTCGACCTTCATCAGGTCGGGTCCCGCCGTGCACTGGGAACAGTACACCGGGACCGTTTTCCTGGTGTCGCTCTCGTTCATCCGCTTGTCCCCGATCCCTCGTCGTAGGCGTCGCGAAGTTGGTGCTTGAGGACCTTGTGCAAGGTGCTCCTCGGCAGCTCGTCGAGGAAGACGTAGCGCCGCGGGATCTTGTAGCCGCCGATCAGATCGCGGCAGTGGGCGATCAGCGCCTCTTCGCCGAGGGTTTCGCCCCCGACGGTGACGATCGCGGCCAGCAACGCCTCGCCGTAGGTTTCGTCGGGGACCCCGGTGACGGCGCATTCGAGGACCTTGGGGTGCTTGGAGAGGGCCGCCTCGACCTCCGAGGAGTAGACGTTCTCCCCCCCGGTGATCACCATGTCCCGCTTGCGGTCGAGGATATGGAGGTAGCCGCGTTCATCGATCCGCCCGATGTCCCCGCTGTGGTACCAGCCGTCGCGGAAGGCGGTCGCGGTCTCCTCGGGCCGGTTGACGTAGCCCCGCGATACGTTCGGCCCGCGGACCACGATCTCGCCGGGCTCGCCGGGCGCCACCTCGCGGTCTTCGGAATCGAGGATGCGCATGTCGACGCCCGGCAGCAGGCGGCCGGCGCTGCCCAGGATTTCCGCGTTCCCGGTTTCGATCCCTTCCAGGTGATCGGCGGTGAGCAGCAGGGTCACCGCCGGCGAGGATTCGGTCTGGCCGTAGCATTGGACGATGTCGTCGACCTTGAAGGCCTCGAGCGCCTTGACGATCCATTCGACGGCAAGCGGCGAGCCTCCGTACCACAGGGTCCGTAGCGACGACAGGTCGTAGCGGGTGATATCGGCCCCCTTGAGGGCCATGACGATCATGCCCGGCACCAGTATCACGAAGGTTACGCGGTATTTCTCGATCGCCGCGAACACGGCGTCGCCGGAGAATTCCGGGAGATAGACGTGGGCGGCGCCGGCCAGCGTAAAGGCGGTGGCGAGGAGATCCCCGGAGTGGAACATGGGGCAAACATGGAGGAAGACGTCGCTCGAGCGCGGATGGACGGTGCTCGCCACCTGGAGGCCGTTCGAAACCACGTTCTTGTGCGACAGCCGCACCCCCTTGGCGCGGCCGGTGGTGCCGCCGGTGTACTGAAGAAGCGCCTCGTCGTCCTCGGCGGCGTCATGCATCGGCGCCGGCGCGGCGGCCCTCAGCAACGCCTCGTAGCTCCGGCCATCGACGGACGCCGACGCCCGCGCGATCCACAACGCCTCCCCGGCCCAGGGTTTCAGCGCCTGGGAGCCGATCAAGGGAGCGAAATGGTCTTCGACGGCGACGATTTCACACCCGGCGTCGGTGAAGATGTCGGCGATCTCGATCGGCGCCAGCCGATAGTTGGCGGGCACCGGCACCGCCCCCATCCAGTAGCCGGCATGCATCAGCTCGGCGTTGCGAAAACCGTTGCGGCAGATGATGCCGAAGCGGTCGCCGCGCTTGACTCCCAGCGATTGCAGGACGCTCGCGGCGCGGCCGACGCGGTCGACGAACTCGGCCCAGGTGAACCGGCCTTCGGGATCGATGATCGCCAGTTTGTGCCCGTATACGGTGGACGCGCGGCGCAGCGCCGCGGTTAGCGTCAACATCTGGACTGCACCCCGAAGTGGGCCGGATATTTCATCAAATCCGATGATAGTTGGGGCAACCGTGGCCCGTAAACTTGCAAAAGGATTAGGCTAACGTAACATTTATATCGCGCCATCCGCTTCGCGGATCACCCAGTCGATGAACTTGCGCGCGTTCGGGGTCGGCTCCTTGCTCCTGGGGACCGCCAGGTATATGTCGGGGCAATTGCCGCATGCGTGTTCGATGGGCCGGACCAAACGGCCTTCGGCCAACAGGTCGGTGACGACGTGCGAGAAGCCCAGCGCGATCCCTTGACCGTCCAGCGTCGCTTGCATCACGTTGACGTAGCTGTCGAACCCCAACGAGTGGGACGACGAGCGCATCGGGGCGCCGGTCTCCTCCATCCACCACGCCCAGTTTTCCAGCGCATGGACTTCTCCGTACAGGTACAGCAAGGTCTGGCCGTGAAGGTCGCGCGGGGTTTCGATGGGGCCGGCGGTCTTCAGGTATTCGGGCGAGCACACGGGGAAGGTCTCGATATCGAACAACTTGGTCGCCTCGAGGCCCGGCCACTGTCCCGTGCCGTACAGGATACCCACGTCGATACCTTCGCCGACCAGGTCGGGCGGCGTGTCCGTGGCGTTGACGCGAATCTCCACATCCGGATGTTCGAGGCGGAACCGCGGCAGGCGCGGGGTGAGCCAGAACGTGGTTATGGCGATGGTGGTCGTCACCGCGATCTTGGATGGCTTGTCCAGGCGCTGTACGTCGGCCGCCGCCCGGGCGATGATTTCCAGACCGTCCGCCACCCCCCCCTGGAACGCCTTCCCCGCCTCGGTGAGTTCCAGGGACCGGTAATGGCGTTCGAAAAGCTTGACCCCGAGATGTTTCTCGAGGATCCGGATATGCCGGCTCACCGATTCGCGGCAGATCATCATTTCCTGGCCGGCCCGGGTGAAACTGAGGTGACGCGCGGCGGCCTCGAAGGCGACGAGGCTTTTCACCGGGGGCAGTCTGTTTTGGAGGCTTCGCACGACAGAATTGTTACGCAACTCAAAACCTTTTTCAAGTTTACGCTTCGCGGCGCCAACGTCTATTACTTTGCCAGGGCAAGAGGACGCGAAATGAGCAAGCTTGTTCCTTCTCCGCATCGCGCCGCGAACGTCGCCTTCCGGCACATTGGAAAGCCGCTCCCGCGCACCGACGCCCCGGGCAAGGCCTACGGCAAGACGACCTATGCGGGCGACTATGCGATGGAGGGCATGTTGCACGCCAAGGTGCTGCGGAGTCCTCTTGCCAGCGCGCGCCTGAGACGTATCGATGTTTCCAAGGCGCGGGATTTGGCGGGTGTCGCTTGCGTGCTGACCTACCAGGATCTCCCCAAAGGCACCATGTCGACCGATTTCCCCGGTCTCAGCGGCTACCAGGACCTGGATACCGACCAGCAGCTTCTGGTCAATGAAATCGTCCGCTATCAGGGCGAACCGATGGCGTTGGTGGCGGCCGAGTCCGAAGCCATCGCCAAGCAAGCGATCGGCCTCATCGAAGTCGACCTCGAGCCGATGGAGGGGGTGTACGATCCATTCGAAGCCCTGGCGCCGGGCGCCCCGATCGTCTTCGGGAGCGACAACGTCGTCGCCCGATACAAGGTCCGCAAGGGCGACGTCGAGGCCGGTTTCGCGGCAGCCGACACGATCGTCGAAAATACCTTCCGCACCCAGTTCCTCGAGCACGCGTTCCTCGAGCCCGAGGTGGGGCTGGCCTGGATCGACGAGCACGATGTCGTCAACATCCGGACCGCCACGCAGTCCGTCGAACGTTTCCGCGATGTCGCCGAGGTCCTCGGCGTGCCGCACAGCAAGGTGCGGATTCGCGGGGCCATGGTCGGCGGCGCCTTCGGCGGCAAAACCGAGGCCACCGTGGAGGCCTATCTCGGCCTGTTGACAACGGCCTCCGGGCGGCCGGTGCGGCTGTGTTATTCCCGCGAGGAATCGTTTCACGGGCACGCCAAGCGCCACCCCTTCACGATCACCCACAAGACCGGGTTCACCAAGGACGGCGTGATCACCGCCGCCAAAATCGACATCACCTCGGATTCGGGACCCTACGTGTTCATGTCCCCCTACGTGTTGCTGTACGCGACCGAGGCGGGGGCCGGCCCGTATCGGGTCGATAACGTGCATATCGATGCGCGTTCGGTGGCCACCAACAACATGTATACCGGCGCCTTCCGCGGCTTCGGCGCGGTCCAGGCCTGCATCGCCTACGAGCAGCAGATGGACGAGGCGGCCAAGGTGCTCGGCATCGATCGGCTGGAGTTGAGGCGCCGCAACTTCCTCGACACCGGGGATCCCACCGTCACCGGCTTCAGGGTCGAAAGCGCCGTGTGGACGGACGACTGCATGACCAGGGCGGCCGACGCGCTCGGCGCCCCCACCCCCGATGACGGACCGCTCAAGATCGGCCGCGGCGTCGCCACCTACCTGCAGCCCTATGGCCGGATGGTCTGGCTGCGCGACACCGCCGAGGGGTGGGTCAGCATCGAGTTGGACGGCGCCGTGCTGATACGTTCGGGGATGCCAGACATCGGCGGCGGGCAAATATCGACGCTGGCCCAGATCGCCGCCGAGGTCCTCGGCGTAAGCATGGACGCCATCACCGTCTACAACAGCGATTCATCGACCACGCCTTTCGCCGGCATGTGCACCGCGACCCGGGGCGTGTACATGAGCGGCAATGCGGTGCATCTTGCCGCCGAGGCCATACGTGGGCGCCTGGCGGCCCGGGCGGCCGTGGAGTTCGGCGTCGGCCCCGGCGACATCGCCTTGGCGGAGTCCCGCGTCTTCGTGGCCGACGATCCCAAGCGCTCGATGGCCCTGAAGGATGTGGTGGCGATCTGCGCCGCCGAGGGGATCCACCGCTCGGAACTGGCCATCTTCCGGGCTCCCTACGGTGAGCCGCTCGATCCGGAGACGGGCCAGGGACAGGTGCATCCCGATTTCACTTTCGGCGCTCACGCGGTCGAGGTGGCGGTCGATACCGAGACCGGGGAAGTTACGGTGCTCAAGAGCATCGGCGCCCACGACGTCGGACAGGCGATCAATCCGCGGGCCGTCGAAGGCCAGATCGAAGGGGCCGTGGCCCAGGGACACGGCTTCGCGCTCAGCGAAGAGCTGATCTACGAGGATGGCCGGCTGCTGACCCCGTCTCTCGGCGAGTATCTCTGTCCGACCTCGATGGACATGTGCCCGGTCCGCTCCATCATCCTGGAATCGCGCAGCGGCTTTGGGCCGTTCGGCGCCAAGGGCATGGGCGAAGCGGGTATCACGGCGACCCCCGCCGCCATCGCCAACGCCGTCGCCGACGCCATCGGGGTGCGTATCCACGACCTTCCCATCACCCCGGAGAAGGTCGTCAACGCCCTGCGACGGAAGGGACGGCGCGCAGCAGCACGTCCACGGCGAGGACGCCTTCGCCCTCGCCCAGCACCATCAACGGGTTGACGTCGAGTTCGCTCAGCCGATCGCGCTCGCTATCGGCGAAGCGGGCGATGGCGAGAATCGTATCCACCAGCGCCTCGCGGTCCCCCGCCGCGGCGCCCCGGAAACCGTCGATCATCGCCGACACCTTGAGCGACGCCAGGGCCGCCTCGACGCTTGCCCGGTCGGCCGGCAACAGCAGCACCCGTGAGTCCCCGACCAGCTCGACCAGCGTGCCGCCGCTGGCGAGGACCATGACCTGGCCGAACTGGTCGTCGCGGCGCACCCCGACCAGCAGTTCGCCGACCGCCCCAGTGACCATCCTCTCGACCAGGAAATCCCCGGTCGCGGCTTGGGGCGCGTACGCGCCGACCGCATCGCGGATCGCGGCGACGGCGTCATCGACCGCCCCCGGGGAGTCCAGGCCAAGCCTGACGGCGCCGGCCTCGGTTTTATGAGGAAGCCGCGCCGAGACCATCTTGAGGGCCACCGGGAAGCCGATCTCGACGGCCGCCGCGGCGGCGTCGGCGGCGGCGACCAGGCGGCCCTCGGGAACCGCGACCCCGGCCTCGGCGAGACGGCGTTTGCCCTCCCATTCATCGACCACGGCGGCCTCGCCGGCGAGCGGCGGGACGGGGCGTATGGCGAGCCCGGCGCCGTCTCGCGAGGGGGCGAAGGCGGACTGGAAGGCGCCGTAGCGGGCGGCCTCCGACATCGCCGACAACCCTTCCTCGAGGCCCTGCAGGGGGGCGGCGCCGGCGGCGACGAGCCGTTCCCGGGTTTGGCGGTCGATGGTTTCGGGAAGCCCGGTGCAGATGGCGGCGGGGATCCCGGCCTCCTTGGCCGCGGCGATGAAGGCGCGGGCGTCGGCGTGGTAGGGTTCCTGGCTGTCGCCCGCCGCGGGCGGATAGTCCTGAACCAGCACCGCGGCGTCGTAGCCGTCCGAAAACATGGTCGCGCACAGCCTCCTCAGCGGCTCCTCGTGGCCCCACAGGGGGGTCGTGTAGTCGAGCGGATTGGTCACCGTGGCGATCGGCGGAAGCTGTTCGGCCAGGGCCGCGGCGACCCCGGACGAGGGCTGGGGAAAGGCGATGCCGAGCCGCTCCGCGCTGTCCGCCAGCATCGTCGAATCGCCGCCCGAACAGGTCAGCGCGGCGAACCTGTTGCCCTTCGGGGCGCCGGCCACGGTGAGCATTTTGAGGGTCTCGAGCAGGGCCACCGGCGAAGTCACCCGGACGATGCCCAGGCGCTCGAACAGGGCCTGGTACAGCTCGTCGGTGCCCGACAGGGTGCCGGTGTGGGTGGCCGTCAGGCGCGAGCCGATCTCAGACGTTCCGGCCTTCAGGACGACGATCGGCACCCCGGCCTCGAGCGCCCGGATGGCGGCCTCGGCGAAGCGCCCGATGTCCCGCAGTCCCTCGACGTAGAGGCCGATCGCCGACACCGCCGAATCGTCGACCAGGACCTCGAGGAAGTCCTCGATGCCGAGCATCGCCTGGTTGCCGGCGCTGATGATGTAGGCGAACGGGATCGTCCTCTCATTCAGGGTCACCGTGTTGCCCAGCATGCCGCTCTGGGTGACGAAGGCGATGCCGCGCCTGGTCGGCGAACCGCCGAAGCTGAAGGGCCACAGGGGGGCGTTGCACACGAAGTTGAGGATCCCCGAGCAGTTGGGGCCGACCAGGGCGACCTCGCCCGCCGCCTCGACCAGTCGCCGTTCGCGTTCCACGCCCACCTCGCCGGTCTCGCCGAAGCCGGCGGTGAACGAGACGATGCCCCCGGCATCGATGTCCCGGAACGCCGCCACCGTCTCCACCGCGGCGTCGCGGGGCACGGCCAGGAACACGGCGTCCGGCCCCCCCGGCAGGTCCTTCACCGAGGGGAAGCACGGCTGGCCGCCGAGCTCGGCGCGATGCGGGTTGACGCCCCAGATCTCGCCGTCGAACCCGGCCTCGGCGCACTGGCGGGCGGCGAAGGCGGCGGCCTCGCCGCCGATGAACGCGATCGTTCGCGGCGCCAGAAGGCGTTCGAGATTGCGTCGCTGGCGCGGTGTCATGCCCCGAGCTGGCGCAGGATCGTGCGCGAAATGATGTGGCGTTGGATTTCCGAGGTGCCGTCCCAGATCCGGTCGAGCCGCGCGTCGCGCCACAACCGCTCCACCGGCAGGTCGTCCATCAATCCCATGCCGCCGTAAATCTGCACGGTATTGTCGGCGGCCCTGGCCAGGGCTTCCGAGGCGAAAAGCTTGACCATCGCCGCGTCCTCCTGGCGCATCTCGCCGCGATCGGCCTTGGCCGCGGTGTCCATCAACATCAGGTCGGAGGCGCGAAGCTCGGTCGCCATGTCGGCGAGCTTGAACGAGGTCCCCTGGAAGCGACCGATCGGCTTGCCGAACTGGATCCGCGTCGCCGCCCATTCGCTGGCCAGCTCCAACAGCCGTTCCATCTTCCCGCAGCATCCGGCGGCGACCCACACCCGGCCCATTTTGAGCCATTCGTCGGCCAACTCGAGGCCGTTGCCCTCCTCGCCGAGGATCTGCTCCTTGTTGAGGCGGCAATCGTCGAACGACAACTGGTAGGTATGATAGGCCCGTTGGCTGACGCAACGCGGACCGCGGGTCATCTCGAAGCCGTCCGTCCCCTTGTCGACGAGGAAGGCGGTGATCTTCTTTCTCTCCCCTCGCGGCGTCTCTTCGAGGCCGGTGATGGCGAACAGGATCGCGAAATCGGGGACCCCGCAGCAACTGATGAAGTGCTTCGAGCCGTTGATCACGAAGTCGTCGCCCTCGGCGACCGCCTTGGTCCGCATCGACATGATGTCGGAACCGGCGCCGGGCTCGGTGAGGGCGAAACACTCGACTTTTTCCCCGCTCACGCAGGGATCGAGGTATTTCCCGATCTGTTCGTCCTTGCACGCCATGAGGATCTCCGAGGGCCGGTGAATGAAGCCGTGAAGGCCGTAGCTGGTCTTGCCGAGTTCACGTTCGAAGATGGCCAGGGTGGCGTAATCCAACCCCCCGCCGCCGACCGATTCCGGCATGTTGGGGGCGTAGAACCCCATCTCGATGGCCCGTCGGGCGATCCGTTCGCCGAGCTCCTTGGGAACCTCGCCGGCCCGGTCGACCTCGGCTTCGTGGGGTTCGATTTCCTCCTTGACGAAAGCCCTCAGCGATTCGACAAGCATCCGCTGTTCGTCGCTCAACTGGAAGTCCATGGCTGTCCCTCGTTCCATAGGCGGGATCGATCACTTTTCCCATGATCGGGGATTCCCGGGGAATATTCCCTCACTTATTCGACACGAACGTAATTTTTTCGACATTCCCGGCGGCGCATGGCGACGAGACGCATGGCGGCGAGAATCATCGCCTGTTTGCCGAATTTCCATTATCCGTGTCGAAAATGTAGGTTATTTTCCGGTTGGATGCCTCGATCATGGCGTCACGTTCATTGGGGTGAGGGAAAGATGAGCCAGGCAGGGGATAAAATAAAGGTCGAACGGCGCGGATACGTTCTCGAGATCACGATCGACAACCCGAAGGTGAACGCCATCGGTCTCGAGACCAGCCGGCTGCTCGGCGAAGCCTTCGTGACCTTGCGCGACGATCCCGGGCTGCGGGTCGGCCTCATCACCGGCGCCGGGGAGCGGATCTTCTCCGCCGGCTGGGACCTCAAGGAACTCGACGGCGGGGACATCCAGCTCGACGAGTGGTGGGAAGGCGAGGACGCCAGCCTGGGCGGCTTCGCCGGCATCACCGAGATGTGGAACCTCAACAAGCCGGTGATCGCGGCGTTGAACGGCCTGACCATCGGCGGCGGACTCGAGATCGCGGTGGCCTGCGATCTGATCATCGCCGCCGAACACGTCGAGTTCGCGCTTCCCGAGTTGCCGATCGGCATCGTTCCCGATGCCGGCGCCATCCAGCGCCTGCCGCGCCGCATCCCCTACAACGTGGCCATGGAGATGCTGTTCCTGGGCCGCCGGATGGGGGCCGAGGAGGCCTACCGCCACGGCCTGGTCAACCTGGTGGTGCCCGCCGACCAACTGATGGCCAAGGCCAGGGAGTGGGCGGAGCGGATCGCCGAAGCGGCGCCCCTGGCGTTGCAGGCGGTCAAGGAGATCATGCGGGCCATCGAAGGGGATACCATCGAGCACGCCTTCCGGACCATGCGCACCGAAGAGCTTCCGATCTACCGCAAGATGCTGAAGTCCGAGGATGCCAAGGAAGGCGCCCGGGCCTTCGTCGAGAAGCGCAAACCGGTCTTCAAGGGCGAGTGAGGGACATGGCGCTGAAAGACCCCAAAAGCATCACCCGAGTGGCGAGCCTCGGCAGCGGCCCGATCGGCGGCGGCTGGGCGGCCCATTTCCTGGGCCGCGGCTACGACGTCGCCATCTACATGCACGACCCGAGCGAGGAAGAGGCGCTTCGGGTGTTGATCGATACCGCCTGGAAGTGCCTCCGTACCATCGGCCTCGCCGAGGGCGCCTCGATGGACCGTCTCACCGTCACCGGCGACCTGGAGGACGCCGTCGCCGGAGCCGGCTTCATCCAGGAGAGCATCCCCGAGGACCTGGAGCTGAAACAGGCGTTCTATAGGCGCCTCGGCGAAACGGTGCCCGAAGACGTGGTCATCGCCTCCAGCACCTCGGGACTTCCGATGTCCGACATCCAGGCCCGGTGCGCCACCCCCGGACGGACCATCGTCGGCCACCCCTTCAACCCGCCCTATCTGCTGCCCCTGGTCGAGGTCGCCGGGGGCGCCAAGACGGCTCCCGAGACCGTCCGCTGGGTCGCCGACTTCTATCGCCACGCCGGCAAGTCGCCGCTGGTCATGGAACGCGAAGTCCCCGGCTTCGTCGCCACCCGGCTCCAGGAGGCGATCTGGCGCGAGGCCCTGCACATGGTCGCCGCCGGCGAGGCGACGGTGGAGCAGATCGACCAGGCGGTGGTCAACGGCCCGGGGCCGCGGTGGGCGTTCATGGGGCCGTGCATGACCTTCCACGTCGGCGGCGGCGAAGGCGGAATGGCCTATTGCCTGGACCAGTTCGGCCCCGCCCTGAAACTGCCGTGGACCCGCCTCGTCGCCCCCGAACTGACCAAGGAGCTCCGCGACAAGATGGTCGACGGCTGCGACGACCTCGCCGCCGGCCGCAGCTACGCCGACCTCCTGGAAGAACGCGACGCCGGCCTGGTCGCCATCCTCAAGGCGCTGGCGAAATAGCGCCGGAATAATTCCGCGCCAAGCGCATTCCCTTTAATCTTACTCCGCGCCCACCGCGTCTTAATCTTCCTCCGCGTCCTCCGCGTTGAATTACCCCGGTTCGTTCAGGCCATCCGTTCGAACACCGTGCGCGGCATGAACGGGAGATTCACCGCGGAGGTCGGGGAGGAAGAATAGGGATTGCGCTTCGCGCAAGATCAAGCCAGGCGTTGATCCAGTTCGGCGACCTCGGGGTCGCGGCGGAGATAAAAAACAAATAATATATGTAATATAAATATATTGATCACGTCTTGATGTTTTTTCTTGACGGCGGTGGTTTTTATCCATTTATATGGGGATGCGCCGATTTGAGCTTCAGCTTGCGGGCGCGAAATAAGTACAGCTAAAGCGGGGTTCACTGATCTGCCCGCCCGAGGTATCCCAAGGCGGGCTTTTTAATTCGGCGTTCTCCCTTCAGCTCAGTTTCCGGGACCTTCCATGGTGGGGGGTTCCGGTGGACCCGAGACACCTGACCAAGGAGTGAGAACCATGACTTTCCCCTATGCCGCCGTCGTCGAGAACACCCGCGCCGCCCTGACCGAGGAACCCGGCCAGGCGGCCGTCACCTTCGTCACCGAGAGCCGCCAGGTCGAGGGCCTCAAGAGCATCGCCACGGTCCGCCAGTTCTCGCTGACCGTCGACGAACCCGAACAGTTGGGCGGCGCCGACACCGGCCCCAACCCGGTCGAGCTGGTCCTGGCCGCGCTCGGCACCTGCCAGGAGATCACCTACCGGCTGTACGCCGATTCCCTCGGCATTCCCCTCGACGGGGTCTCGGTGAAGGTCGAGGGCGACCTAGACCTGCGCGGGTTCTTCGCCGTGGGCGAGGACATCCGGGCCGGCTACCAGGCGATCCGGGCGACCGTCGAGATCGACAGCCCGGCCGCCCCCGAGGACCTCGCACGCCTCAAGCAGGCGGTCGACGCCCACTGCCCGGTGCTCGACATCCTGCGCGGCGCGACCCCGGTCGAGACCGGGCTGGTCCGCGGCGGCGAGGCCCTGGCCGCCGCCTGACCGCCCGGCCCCCGGCCGATCGCGAGAAACCCCGCCTTCGGGCGGGGTTTTTCCGTGCTCACCGGCGACGGGGCGGGCCATAGGAACGATCTCGCGCGAAGCGCATTCCCTTTATCTTCCTCCGTGCCCTCCGCGTCTTTCTCTTCCTCCGCGTCCTCTGCGTTCAATTACCCGGTTCGTTCAAGCTATCCCTTCGAACACCGTGCGCGGGATGAACGGGTGATTCAACGCAGAGGACGCGGAGGAAGATTTTAAGACGCGGAGGGCGCGGAGAAGAAGGGAATGCGCTTCGCGCCGGATCAGGGCGCCGGGTCGGTCAGGGAGGCGGTGATTCCGAGCCATACCGGGGCCGGATCCGATTCCGGCCAGGCGTCGCGGTTGTCCCGGGGGCGGCGTCCGAACTGGGCGTGGAAGGACTTGGCGAAATGGGACAGGCTGGAATAGCCGCAGGCGACCGAAATTTCGCGGATCGGGAGGTCGGTGTTGGTCAACAGGACCCGCGCATGCTGCAGGCGGAGCATCCGGTAGAAGCCGACCACCGACGATCCGACGTGCTTGCGGAACAGCCGCTCCAGCTTGCGTTGCGAGATGCCGAGGGCCTTCGCCAGCCCGGGGATGGTCAGCGGGTCTTCCAGGTTGTCTTCCATCAGCGCGATGGCCTGGCGCATCACCGGAACCAGGAACTTGCGGTCGTCCACGCCGCGCGAACGCTGCGCCGAGCCGGGGGGGCGGATTGGTCCGTGAAGGACATGGTCCGCGACCTCGCGTGACAACGGCGCGCCATGACGCTCTTTGATGTCGTTGAGCATCATGTCGAGGCCGGCGACGCCGCCCGAGATCGTCACCCGGTTCCCTTCGGCGATGTAAAGCCGCTCTTCGACCGCGATATCGGGGTACTGTTCGGCGAAGGCGCGGCTGCAATACCAGTGCATGGCCACCGTGCGATCGGCAAGCAACCCGGCGCGGGCGAGGATGTAGGTGCCGATGTCCATGGCCCCGAGAACCACCTGCGTCCTGTCGAGCCGGCGCAGCCAGGTGAACAGCTCCGGGCTCTCGTAATGTTCGGAATCCCAGCTCCCGCAGACCACCACCGCGTCCCGGCGCGGTTCGTTTCCGGCGATCGACTCGGTGGCCAGGGACAAGCCGTTGCTCGCCGCCACCTGCCCGCCCCCGACCGACAGCAGTTGCCAGTCGTAGAGCTTGCGGCCGCTGATGTAGTTGGCGATCCGCATCGGTTCCAGGGTCGCCAGCAAGGCGATCATGTTGAACCTGGGAATGAGCACGAAGCCGATCGAATACGTCGGCGTCGTGGTTGGCTGTTCCATCTCTTTTCCCTCCCCCGCGAGACGCTCCATGGCTGGGGTCGATCATAGAATTTGACGAAAAATCGTCAAGATCGGCGAAAAATCGACAGTGCCCGTTCGCCATTTCTTCGACTATCATCGACGCCTGGAAAAAAATTCGATCCGGCTCGGCCACCGAGCCCGAGGGGGAGGACATGAACACCGAAGTCATCATCACCTGCGCCGTCACCGGGGCCGGCGACACGCTGGCCAAGCATCCCGGCGTGCCGGTAACGCCCCAACAGGTCGCCGAGGCGGCGATCGAAGCGGCCAAGGCGGGGGCGGCGATCGCCCACGTCCATGTCCGCGACCCGGAGACCGGCAAGGGATCGCGCGACCCGGCGCTGTTCCGCGAGGCGGTCGGGAGGATTCGCGACTCCGCCACCGACGTCATCATCAACCTCACCTGCGGCATGGGCGGCGACTGGTTCCCCGGCGACGAGGACCCCAGCGTCGGCGGCCCCGGCACCGACATGGCCGGGCCTGAGGAAAGGATCGCCCATGCCGTCGAACTGCTGCCCGAGATGTGCAGCATCGACTGCGGCTCGATGAATTTCGGCGAGGGTAATTATGTTTACGTCAGCCCTCCGGGATACCTGCGGATCATGGCCGAAAAGGTCAGGGAATGCGGCATCAAACCCGAGCTCGAGGTGTTCGATCTCGGGCAAGTCCGGTTCGCCCGCAAGATGATTGACGACGGCCTGATAGCGGCCCCGCCGCTGTTCCAGATCTGCCTCGGCCTGCCGTGGGGCGCCGGGGCCGATACCGATTCGATGAGGGTGATGCGCGACGCCCTCCCCGAGGATGCCATGTGGGCGGGTTTCGGGCCATCGCGGATGCAGATGCCGATGGCCGCCCAGGCGGTGCTGTTGGGCGGCAACGTCCGGGTCGGGCTGGAGGACAACCTTTATCTGGACCGCGGCGTGCTGGCCAGCAACGCCCAACTGGTGGAGCGGGCGGTCGAGATCATCGAACGCCTGGGCGCCCGCGTGCTGGGCCCCGAGGAAGCGCGCGCCAAACTCGGTTTGCGCGGAGCGAAATGACCGCTACCGCCGATCTTTTTCCATAAGCCTTCGATGGTGCGCTCGGCGGGCGACGGCGATGGACCTCATGACCTTCTCCTCCATCCTGATGTCCACCTCCGAGGATCGAGGTGGGAAGTATCGAACGGCTTTCAAGTGCCCGGGCGTTTCATCCGTCGAGGCCGAACCAGGGCCTCAGGCGGGCGCCGATGACGTTGCCGGGGATGGCGCAAAGGATCCAAACCCAGCCGTGCAGGCTGGTCGAGGCGACGCCGCTGAAGAAGGCGCCGATGTTGCAGCCGTACGCCAGCCGGGCACCGTAACCCATGACCAGGCCCCCGATCACGGCGGCAGCCAGCGAAGGCCATCGGATCGCCGGACCCGGCGCCACCTTGCCGGCCAGCGACCCGGCGACCAGGGCGCCGAGGATGATGCCGATGTTCATGACCGCGAACAGAGCGGCCGGTTTGGCCCCGTCGTCGAGCAGACGGACGAACAGTGCCGCCGAAACCACCAGGGCGGCGGCAAGGATCGGGCGCTGGATTCGGGGCGGGGTAAGGGTGGCGGTGGTCAGGGCGCGGCTTCCTGATTGGTGGCGGCGACGACGATCGCCGCGAGGATCTTGTCCAGTTCCTTGGCCATCTCGTCAAGGGCGGGCACTTGGTAGGCGCCGAACACGTGGCTCGGCATCCGGTAGGTCAGCCGGGCGCTGCCGTCCGCGCGCTCGGTGACGTAAAGGCGCAGCGGCGCCTCGATGCCCGCTTCCTCGCTGGCCGCCAGCATGCGCACCGCGAAGCGGGGATGAAAGATCATAATCACCCGGTTGCCGGGGATGGTGACGCCGATCGACTTCGCCCCGCAGGTCGCGCAGGCCCGCGCCACGATGCCCATCTTGTTGGCCTTGATCGCCGCTTCGAGTTGGCTCAGAAAGGCTGCGAAGGGCCGCCCGGTATCGATGACGCGCGTCCCCGAATAAGGTGTCGGATTGGCGGCCGTCGCCGGTGCCCCCAGCGACAGGACCAGCGCGAAGACGTAAACCAAAACCCAGCGCATGTGACCCTCCGTCCGTTTGCCTTGTCCGCGGACTCGAAAGGTAGCACCGGACACCGCTCAACACGGTTCAAAACAGTTCAAAACATCGTGTGCGTGGCGCCCCGTCACCGCAATGCCCCGACCTTCGGAATTTCCGCCGAAGGACCATCGCCGGGTTGCCTGAATTCAAGTAGCGTGTCCCCAAAACCACCAAAACGAGGAAACGGAAATTGGCTCCTCGACGAATCAAATGGAATTTCAGAGGTTACGGGATGGGGTGCTGAAATCAGGTCAATCGGGCTTTATGCCATAATCGCGAGAGCGCTTTCGGAAAACGTCATCCCCGTTACGGTTAAAAAGATCGGCAGGCTGCAAGAAAGCGAAACGATCGCGTAGCCAACGCCGTAGACAAAATCACCGCTCAGGCCATTCCCGCCGGTGAGGCGTTTCGCCGTCGGTAGCCGCAATCCAATCCGCAGACCCGCCATAACGGCAAGGCCGGTAATAGCCAGCACGATCCCAATGATGAATCCGGCCCATGGGAACCCGCTAGTGAGCCAATTTGCCCCGAACACCATCGCCCCACCGACAATCCAAAAACCAGGACAAACCCTGCCGTCGCGGAGGCTCCAATAGTGATCGCGTGAAGGACCGCATCAAGCCTGTTCCCATCGCCGGCCTCACCCGTTCCCAGCCGGCGCGCCAAATTAAGCCGGAAGCAAAACAAACCCGCAGGGATTCACCGTGGTGATCATTCCGATGAGAAATGCAAAAGCCATTGCGCCGGTCATCGGGGGCGTTCCATTTCAGGTTTCTATCCGGCGCAGCACGACAACTTTGATACGTCCTTTTCGAAGGTCAGCGCCGCGAGCTTCAGTCCTTCCACCGTCGTCAGGTATGGGAAGATCGTCGCCGCGAGCTCGGTAACGGTCATTCCGCTCTTGATCGCCAATACCGCCGTCTGAATGCTGTCCGCTCCCTCGGGCGCCAGGATGTGGGCACCCAACAACGCATCGCTCTCGGCATCCGCGACGAGCTTGATGAGCCCCCGCGTGTCACGGGCGGCAAGCGCCCGCGGTACGTGTTCGAGCGGGAGGATGGAGGTTTTCACCTCAAAACCCCGCTCGCGCGCCACCGCCTCGGTCAGACCGACGCTGGCCGCCTGCGGATCGGTGAAGGTCACCGCCGGCATGGCTGTCGCGTCATACCGGTGGGCGTCGCCGTCAAGCGCGTTCTCGGCCGCGATCCTGGCCCCGTACGCGGCCATGTAGACGAACATGTCCCGTCCCGTCACGTCACCCGCGGCATAGATACCGGCTTTGGTCGTGCGCATCCGGTCGTCGATTTTGATGCCGCCGGTGGGCAGAAGCTCGACGCCGGCCTCCTCCAGCCCCATGCCCTCCGTGTTCGGGCGTCGCCCGGTCGCCACGAGAACCTGTTCGGCGACGACCGTGTCGTCTCCGTCGTTCCCGGCGATCGTCAGCGCGACGCTTTCGTCCGTGCGACGGATCTCCTTGTAAGAAACCCCGCTCCGCACCGTGATGCCTTCGTCGCGGAAGCAGCGGGTGAGCGCCTCGCTGATCTCGGGCTCGCCCTCGGGGAGCAGCCGGCGCCGGCACAGCACCGTCACGGCGACGCCGGCACGGGCAAGCATTTGAGCGAGTTCACAGCCGATGTATCCGGCTCCGATTACCATGATCGATTGGGGCAGGTGGTCGAGCTCCAGCGCCGTCATGCTGGTGAGATGAGGAACGTCCTCGATGCCGGGTATGCTCGGAACCGTCGGCGAGGATCCCGTCGCAATGACAATCTTATCCAGGGTGAGGGCGTCGCCGTTGACGGAAACACCGTTTCCGGTCAGGAGCGCCGCACCTTCCATGTACGCGACCGTATTGTAGGAGGGCAGGACATCGATGTACTTGGCCCGCCGCAAGCCAGTGACGAGATCGTCCTTCTGGGCGATCAGGGCGCGCCAATCCTTTAGGCTGGACCGTGCTTCGATCCCCGCGAAGCGGGAGGCCGCATGGGCCTGATGCAGAGTCTCCACCGCGCGAATGAGAGTCTTCGAAGGCACGCAGCCGACATTGACACAGGTGCCGCCGATCGTACCATGACCGATGAGGGCGACCTGTGCCCCCTGGTCGGCGGCGGCGATCGCGGCGGAGAACCCGGCAGAGCCCGCACCGATGACAGCGAGATCGTAGCGGCCGTTTCCCGCCGCCGGCGGACAGTAGGCCTTGCTCACGATGTTGTCTCCTTTGTATCGGCCAACTGGCTGTCTTGCCGCCGCACGCAGGCGCGCAGATAGTACGCATAAGCGGCAATGGCGATGGCGGCCGCGACGGAGATGCGCAGCGCATATCTGAACTCAAGCCAGAAAAGAAGCGCCGAAAGCGCAACGACGGCCACGACGATCGGCACCGTTGGCGACGGGCCCTTGCGACCGAAGCGCAGATAGAGCGCGTAGGCGACCACCCCCATCGACGCGAACAACATCGGGAACAAGCCGTAGTCGAGCCAGCCAACGAAGGCGGACAGCCCGGCAAAACCGAAGAGAACGACCAAGGCGGGGGTGAAACAACAAACCGCAGCTATGGCCGTGCCCCAAGACCCGGCACGGATGAGTTTTCTGTCGTTCATCATGGTACGTCGGTTTCCTCTACAGGTTCACTGAAGCGGCCGCCAACAACGGCATGAAAATCGCCTTGCCCGCCTGGAGTCCTTCGTCGATTGACAGCCGGTAACCAGCCGTGCCGGAGGCATTGGCGCTACGCCACGAACCCAGGCAGTCGTCCGAGCAGAAAAAAGCCATGACCGTGCACATGGTGTCGGCGGAGCACCCACCGGTGTCCTGGATTCCGGACCACACGATGGCGTTCTCGGGCGATACGGATTTGATCGCCCTGCCTCCATCCCGAGTCTCGACCTGCATGGGCCGATCACAATTCCGACAAGAGGACTCGATGACGCTATTCTCGCCGCACATTGCGCCCGTACCGAGGGCGTCGATCGCGCACATGGCATTGAGCCTACGGCCGCCGAGATGGACCCGGTGTCCCGTGTCGCGTTCGGTGAACGGATAGGCCCCGGTGATGGTCTCGCCGCTCTCGCCGAGAACGACGAGATCGCGCGCGCTCAGGCTCCTCAGGAGCCGGCCGACGTCCTCGAGGGACAGACCGGTCGCGTCCGCCAAGTGCGCGGGCGAGGGCGCATGGCCCGTCTCCGCGTATTGCGTGAGGACGACACGCCTGACGCGGTCCTCGTCGCCGCCCATCCCGGCCCAGCGCCTTTCGACCCCGAAGGCCTCGAAGATGGCACCGAGGGCCTCGGCCACCGTCTCCGAACTCACCACGGACCAGTTGGGAAACACGACCCCGGGAGCCAACTCGATCTCCAGGCGGCCGTCTGTCGTTGCTGCGTGCATCCGTTTCATGCTCCGTCTATCAGCTTCTCTTCCCCGCCCGCCGCGCACGCGGCCGCCTCTTTCCGCCGCTTCAAGAGCCCGTAAACGAGGATGGCCCCGACGATCGCCAATCCTGCGGTTGCCACGGGGCTCAGACCGGCGATCCAGCCGAAGGCGCCGGCGAACATGGAACCGAGGAAAGCCAGCCCAAGGATACAGACCGCGCAAATGGGCGCGATCACCACCGCCGTCACCAGCCCCGCAACCAGCTTGTCGTTCATGGAACTTCCCCCTCCAGGGGTAATGCCTAGCGTTCCACCACCGCCGACGGGAAGCCCATCCCGGCCGTCGCCGCCGTCAAGGCCGCGACATCCGTCACCACGTCGTCGAAGGTCACGACGGCCGTTTTCCTATTAAACGACACGCTGACGTCCTTGACGCCCTCGACCCTGATCAGGCTCTGCTTCACGATGTACGGGCAGCTGGCACAGAACATGCCGTCCACCGAAAGGGTGACGGTCTGTTCGGCGGCCAGAGCTGTGGCCGCCGACAGAAGCGTGGCGGCAACGGCGACAACGGCGAGATATCGTTTCATGGCCGGAACTCCCTTTCTTGTCATGTTTCGAGGAACAATGGGGCGATGTAATTGAAGGCCAGAGCCGCCGCCACCAGCACCGTGGCCGCCCCCAGCGCCCCCTTGACCAAGCGGTTGGGTGGTGGGCGGGCACAAGGGGTATCCTCGGCGCAAACCACCTTGGGCCGGCGGTAGACCAGGAAATAGCCGTAGCCCAGGAAGGCCAAGGTCACGGCAACGAAAGCCGGTTGGTACGGCGCCAATGCCGTCAGGTTGCCGATCCAGGCGCCTCCCGCCCCGAGGCTGAACAGCACCAAGGGCAGGATGCAACAGGATGAGGCGGCGACAGCTCCGAGAACGCCGCCAGCGGCGACCAGCGTCTGTTTCCCGGCTTGGTTTCCCACCTCGGCTGGGGATCGAAGCGCAGACTCGGAGTCGGGTTTTGGCTCCAATACGGGGCTCTCGGCGTTGGCCATGAAAGTTTTGTCTCCAGTCTTGCCTTCAAGAGTGCTAGGATGGGGCCTGTAGTAACTACAGACTCAAGGTTTTTTTTGAGTGTCCCTATCACTTATCCGCGAGGGAAGATGACCCGG